>NZ_BAAAXV010000008.1:600000-900000 GCF_039535785.1 Nonomuraea helvata
TACGTCTCGGGGTCCTCATCGGTGAGCGCCTCGATGTAGGCGCGGTGCTCCATGAGCGAGCGCACGCCGCGCTCCAGGCCGTCGGTGACGTCGACGGCGTGGGTGGGGGAGTCGGCGCCCGCGACGGCGACCCAGCGGACGCCGTTCCAGGGCTCGGCCTCCGTGTCCGGAAATATCCACCTATTACCCGCGTCTCCGGCGGCGTCCAGCACGGCCCTGCCGACGGCTCGGTGGTCCGGCGTGTTCCAGTACGTTCCGCCGCCCCACGTGTCGTCCGGGTTCAGGGTGATCAACAGCTCGGGCCGGTGCCTGCGGATGGCGGCGGCGATGTCCTTCCTGAGCGCGGTGCCGTATTCGATGACTCCGTCGGGATGGTCGAGGAACTCCACGCTCGTCACTCCGACGACGGCCGCGCTGGCCCGCTCCTCCCTCTCGCGCAGCGGCCCGGCCTCGGCGGGGGAGAGCGTGTCGATGCCGGCCTCGCCCCTGGTGACGATCACGTACGCGACCTCACGACCCTCGTCGGTCCAGGAGGCCACGGCCGCCGCGCAGCCGTACTCGAGGTCGTCGGGGTGCGCGACGATGGCCAGTGCGCGCTGCCAGTCGGTAGGCATGGGGGAGAGCTGATCCGTCATGGCCCTCACCCTAAGGGCCGCCCGCCCGCCGGAAGAGGCCCCTGTTCGCCCGTGGTCCTATGCTGCTAGTTATGCACGATCAGGCAGGGGCCGGGGCCCCCGACAACTTCCAGCGTCTGTGGACCCCGCATCGCATGGCCTACATCAAGGGCGAGAACAAACCGACGGGCAACGGCCCCGAGGACGGCTGCCCGTTCGACGCGATCCCCAAGATGAGCGACGAGGACGGCCTGATCGTCGCCAGGGGTGAGACGGTCTACGCCGTGCTCAACCTCTACCCGTACAACTCCGGCCACCTGATGGTGGTCCCCTACCGGCACGTGTCCGACTACGACGAGCTGGTGGCGGCCGAGCTGGTGGAGCTGGGCGAGTTCACGCAGAAGTCGCTGCGCGCGCTGCGCAAGGCCAGCGGGGCGCAGGGCTTCAACGTCGGCATGAACCTCGGCCACGTCGCCGGGGCGGGCATCGCCGCGCACCTGCACCAGCACGTGGTGCCCAGGTGGGGCGGCGACACGAACTTCATGCCGGTCGTCGCCCAGACCAAGGTCCTGCCGCAGCTGCTCCGCGACACCCGCCAACTGCTCGCCGACGCCTGGGACTGACCCTCCGGCCCGCCACGCTCCGGTGGCGCCACCCGCGGGGCGGCGTCACTTCGTCGCGGGAGTTAAGTCCGAGACGGATCCGGCGACGGGCTCGCGGTCGCGCCGCAGGGCCCCGATGCCGGTGGCCAGCAGGAGCGGTACGGCCAGCGCCAGCGCCATGGAGAGCACGGCCGCGCCCGAGTCGTTGACGAGCATGCCCACCACTCCGCTGACCAGCGTGCCGATCAGCCCGGCACGCAGCGCGGGGGAGTGCTCGAACGCGGCCGGCACCACCCCGGCGGACGCCTGCTCGGGCCGCATGATCGCGTACACGAGGAACGCGGCGGCGGCGATCACGATGGGCATCAGGTTGGGGCTGAGCAGGGTGGCCAGCATGGCCTGCAGCTTGCGCAGGATGACGTCGAACGCCTCGCCGGTCAGCACCTGCCCCACGAACCTGCCCAGGTGCGTCTGCTCGTCCGCCGGCTTCAGGTAGTTGAGCCAGGCGAACGTCATCACGATCACCCCGCCGGCCACCAGGAACGCGCCCAGCTTCACCAGCGAGACCCGCTTGCCCGCCAGGATCAGCGCGGTCACCGCGATGCCCGGCACGAACGCGATCACACCGCCGAAGTCGCTCCCCATCCCGGACCCGCCGAGGACCATCGCGAACGCCCCCAGGACCACGATCGCGGCCAGCCCCACCTTGCCGGGCCACCGGTGCGCGATGACCGTGGTGGCGAGGAGGGTGCCGGTGGCCAGGAGCGCGAACGGGATGTTACCCAGCCCGTAGTAGCGGGCCCCGACGTCGGCGCTGTAGCCCATCACGCTGTTGAGCTGCAACGTCGTACCGGTCAGCAGATCGCCCGCCAGCGTCAGCGCGGTGAGCCCGGCCACCACCGCCAGCGGGCCGAGCGGTCTGCGCCGCCACGGCCCCGCGAACGCCACCCCGGTGACGACCGCGGCCCATCCGAGCACCCCGGCGATCAGCTGCGGCAGGCTCGACCAGGGCAGCAGGTTGACCAGGTAGCTGGAGACGGGCAGGGAGGCCAGGGCGACGGCCGCGAAACGTACCGGTGCCAGGCCCTTGCGGCGGCGCAGCAGCAGGAACGCGACCAGGTAGAACAGCACCTGGAGCACCGCCACGGCCGTGAAGTAGATGCCCTTGATCGAGCGGATGGCCTGCGCGGTGGCGTCGGCCCGCTGGAGCTGCTGGAACGTCGCGCCGGGGCCGCCCACCTGCAGCGGCACGCCGATCACGGTGCTCGGGACCGGCACGCCGAGCTTGGTCAGCACGGTGGCGGTCAGGTCGGGCAGGATCGAGATGTCCTCGCGGTGCGTGGAGGCCGCGCCCAGGAGATGCCCCTGCGCGCCGGGCTCGCGCAGCGCGGCCACCCGCAGGTGGGGCACGGAGCCGGTGTCAGCCAGGCCCGCCAGCAGCACCGTCGTGTCGGCGGGCAGGACCGACAGCAGCGCGCCCGCCTTGGCGTCGGCCATCCGCAGCGCGTCGCGGCGCTCGGCGGGGCTGAGCGCGTCGGGCACCTTGGGCAGCTTCCCGCCGGTCAGGTAGGGGAGCACCAGGTCGTCCACGTCCATGGCGATCATCCGGCACTGCTGGAGGTCCGCGGTGCCGACCTGCAGCGGGGACGGGTGGTACCGCTGGACCGCGCCCTCACGGTCGGCCAGCGCCAGAGCGGCGCCGGGACCGATCGCGATCGAGCACTGCCCGGCCGCCTTCAGCGACTCGCCCAGGGTGCCGGCGTTGCGCTGCCCCGCCACGTCGGTGAGGTAGCGGTAGTCGGGGATGACCGCGCCCGCGCCCTGCTGCTCGGGCGTGGGGGGCGCGCCGCACCAGTATCCGGCCGCCGACCTGGTGCCCGCCGACACGGTCAGCCATCCGTCGTAGGGGCAGGTCACACTGCCGACGGTGCGGATGGACAGCGAGCCGATCGCGCTCGACCTGGCCAGCTCCCACAGGTTGGGGGTGTCGGCCTGGGTGAGGTCGTTCCAGTGCAGCCCGGACACGCCGATGAGCGCCACCCGTCCGGCGGTCTCCTGTCCGGCTGCTTGGGCCGGTCCGGTGAACAGCCCTTGACCGGCCAGTATCTGGCCGATCAGCACGGCCAGTACGACTAGCGCGCGCCTCACCCCGATGACCTCCCGCGATCGATGTTGCGTGGCACGGTTGAGCAAGGTCATGTTCCGGCGCCACCAGACCCGCCTACCCTCTCATGCGCCGCATGTATCACGTGCACCGTTTCCCTGGGGTGACGGGTGCGGGTGTACGTGCCGGGGGCGCCGTCACGAGGTCAGACGGCCTCCACCTTCGCCTTGACCCCCTTGCTCTCGTGCTGGAGCCGGTCAAGCGCCGTGATCAGGTAGGTGCCCTCCGACTTGGCCGTGAACGACGGGCTGGTGACGATGGCCACCAGGTTGCGGGCGTCCGTGCTGTGGCAGTCCTTGCCGGACTTCGGCACCTGGTACACCGCGTACGCCCGGGCCCCCTGGGAAGGCGTCCACGACAGCTGGGAGCCGGAGGCCTTCACCCCGGCGGGCGGGGCCGGGGCGTCGCCGCCGCGGTCCTCGATCAGGGGCAGCAGGGCGGGACGGGCGTAGTAGGTCTTGGCGACGCGGTCGATCGCGCCCAGAGGGTTCGCGAGCAGGTTGGCGGCGCTGAAGTAGACGTCGCCCTTGACCTGCTTGTGCTCCCGGTTCGAGCCCACTTCGGCGGCCAGCTCGCCCGGCTTCGTCCAGGCCCGGTCGTCCTTGGCGCCGACCCGGTAGAGCCCCTCGCCGATGTACAGCTGCACGTCCGTGTCCTTGACCTCCTTGGACCACCAGGAGACCAGCGTGTCGTAGTCGGCCAGCTTGTGGCCGCGCGGCCAGTAGAGCTGGGGCAGCACGTAGTCGACGGTGCCCGCCTTGATCCAGGCGCGCGCGTCCGCATAAATCGAGTCGTACGCGGACATGCCCGAAGTGTCGGAGCCGGTCGGATCGTTCGACTTGTTGCGCCAGATCCCGAAGGGGCTGATGCCGAACTTGACGTAGTCCTTGGTGGCGTGGACGGCCTTGTCCGCCTGGGCGACGAGCTTGTTGACGTTCTCGCGCCGCCAGGCGGCCAGCTTCTTGCCGTCGGCGTACTTCGCGAACGCCGCCGAGTCGTCGAACGTCTGCCCCGGCTCCGGGTACGGGTAGAAGTAGTCGTCGAAGTGCACCCCGTCCACGTCGTACCGGGACACCACGTCGGTGATGACCTTGGTCACGTGGTCGCGGACGGCGGGCAGGCCCGGGTTGTAGTAGAGGCGGCCGCCGTACTTGACCGTCCAGTCCGGATGCCGGCGCGCCGGGTGGTTGGCGGGCAGCTTGGCGGGGTCGTCGCCGTAGGAGGCGCGGTACGGGTTGAACCAGGCGTGGAACTCCATGCCCCGCTTGTGCGCCTCGTCGATGAGGAACGGCAGCGGATCCCACCCCGGGTCCTTGCCCGCCTTGCCCGTCAGGTACTGCGTCCACGGCTCCAGCGACGACTTGTAGACCGCGTCGGAGGCGGGTCGTACCTGGACGAAGACCGCGTTGAAGTTGCGCTTGGCCGCGGCGTCCAGGATCTTGACGTACTCGGCCCGCTGCCGGTCGGGCGAGAGCCCGGGCTTGGAGGGCCAGTCGAGGTTGGTGGTCGTGGCGATCCACAACCCGCGCAGCTGGCGCTTGGGATAGCGGGCGTCGGCCTTGCAGGCCGCGACCGGGGCGGCGGCGACGGCCGTCTTCTTCTTGCTCGCTGCTGGGCTCTCCCCGGCTCCGGGGCCGAAGACATATGCGGCGGCGGTGGTGACGACCGCGAGGGCAGCAGCGGCCAGAAGTGGGCGTCCAGTTCGCATAATGCCACCCAGTGTGGCAGCTGCTCCGGGATGCTCGGGACGGAAAATCGAAATCGACTCGTGATATTACTGTGACAAAAGAGCTGGGCTGGGCCGGGAGGGAGCAATGTCCCCTCCCGGCTCCTCACAGCCTCGCTCCAGGCCCTACTCCCCGGCGGATGCCAGCTTGCTCGCGAGGTTGGGCGGCAGCGGCTCGTAGCGCAGGAACGTCCGCTGGAACGTCCCCGTGCCGTGTGACATGGATCGCAGGTCGATGGCGTACCGCGTGATCTCCAGCTCGGGTACCTCCGCCTTGACCAGCGTGCGCCCGGTGCCGACGGGCTCGGTGCCGAGCACCCGGCCGCGCCGCGACGACAGGTCGGACATCACCGACCCCACGTAGTCGTCGGCCACCAGCACCGACAGCTCGTCCACCGGCTCCAGCAGCAGTGTCGGCACCTTCGACGCCGCCTCCTTGAGCGCGAGCTGGCCGGCGATCTGGAAGGCCATGTCGGACGAGTCGACCGAGTGGGCCTTGCCGTCGTACAGGGTGACGCGCACGTCCACCATCGGGTAGCCGGCCACGACGCCCCGCTCCATCTGGGCCCGCACGCCCTTCTCCACCGACGGGATGAACTGCCGCGGCACCACGCCACCGACGATCTTGTCCACGAACTCGAACCCGGCGCCCGACGGCAGCGGCTCGACCTCGAGATGGCAGATCGCGTACTGGCCGTGGCCGCCGGTCTGCTTGACGTTGCGGCCCATCGCCTGGCATTTGCCGCCGAACGTCTCGCGCAGCGGCACCCGCAGCTCGACCCGCTCCACCTCGACGCCGTAGCGCTTGGCCAGGCGGTCGAGCAGCACGTCGGTGTGCGCCTCGCCCATGCACCAGAGCACGAGCTGCTTGGTCTCGGCGTTGTTCTCCAGGCGCAGCGTCGGGTCCTCGGCCACCAGTCTGCCGAGGGCCTGCGCGAGCTTGTCCTCGTCGGCCTTCGACCTGGCCCTGATCGCCACCGGCAGCAGCGGGTCGGGCATGGCCCACGAGGTCATCAGCAGCGGGTGGTCGGCGTCGGACAGCGTGTCCCCGGTCTCGGCCCGCGACAGCTTGGCCACCGCCACGATGTCGCCCGCGACGCCCTTGGCCGCCGGGCGCTGCTGCTTGCCCAGCGGGCTGGTCAGCGTGCCGATGCGCTCGTCCACGTCGTGGTCCTCGTGCCCGCGGTCGGCCAGGCCGTGGCCGGACACGTGCACGGTCATGTCGGGGCGCAGCGTGCCGGAGAAGACGCGTACGAGGCTGATGCGGCCCACGTACGGGTCGCTGGTGGTCTTGACGACCTCGGCCACGAGCGGGCCGTCCGCGTCGCACGTGATGTACTTGACCGGCTTGCCGGACAGGTCGGTGATCTCGGGCATGGGATGTTCGAGAGGCGACGGGAAGCCCTGCGTCACGATCTCCAGCAGCTCCTCGGCGCCGACGCCGAGCCCGCTGCACAGCACCGGGTAGAAGCTGCCGCGCGCGACGGCCTTCTCCAGGTCGGCCACGAGGACCTTGGTGTCGAGGTGCTCGCCGCCGAGGTACCGCTCCATGAGCGATTCGTCCTCGCTCTCCTGGATGATCCCCTCGATCAGCTCGCCGCGGCGCTCCTCGATCTGCGCCGCGTAGTCCGCGCCGGGCTCCTTCTCCGTACGCGTGCCCGTGGCGTAGTTGTAGAACTTCTCGGACAGCAGCCCGATCAGCCCGTTGACGTTGCCATTGGTGATCACCGGGAGGTAGAGCGGCGCGACGCCGTCGCCGAAAACGTCCTGGCAGGTGGTGAGCACCTCGTCGAAGTCGGCCCGCTGGTGGTCGATCTTGGTGATCACGACCGCCCGCGGCATGCCGACCTGGGCGCACTCCTCCCACAGCATCTGCGTCAGCCCGTCGATACCCTCCGCGGCCGACACCACGAACAGGGCGGCGTCCGCCGCGCGCAGTCCGGCGCGCAGGTCGCCCACGAAGTCGGCGTATCCCGGGGTGTCGATCAGGTTGACCTTGATGCCGTTGTGGACCAGCGGCGCCACGGAGAGGTTCACCGACCGCTGCTGCCGCACCTCGACCTCGTCGAAGTCGCTGACCGTGTTGCCGTCCTCCACGCGTCCCGGGCGCTGGATGGTGCCCGTCGCGGTCAGCAGCTGCTCGACGAGGGTCGTCTTACCCGCTCCTGAGTGGCCGACCAGTACGACATTGCGTATCGCTTCCGCCCTGTCGGCCGCGGGTGCCCTGCCCGCGGCT
This sequence comes from Nonomuraea helvata, assembly GCF_039535785.1. Classification (NCBI taxonomy): domain Bacteria; kingdom Bacillati; phylum Actinomycetota; class Actinomycetes; order Streptosporangiales; family Streptosporangiaceae; genus Nonomuraea; species Nonomuraea helvata. The sequence goes on from NZ_BAAAXV010000008.1 coordinate 607,343, forward strand.
CCCACGGCGCCTGGGTTCCGTTCTGCCACTTCGGCCTCCTTGTTCATTGGCCTCACTCCGTGAGGCCGGCTCGGTCGCTGTGGAGCCGCCGCCTTCCCTCGTCGCTCCGGTCGCTTCGCTCCCGACGCTCCTCAGTCCAGGCGGCGGCGCTCCCTCGCCTTGTCACGGCCTCATCTGGGTGAGGCTTGGCTCCGACGCCGGGACCCGTCGACTTCCCTCAACGCTGGTCGCTACGCTTCTCCGCTCCTCAGTGCAGGCGACGATCCCGTGACCGCACCCGCGCGGAAGGTGACAGAAACCGCATGGACGCGGTGTGTTCACCAAATACCCGTGTGGCGGATATCACAAGGGGGGCGGGGCAAAGAAAGTTGTCAGGCGTTCCATGGCCTACGATCGGACGGCGATGCTCAAACTCCTGCGCCCGGCCATGACCCGGATACTCACCCCGCTGGGCAGGGCCCTCGTCGGCCGCGGGATCGGCCCGAACGCCGTCACGGCGATCGGCACCCTCGGCACGGTGGTGTCGGCCCTGCTCTTCTTCCCCCTGGGACAGCTGACCTGGGGCGCCCTCGTGATCACCGTTTTCGTGCTGTTCGACCTGCTCGACGGAGTGGTGGCGAGGCTCGGCGGGAAGGGCGGCACCACCTGGGGGGCGTTCCTCGACTCCACGCTCGACCGGGTGGCCGACGCGGCCATCTTCGCCGGGCTGATCCTCTACTTCATCTCCCGGCATGACACGCTGATGGCCGCGGTGACGCTGGTGTGCCTGATCGCGGGCGCCCTCGTCTCGTACGCCAAGGCCAGGGCGGAGGGGCTCGGGCTGACGGCCGACGTGGGGCTGGCCGAGCGGCCGGAGCGGCTGGTCGTGGCGCTCGTCGCGGCCTGTTTCTCCGGGCTCGGCGTTCCGTACATCCTGCCTGTGGGCATGTGGCTGCTCGCGGCGGCCAGCGTGATCACCGTGGCGCAGCGTGTGGTGGCGGTCTACCAGCAGACGAGGAGAGATGAGCGATAACGCGTCTTTCGCCGACCGCGTCGTGGCCGCGGGCTTCGCGGCCGGCTGGAAGCTCGTGCCGCTGCTGCCCGAGCGGCCCACGGCCGCGGTCTTCCGCTTCCTGGCCGACCGGATCTGGCGCAGGCGGGGCAGGTCCGTGAGCCGGCTGGAGTCCAACCTGGCCAGGGTGACCGGGCTCGACGTGGGCAGCCGTGAGCTGCGCGAGCTCAGCAGGGCGGGCATGCGCTCGTACTTCCGCTACTTCCACGAGATCTTCCGGCTGCCGTCGATGGATGTCGAGGAGATCGTGCGCCGCAGCCACGTCATCGGCGCCGAGCACGTCCACACCACCGTGGCGGCCGGCAGGGGCGTGGTGCTCGCGCTGCCGCACATGGGCAACTGGGACCAGGCGGGCGCGTGGCTGGTGGGCGTCGGCCACCCGTTCGCGACCGTGGCCGAGCGGCTCAAGCCGGAGTCGCTGTTCCGCCGGTACGTGGCCTTCCGCGAGGGGCTCGGCATGGAGGTGCTGCCGCTCACCGGCGGCGACGGGCACAACTTCGCCACGCTGGCCATCCGGGTGCGCAGGGGCGGCGTGGTGTGCCTGCCCGCCGAGCGCGACCTGACCAAGAGCGGTGTCGAAGTGCGCTTCTTCGGCGCGGCCACCAAGGTGCCCGCGGGGCCGCCGCTGCTGGCCGTGCAGACGGGGGCCGCGCTGCTGCCCGCCATCCTCTACAACGTGGGCGACGACTGGGGCATCCACATCCACGAGGAGATCCCGGTGCCCGCCGAGGGCACCAGGAAGGAGAAGGTCGCGGCGGTGGCGCAGGCGCTGGCCGACGTCTTCGAGAAGGGCATCTCCGAGCATCCGGAGGACTGGCACATGTTGCAGCGGCTGTGGCTGGAGGACCTCCCGCGATGAGAATCGGCATCGTCTGCCCCTATTCGTGGGACATGCCGGGCGGGGTCAAACAGCACATCGACGACCTGGCCCAGGCTCTGATGGCGCAGGAGCACGACGTCTCGGTGATCGCGCCGGCGGCCGACGACGACGAGCTGCCCGCCTACGTGACGGGCGCGGGCCGGGCGGTGCCGGTGCCGTACAACGGGTCGGTGGCCAGGATGTCGTTCGGCTTCCTGTCGGCCGCGCGGGTGCGGCGGTGGGTGCGCACGGGGGAGTTCGACGTGCTGCACATCCATGAGCCGCTGATCCCGAGCCTGGGCGTGCTGGCCTGCTGGGCGGCCAGGGGGCCGATCGTGGCCACGTTCCACGCGTCGTTCACGCGCTCGCGGGCCATCGCGGTGGCCGAGCCGCTGCTGCGCAGCGCGCTGGAGAAGCTGATGGGCCGCATCGCGGTCTCCGACGCGGCCCGCAAGAGCCTGGTCGAGCAGTTCGGCGGCGACGCCGTGCTGATCCCGAACGGCGTCACCGTCTCCCGCTACACCGAGGCAGAGCCGCTCGACGGCTGGGGGCCCGACGGCACCACGATCGGCTTCCTGGGCCGGATGGACGAGGAGCGCAAGGGCCTGCCGATCCTGCTCGACGCGTTCAGGACGCTGGCGGCCGAGCGGCCCGGGGTGAAGCTGCTGATCGCCGGGCCGGGCGACGCCAAGGACGTGTACGAGCGGGTGCCAAAGCAGTTCCACGACCGGGTGACCGTGCTGGGCATGGTGAGCGAGGCCGACAAGATCCGCGCGTACCACTCGGTCGACGTCTTCTGCGCACCCAACACGCGGGGCGAGAGCTTCGGCATCGTGCTGGCCGAGGCCATGGCGTCCGGGGCGACGGTGCTGGCCAGCGACATCCCGGCCTTCCGCAAGGTGCTCGGCGACGGGCAGGCGGGGGCGCTGTTCGCCAACGGCGACGCGGCCTCGCTGGCGCGCGAGGCCGCGGCGCTGCTCGACGCGCCGGAGCGCCGCGCCAAGCTGGCCGCCGAGGCGCTGGTGGCGGTGCGGAAGTACGACTGGTCGACGGTGGCACGCGACGTCGTACGCGTCTACGAGACCGTCACCACGGGTGGCGCCGGACGCGTGGAGGAGGACCTGTGACGCTGCGGCGCGCTTCCGGGCGTGTGGAGGGTGACCTGTGATTCTGGGGCGGGCTTGTCGGCACGCGGAGGGTGACCGTTGACCTCGACCATGATCGTGCTGATCGTGGGCATCGTCGTGGTGCTCACGGCCGTCTACATCTCCTGGCGGGCGGGCCGGCTCGACCGCCTGCACATCCGGCTCGAGCTGGCCCAGGAGTCGCTGGACGCCGCGCTGATGCGGCGCAGGGCGGTGGTGCTGGAGCTGGCCGGGTCGCGCCTGCTCGACCCCGCCACGTCCCTGGTGCTGGCCGCCGCGGCGCACGAGGCGAGGACGGCCGGGCCCGAGGAGCGTGAGCACGCCGAGAGCGACCTGTCGCGTGCCCTGCGCGCCGCCGTGGACCAGGAGCGGTTCAGGGAGAAGCTCTCGGAATCGCCGGGCGGCGGCGACCTGCTGGAGGAGCTCGACGCCGCCGTGGCCAAGGTGGTCTACTCGCGCCGTTTCTACAACAACGCCGTGGCGGTCACCCGTACCGCTCAGCGGCGCTGGCTTGCCAGAACCCTGCGCCTGGCGGGGCATACGGAATATCCGCGATTCTTCGAGATTGATGACAATCCGCCGGCGACTATGGCAACTGAATGACCTGATTTGAGGAAGCCAGTAAGCTTCATCCCGTTTTCTGGGCTGAAGCGAGGAGTGTGTTTGACGTGCGGCTATCCCGGTTGATCACGGTCACACTGGCGGGCGCGTCCGTGCTGCTGCCCGTGGCGGCCTGCTCCTCGGACGAGCCCGCTCCGGGGAAGGCGCCCCAGGCGGCCACGGCGGCACCCAGCGAGGAGCCCACGGAGGAGGCCAAGGGGCATCCGTTCACCGGCAAGCCGTACGACGCGCTGAAGCCGGTGCTCGCGGTGAAGATCGAGAACACCGCGGCGGGCAAGCCGCAGCTCGGGCTCAAGAGCGCGGACCTCGTCTACATCGAGCAGGTCGAGGCGGGCCTGACCCGGCTCATGGCGATCTTCTCCTCCAAGCTGCCCCCCAAGGTGGGCCCCGTCCGCAGCGCCCGCATCTCCGACCTGCACATCACGCCGCAGTTCGGCAAGCCGGCCTTCGCCTACTCGGGCGTGCAGACCAAGATGCTGCCGTTCGTGGCCAAGGCGTCGCTGTTCGACGTGGGTGACACGCGCAATCCGGGCGCGTTCTTCCGCCAGCCCGGCCGCTTCGCCCCCTACAACCTGTTCGCCAACACCAAGGATCTCCTGTCCAAGGCGCCCAAGGCGAGCAAGGCCAAGGACATCGGCCTCACCTTCGGCGACGCTCCCGCCGAGGGCGGCGTGGACAAGAAGTCGTACACGGTCAAGTGGCCCGCGGCGCGCTTCACCTTCGCCTGGTCGGAGGCCAAGCAGCAGTGGCTGATCTGGCAGGACGGCAAGAAGGACATGGCGGCGGAGGGCGGCCAGCTGAGCGCGCCCACGATCGTCGTGCAGTACACCAAGACCGAGCGCTCGGAGTTCCACGACAAGAACCAGAGCTACACGCCGCTCGTGCACACCACGGGCAAGGGCAAGGCGATCGTGCTGCGCGACGGCAAGGCGTACAACGCGAACTGGGAGCGGGAATCGGAGGACGTCGGCACGACGTTCACCACGGAGAGCGGCGAGCCGATGAACTTCGCGCCGGGCCAGGTGTGGATCGCGCTGGCCAGCCGCAAGCCCGTCATCCCCTAAGGTCGAGCTCCTTCGGCAGCGGTGATTCTTGGTCGCCGATGTGTCTAAGTACGGCGATAAATCCTGACATCTTGGCATGTCGGGGGAGGGGTCCATCAGGACCTACCATGGGGTTGATAACTTACCGACCAGCCGTGAGAGCCGTGAGGATGACCGTGTCCACCAGCACGCCTGAAAGCACCCCCGTCACCGGAACCGCCCGTGTCAAGCGCGGCATGGCCGAGATGCTCAAGGGCGGCGTCATCATGGACGTCGTCACCCCCGAGCAGGCCAAAATCGCTGAGGACGCCGGCGCGGTCGCCGTGATGGCCCTCGAGCGCGTGCCCGCCGACATCCGTGCCCAGGGCGGCGTGTCCAGGATGAGCGACCCCGACATGATCGACGGCATCATCAGCGCCGTGTCGATCCCCGTGATGGCCAAGGCCCGCATCGGCCACTTCGTCGAGGCCAAGGTGCTGCAGGCGCTCGGCGTCGACTACGTGGACGAGTCGGAGGTGCTGACCCCGGCCGACTACGCCAACCACATCGACAAGTGGCAGTTCACCGTGCCGTTCGTGTGCGGGGCCACCAACCTGGGCGAGGCCATGCGCCGCATCACCGAGGGCGCGGCGATGATCCGCTCCAAGGGCGAGGCCGGCACCGGCGACGTCTCCAACGCCGTCACCCACATGCGCACGATCCGCGCCGAGATCAAGCGCCTCACCTCGCTGCCCGAAGACGAGCTGTACGTCGCCGCCAAGGAGCTGCAGGCCCCGTACGAGCTGGTCGCCGAGGTCGCCAAGACCGGCAAGCTGCCGGTCGTGCTGTTCACCGCGGGCGGCATCGCCACCCCGGCCGACGCCGCGATGATGATGCAGCTCGGCGCCGAGGGCGTGTTCGTGGGCTCGGGCATCTTCAAGTCGGGCGACCCGGCCAAGCGCGCCGCGGCCATCGTCAAGGCCACCACGTTCTACGACGACCCCGACGTCATCGCCAAGGTCTCGCGCGGCCTGGGCGAGGCCATGGTCGGCATCAACGTCGACGAGATCCCGCAGCCGCACCGTCTGGCCGAGCGCGGCTGGTAGTCGGCGCGTCGTTGCAGGTCACCTGACCTTTCTCCGTGACATGATCACACGTGGTGGGACGCGTTCCGCGGCTCGCCGCAGGGTAGTGGTGCCTGTCATACGGCAGGCAGGGTGCACCACGACGCGACGGTGAAAATTGCCGAAAAAGGCGACATCCACGAAGGATGTCGCCTTTTTCGTGTTGTGTGATGTTCACCCCGTAGTCATGATCCTCAGTAAAGCTACCCGGCGTCCCCCTCACCCTCGAGCGTCACAGGAGCACCATGTCCAAGCTGAACCGCCGGCACTTCCTCGTCACGGGGTTAGCCGCAGGCGCGGCCGCGACCGTCCCCGCCACCGCCGCGTACGCCGCCGCCTCCCGCGACCTGACCACCGACCCGTTCACGCTGGGCGTCGCCTCCGGGGACCCCGACCACGAGGGCTTCGTGCTGTGGACCAGGCTCGCCCAGCAGCCGCTGGCCGAGGACGGGTTCGGCGGCATGCCGCAGCGGCCGTTCACGGTGCAGTGGCAGGTCTACGCCGACGAGCACTGCCGCCGCGTCGTCCGCTCGGGCGTCAGCGTGGCCACTCCCGAGTGGGGCCACAGCGTGCACGTCGAGGTCGACCGGCTGAGCTCCGACCGCGACTACTGGTACCGCTTCCGCGTCGGCAGGTACGTCTCGCCGGTCGGGCGCGCCCGCACCGCCCCGCACCCGCTCTCGTACGGGGGCCCGCTGGCCATGGCGTTCGTCTCGTGCGCCCAGTACGAGCACGGCTACTTCACCTCGTACCGCAGGCTGGCCGAGGACCACCCGGACCTCGTCCTGCACCTGGGCGACTACCAGTACGAGTACACCAAGGACACCTACACCATCCCCGGCGGAAACGTCCGCGACCACGAGGGTCCCGAGACGGAGACCCTGGCGAACTACCGCCAGCGCCACGCCCAGTACAAGGCCGACCCCGACCTCCAGGCCGCGCACGCCGCCGCGCCGTGGCTGGTGGTGTGGGACGACCACGAGGTCGACAACAACTGGGCCGACGAGATCCCCGAGAAGCCCGAGGTCCCCCAGCCGAACTTCCTGGCCAGGCGCGAGGCCGCCTTCCGGGCCTACTACGAGAACATGCCGCTGCGCCGCACCTCCATCCCGCGGGGCATCGACATGCAGCTCTACCGGCGCATCCGGTGGGGGCGGCTGGCCACGTTCCACATGCTCGACACCCGCCAGTACCGCGACGACCAGGGCTGCGGCGACGGCTACCGCGACTGCCCGGCCGCCGTGGACCCGGAGCGCTCGATCACGGGGGCGGAGCAGGAGTCGTGGCTGGTGGACGGCTTCCACAAGTCGCGGGCGCAGTGGGACATCATCGGCCAGCAGGTGTTCTTCGCCCAGCGTGACAACAACGCCGGGCCCGCCAAGGTCACCAGCATGGACGCCTGGGACGGCTACGTGGCCTCCCGTCAGCGCATCACGCAGGGCTGGGTGGACGCCAAGGTGCGCAACGCGGTCGTGCTGACCGGCGACGTGCACGCGCACTGGGCCAGCGACCTCAAGCTGGACTACGACGACCCGACCGGGCCCTCGGTGGGGTCCGAGCTGGTGGCCACCTCGATCTCGACCGGCGGCGACGGCGCCGATTCGGACCCGGCCACGCATCCGTACCTGAAGATCAACCCGCATCTGAAGTTCTACAACAACCAGCGCGGCTACGTGCTGACCAAGATCGAGCGCGAGCAGATGACGGCGGACTTCAGGGTGGTGCCGCGGGTGCAGGAGACCGGGGCCGAGGTCTACACGCGGGCCACGTTCGTCGTGGAGGACCGGGTGCCCGGGGTGCAGCAGACGTACCTGCGGCCGATGGACCCGTCGCTGCGCGCCGCGCAGGACATGACGGTGGAGGACACGGTCCGCTGGGAGACCGAGCGCCCGTAACTCCGCGGAGGGCGGCATCCCCACGGGGTGCCGCCCTTTCTCCGGTGGGAATATTAGCCAGGCTAAGTTAGTTTGGCCAAGCATGAGGGACGATCCCACCCGCCTGGCCGAGCAGGTCTCCACGGTGCTGCGCCACCTGGTCCTCCTGCTCCGGCGCACCGTCGCCGGCCAGCCCGTCACCAGCCAGCAGTACGCCGTGCTCGGCTCGCTCGAACACGGCCCGCGCCGCATGACCGAGCTGGCCGAGGAGCACGCCGTCCAGCTCCCCACCATGACCGTGCAGATCAACCGGCTGGAGGACGCCGGTCTGGTGGCACGCGGCTCCGACCCGGCCGACGCGCGCGTCAGGACGGTCGAGCTGACCGGCGAGGGCCGCGACCGGCTGCTCGCCGTGCGGCGGGCCAGGATCGCCCATCTCAGCCAGGGGCTGGCCGCCCTCACCGACGACGAGCGCGCCACGCTCGCGGCGGCGCTGCCGGTCCTGGCCAAGCTCGGCAGCAACCCCCGGTAAGGAGCACCATGCAATCCGGCGGCGGAATCCTTCGCCAGCCCATGTCCGTCTGGGCCACCGCGTTCGCGGCGGTCGTGGCCTTCATGGGCATCGGTCTCGTCGACCCCCATCCTCCCCTCCATCGCCCAAGGCCTGAACGCCACGCCCAGCCAGGTCTCGCTGCTGTTCACCAGCTACTTCCTGGTGACGGCGGTGGCCATGCTGATCACCGGCTGGGTCTCCAGCCGCATCGGCGGCAAGCGGACGCTGCTGGCCGGGCTGACGCTGGTGATCGTGTTCGCCGCGCTCGCCGGCACTTCCACCAGCGTCGCCGAACTCGTCGGCTTCCGCGCCGGCTGGGGCCTCGGCAACGCGCTGTTCGTGGCCACCGCGCTGGCGGTCATCGTGGGCGCGGCCAGCGGCGGCGCGGAGTCGGCGATCATCCTGTACGAGGCCGCGCTCGGCCTGGGCATCTCCGCCGGCCCTCTCGTGGGCGCCCTGCTCGGCGACTGGAACTGGCGGGCCCCGTTCTTCGGCACCGCCACCCTCATGGCCGTCGGCCTCGTACTGATCGTCACCCTGCTCAAGGCGCCGCCCAGGCCGGCGGCCAGGACCGGCCTCACCGCCCCCATCAGGGCGCTCGCCCACGGCGGCCTGTCCACCACCGCCTTCACCGCGCTCTTCTACAACTTCGCGTTCTTCACGGTGCTGGCCTTCACCCCGTTCATTCTGCACATGTCCCCCTACGGCATCGGCGCCGTCTTCTTCGGCTGGGGCGTCTGCGTGGCGCTGTCCTCGGTGTTCGCCGCGCCGCCGCTGCAACGCAAGATCGGCTCGGTGAACGTGCTCCACCTGGCGCTGGCGCTGCTCGCCGTGTTCCAGATCGGCATCGCCCTGTCCGGACACGCCGGGATCATCGTGTTCACCGTCCTGTCCGGCATCCCCATCGGCCTCAACAACACCGTCTTCACCGAGGCGGCCATGGAGGTCTCCGACGCGCCCAGGCCCGTCGCCTCCGCCGGCTACAACTTCGTGCGCTGGATGGGCGGCGCGCTGGCCCCGTTCATCGCCACCGAACTGGGCGAGGAGATCGGCGTCGCCGTCCCGTACGCGCTCGGCGCCCTCTGCTGCCTCGTCGGCATGGCCATCCTGTACGTCAGGCGCCACCACCTGCGCGCGCTGTCCCGGGTGGACGACGACCACACGATGCACGACGCCGCGCCGGTTCCGACGTACTGACCGGCGCGCCAGTAGCCTCAAGACGGCCCAGTAGGAAGATCCCAGGCCATCCTGGTGTTGAATTGTCTGAACCCGCACCCAGACGGAAGGATCGACTGTGCCCACGATCGGTGTACTCGCTCTCCAGGGAGACGTGCGCGAGCATGTGCGCATGCTTCAGGAGGCAGGCGCCTCGGCGACCGCCGTGCGCCGGCCGGCCGAGCTGGACGCGGTCGACGGGCTGGTCATCCCCGGCGGGGAGTCCACCACCATGTGGAAGCTCGCCGAGACGTTCGACATGCTCGAGCCGCTGCGGATGCGGGTCAAGGAAGGCATGCCCGCCTACGGCTCCTGCGCCGGCATGATCATGCTGGCCGACAGGATCGAGGACGGCATCGCCGGCCAGCAGACCATCGGCGGCATCGACATGGTGGTCAGGCGCAACGCGTTCGGCCGCCAGGTCGACTCGTTCGAGTCCGATCTGGACTTCGCGGGGGAGCGGGTGCACGCCGTGTTCATCCGCGCGCCCTGGGTCGAATCCCTCGGCGACGACGTCGAAGTGCTGGGCCGGTGCGAGCCTGGGGATAGGATCGTCGCGGTCCGTCAAGGGCCGCTGCTCGCGACGTCGTTCCATCCTGAGCTGACGGGGGACACGCGCGTGCACCGTTACTTCGTAGACATGGTGAGGGAGCTCTAGGTAATGTCCGGCCACTCCAAATGGGCGACGACGAAGCACAAGAAGGCCGCACTCGACGCCAAGCGGGGCAAGCTGTTCGCGAAGCTCATCAAGAACATCGAGGTGGCGGCACGGACCGGTGGCCCTGACCCGGACGCCAACCCCACCCTCTTCGACGCCATCTTCAAGGCGAAGAAGAACTCCGTGCCCAACGACAACATCGAGCGGGCCCGCAAGCGAGGCGGCGGCCTCGAGGCCGGCGGCGCGGACTGGCAGACGATCATGTACGAGGGCTACGCGCCCGGCGGAGTCGCGGTGCTCATCGAGTGCCTCACCGACAACCGCAACCGCGCCGCCTCCGAGGTGCGCGTGGCGCTGACCCGCAACGGCGGCTCGCTGGCCGACCCGGGCTCGGTCTCCTACATGTTCAACCGCAAGGGCGTCGTGATCGTGCCCAAGGACGGGCTCGACGAGGACACCGTGCTGATGGCCGTGCTCGACGCGGGCGCCGAGGAGGTCAACGACATCGGCGACTCCTTCGAGGTCGTCTGCGAGGCCGGTGACCTGGTGCCGGTGCGCAAGGCGCTGCAGGAGGCGGGGATCGACTACGACTCCGCGGAGTCGAGCTTCCTGCCGACGATGAGCGTGCCGCTGGACGAGGAGGGGGCCAAGAAGGTGTTCCGCCTCATCGACGCGCTGGAGGACAGCGACGACGTGCAGAACGTCTTCGCCAACTTCGACGTCCCGGACGAGGTGCTGGCGGCGCTGGACTAGCGCGGCCGATCTGGTCAAGGGCCCGGCTCGTCGCCGGGCCCTTGCTCTTGCGTACACGGCTTCGCGACCCGGCCGGGAGGAGCCCCGGCCGGGACCCGAGCGCTCTTCGGATGCGCGAACGCGGCGGGGCAGCGTAGGGTCGGGCGACGTGACTTCCCCCACCCCTACCCAGGCACCCTCTCGAGCGCTCGGCTGGCTGCTGGCCGTGCCTGCGCTGTTCGGCACCCTCATCACGCTCGTGCTGCCGACCGTCCAGACGATCTGGCTCAGCCTCCAGAGCGGCGGCGTCCTGACGGAGAGCCACTTCGTGGGGGTCGACAACTACCACGAGCTGGCGAGGGCGGGAGAGGTCTGGCGGGCGCTGTGGTTCACGTTGTCGCTGGCCGTGGTGCCGTTGCTGGTGGCCGTGGTGGTGGCGCCGCTGCTGGCGTTCGCGCTCGACCGGGCGGGGGCGTGGCCGCGGCGGGCCGGGCGGGTCGTGCTGTCGCTGGCCGTCGTCACGTTCTCGCCGGTGGGGGTGGCGGCGGCGTGGATGCGCGGGCTGCTGCCGCAGGCCTCGGGCCTGGCCGGCCTGGCCCAGGGGCTGCGTGAGCCGGCGACCGCCCCTGGAGCGCTCCGTCTGATCGTCGCCGCGGCCACGTTCGGGGTGGTGTGCGCGCTGGCGGTCATGGCGTTCCTGCCTGCCCTGCGTGCCGGGTCCGTCGCATCCGCCGCCGTTCCGTCCGGCGGGACCGTTCCGGGTGCCCCCGGTTCGCGCGGTGGTGGCGTGGTGTCCGGGATGCTGGTCGTGGGGACACTCCTCGCGATCACCATGGTCGCCGTCGGACTCCAGGCGTTCTCGATGGGGCTCGTGCTCACCCGGGGCGGCCCTGAGCGCTCCACAGAGACGCTCGCGGGCCTCGAGTACGACCACGCCTTCAGGATGGCCGAGTTCGGCCCTGGCGCGTCCGTTGCGACCCTCACAGGGGTGATCCTCGGCGTGCTGGGCATCGTCGCGGTCGTCATCGTGGCGGTCTCCCGGCTGAGCATCACGCTGACGCCGCGCGTCACGCCGGCGGCAGCGGAAGGCGACGGAGAGGCGGCCGCCGAGCGCGGGTCCGGCCCCGTCGGCGTGGCCGTCGGGGTGGCGGCGCTGGTCGTCTTCGTGGCCGTCGCCCTCGTGTGCGCCTGGCCGTGGATCGACGGCGTGCTCGCCTCGCCCGACAGCCCGGCGGGAGCCTTCCGTGCCCAGGTGAACACCTGGGTGCCCGCGGTCGCCGGGGCGATCGTCTCGGTCGGCGTCGCCTATCTGGCCGCGCTCGGCATCGGCGGCCTGCGGCCGCTCGGGCGGGGGAGCGAGTGGCTGCTGCTGGCGTTCGCGCCGTGGCTGTTCGTCGGCCCGGGCCCGCTGGGCGTCGCGAACTGGCAGAACGTCCGCAACATGGGCCTCATCGACTCCTTCCCGGCCCTCTTCCCGCTGCTCCTGGTCAGCGTCCCCGCCCTGCTGGTGCTCACCCTGCTCTGCAAGGGGCTGGCGGAGCGCACCGACAAGGACTTCTTCAGCGGAGTCTTCCTTCCGTCGCTCCCCATGGCGGCCATCCTCGCCGGAGCCGTCGCCCTGGTGAACGCTCAGGACCTCCTCTGGCCGCTGCTCGTGGCCCAGAAGCCGGCCCTGTACACCTCGCCGGTCGCGCAACTGGTGCAGCTGAGCGGCTTCTCCACCGCCGGTCCCGACATCGGCGCCGCCACGCCGCTGACCGTCGTCGCCCTCGCGCTGATCGCCGTCGTGGCCGCTCAGCTGCTCTACCTCGACAGGCTCGTCATCACGACAAAAGGTTCGCGGCCGCGTACCCCCGCCGCATAGGTTTGGTCCTCGTGGAAATCCGCGACCTGACTCCTGAAGACCTGGACGACGCCATCGACCTGCGCAAGCGCTCGTTCGGGCCGGTCTCCGCGAGCGACCGCGACAGGTGGCGCCAGGCGGTGCTCCCGGCGCTCGGCGAGGGCCGCTACCTGGGCGCGTTCGACGGCTCCAGGCTCACCGGCGCCGCCCGGCTGCGCCGCTTCACGCAGTGGTGGCACGGCAAGCCCCAGCCGATGGCGGGCGTCGCCGGGGTCACCATCAGCCCGGAGGACCGTGGCCGCGGCCTCGGCTCCCAGCTCATGCGGGCCGTCGTCGAACGGGCCACCGCGCTCGGCGACGCCGTCTCCGCCCTCTTCCCGGCGACCACGCCCGTCTACCGCTCGATCGGCTACGAGCACGCCGGAGCCCGGCACACCGTGACGCTCCCCGCCGAGTCGCTGCGCGGGATCCGGCCGTCCGGGCAGGTCAAGCTGCGCAGGATGGGGCCGGGAGACGCGGCCGAGGTCGTCTCCGTGCTCCACCGCGTCCACGCCGCGGCCCGCTCCAGCGGGCCCATCTCCTGGGACGAGGCCACCTGGAGCCTGTGGCTCGGCAACGAGGACGACTTCCTCTACCTCGCCGAGGACGGCTTCGCCGTCTACCGCTGGCGCGGCGACGGCATCTCGGTCGACAATCTCGTCGCAGGCTCCGGCGAGACCGCCAGGGCCCTGTGGTCCATGGTGGGCAGCGCCTCCTCGATCGCGCACGACGTCGTCGCCTCCGTGGCGCCGGACGACCCGGTGCTGTGGCTGCTGCGGGAGCGGTCCAAGGAGCAGGTGACGCAGGCCCGGTGGATGTTCAGGGTGCTGGACGTGGCCGCCGCCGTCGTGCGCCGGGGCTATCCGGCGTACGTGGCCTGCGACGCCGTGGTCACCGTGGAGGACCCGCTGGGGAGCGGGGGGACATGGCGGCTGGAGTTCGCGGGCGGCTCGGGCTCGGCCATCGAGGTCTCCGAGCCCGGCGTCGTGCTCAGCGTGAACGGGTTCTCGGCGCTGTACGCCGGAGTTCCGACGGCCACGCTGCGGATGTGCGGGCTCATGTCCGGCGACGAACGGTACGACGAGGCCCTCGACACGGCTTTCGCCGCCAAGCCGTACATGCTGGACTACTTCTGATCCCGTGCGCTGATCAGCCCGGCGGCCGTTCGCGGCGGGATCACCCCGGTGACGGGCGATTCCCGGTGCGTGGGCACCTCTGCCGGGGTAGAGTCTCGTGCCGAACAGGTGTTCGGCAGCGCGTGAGGGGTGGGCCGGTGCGGGTGATGGGCGTCGATCCGGGGCTGACCCGGTGCGGCGTGGGCGCCGTGGAAGGGCGTCCTGGCGCGCCGTTGCAACTGGTGGCCGTCGGGGTGGTGCGCACCGGAGCCGACGAGGAGCTCGGCACCCGGCTCGTCGGCATCGAGGCCGGGATCGAGCAGTGGCTCGACGACGTACGACCCGACGCGGTGGCCGTCGAGCGCGTCTTCAGCCAGCACAACGTACGCACCGTCATGGGCACCGCCCAGGCCGCCGGGATCGCCGTGCTCTGCGCGACCAGGCGCGGGCTGCCGGTGGCGCTGCACACGCCGTCCGAGGTCAAGGCGGCCATCACCGGCAGCGGCACGGCCGACAAGAAGCAGATCGGCGCCATGGTCACGCGGCTGCTGCGCCTGACGGAGATGCCCAAACCCGCCGACGCGGCCGACGCCCTCGCCCTCGCCATCTGCCACGTCTGGCGCGGCGGCGCCCAGCACCGCCTCGCCGAGGCCCTGGCCAGGGCCACCAGGAAGGACGCCAGGTCGTGACCTTCCGGGAGACGGGCGGTGCGATGCGCCGCCGCGCCGCGTGCCCGCGGCGCGGCGGCGCCGGTCATGCGAGAGGATGTCGGGCTGTGACTCTCGCCCGGACTCTTACTGGGACTCTCGACGGGACTCTTGGCCGCGGCGTGCGGGCCGTGGCGGCGTGGAAGGATGGTGGGCTGTGATCGCGTCGGTGGCGGGCAAGGTGACCGCGATCGCTCCCGACGGAGCCGTGATCGAGGTCGGTGGCGTCGGCATCCTCACCCACTGCACCCCCGGCACGCTCGCCACGCTGCGGATCGGCGAGGAGGCGCGCCTGGCCACGTCGCTGGTGGTGCGGGAGGAGTCGCTCACCCTCTACGGGTTCGCCACGGACGACGAGCGGGCCGTGTTCGAGCTGCTCCAGACGGCCAGCGGGGTCGGCCCCAAGCTGGCCCTGGCGATGCTCGCCGTGCACACGCCCAACGCCCTGCGCGTCGCCGTCGCCGCCGCCGACCTCAAGGCCCTCACGCAGGTGCCGGGGATCGGGCAGAAGGGGGCGCAACGGATTGTGCTGGAGCTGAAGGACCGGCTCGGCACGCCCGAGGAGGCCGTCAACGCCGCGCTCAACGGTGAGCGGCGGGTGGCGGCCTGGCGCGAGCAGGTCCACGCGGGGCTGGTGGGGCTGGGCTACTCCAGCAAGGACGCCGACGAAGCCGTGGCCACCGTGGAGCCGCGCGCCGACGCCGACCTCGCCGCCGGCCGTCAGCCCCAGGTCGCCGCGCTCCTGAAGGCCGCGCTCCAATCCCTGAGCCTGCGATGACCGCCCGCGCCCGCTCCCACGACGGGGCCGATGCGAGCGCTCGTTCTCACGACGGGGCTGATGCGAGCGCTCGTTCTCACGACGGGGCTGATGCGAGCGCTCGTTCTCACGGCGGTGCCGACGGTGCCTGGAGGAGGTGGGGACGTGGGGATTGACCGGGAGCTGGTGTCGCCCGACGCCGGCGGCGACGAGTTGCAGATCGAGGCGGCGCTCCGGCCCAAGCGGCTGAGCGAGTTCATCGGCCAGGGCCGCGTGCGCGAGCAGCTCTCCCTCGTGCTCGAGAGCGCGCTGCGCAGGCAGCGGCCGCCCGATCACGTGCTGATGAGCGGATCGCCGGGGCTGGGCAAGACCACGCTGGCCATGATCATCGCTGCGGAGCTCAACGCGCCGCTGAGGATCACCTCCGGGCCCGCGCTGGAGCGGGCCGGCGACCTCGCCGCCATCCTCTCCACGCTCACCGAGGGCGAGGTGCTGTTCATCGACGAGATCCACCGGATGGCCAGGTCCGCCGAAGAGATGCTCTACCTCGCCATGGAGGACTTCCGGGTCGACATCGTCGTCGGCAAGGGGCCGGGCGCCACGGCGATCCCGCTGGACATCGCGCCGTTCACGCTCGTCGGCGCCACCACCCGGGCCGGGCTGCTGCCGGCGCCGCTGCGCGACCGGTTCGGGTTCACCGCGCACATGGACTTCTACGAGGTCGGCGAGCTCGAACAGGTGCTCTACCGCTCGGCCACGCTGCTCGGCGTCACGCTGCCGGAGGACGGGGCGCACGAAATCGCCAGGCGCTCCAGGGGGACGCCGCGAATTGCGAATCGGCTGCTCAGGCGGGTGCGGGATTTTGCGGACGTAAGGGCCGATGGGGTGATAAATCGGGAAATCGCTGCGGCGGCGCTCAATCTGTACGAGGTCGACGCCGAAGGGCTCGACCGGCTCGACCGGGCGGTGCTGGGCGTGCTGCTGAAGAAGTTCGGCGGCGGCCCGGTCGGGCTGTCCACGCTCGCCGTGGCCGTGGGGGAGGAGCCGGAGACCGTCGAAGTGGTGGCCGAGCCGTTCCTCGTACGCCAGGGCCTGCTGGCCAGAACGCCGCGCGGCCGGGTCGCGACCGCGGCCGCCTGGAGCCACCTCGGCATGACCCCGCCCCCCGACGCGTTCGGAGCATCCCTTTTCGACTGATCACAGAACGGTTGCAACCGTTTCACAATGGGAACTTCCCCGCGCGCCGAAACGCTGCCTCGTTGCCGCGTTTCGCAACAAGCGCCTACACTCCGTGGCTTGGCTGGCTGTGTAGGCTGACGGGCTGATGCGGCGCGGCCCGACGCAACGCACGGAATTTCCGGCGCGAGGCCGGTGTCAACTTCCTTGTACGACAATGAAGGGTGTGCCCCTTATGGACATGGGACAACTCGGAAGTATCCTGCCGCTGATTCTTCTGGTGGTGGTCTTCTACTTCCTGCTGATCCGCCCCCAGCGCAAGCGCCAGCAGGAGGCGGCCCAGATGCAGAACTCCTTGACGCCCGGCGCCCGGGTCATGACCACGACCGGGCTGTTCGGCACCGTTGTCGCGGTGGAGAATGAGGACGTGATCCTCGAGGTGGCGCCCGGGATCGAGACCCGCTGGGTGAAGGCCGCGATCGGCCGCGTCGTCACGCCGGGCGACGCTACCGAGGCCGATGAGTCCCCCGCGGAGGAGGGTGAGACCGGCGAGGAGGGCAAGAACGAGTCCGAGGCCACCGTTGAGCGCGAAGGCGGCCAGGATTCCAGCACCAAGCAGTCCTGACTAAGCTCTGCGACAAACCTCTACCCGAAAGAACTGACGACCAGTGGCCCGACCGACAAGCCGCCACAGCAGACCGGGGCGCACGCTCCTGGTGCTGCTGGCGCTCATCTTCGCCCTGGGCGGGACGATGTTCCTGCAGAAGGCGTTCACGCCGAAGCTGGGGCTTGACCTCGCCGGCGGCACGACGATGACTCTGAAACCGGTGACTCTCAACAACGCGGCACCGCCGGAGGAGATCCTCGACCGCGCGGTCAGCATCATCCGCGACCGAGTCAACGGCACCGGCGTCTCTGACGCGGAGGTCGCCAAGTCCGGCAGTAACATCATCATCTCGATCCCGGGCGTCGGGCAGAACGAGGCCCTCAAGCTGGTCTCCACCACTGCGGAGATGCGCTTCCGGCAGGTGCTCGCCAGCGCGGCCACCCAGGCGCCGCAGGACCTGGCCACCAACGCGCCGTCGCCGACCCCGTCGGGCTCGGCGAGCCCGACCGCCACCCCCAAGTCGGGTAAGTCCGGCAAATCCAGCCAGGTCTCCACCCCCAAGCCCAGCACGTCCCCGACGGGCAAGGCGCTGTCGTCGGCGCTGACGGCGCCGACCCCTGCCGCGTCGGCGGAGGCGCCCTCCGCCTCGACGAGCGCGCAGCCGTCCGCCACGCAGGGCTCCCAGAAGCAGCAGAAGAAGGGCCAGGACGCCAAGGCCACGCCGACGGCGGCGCCGAGCGCTCAGCCGAGCACGCCGCCCGCGCAGGACCAGGGCATCAACACCCAGGGCATCGACCCCGCAGTGCTCGCCCAGTTCAACAAGCTCGACTGCACCAAGAAGGAGAACCGCGGTCAGGGCGTCCAGGACGACCCGGCGAAGCAGTACGCCGCCTGCGAGAGCGACGGCAGCTACAAGTACGTGCTCGACGTCGCCAAGGTCGTCGGCACGGACATCGACTCGGCCTCCGCGGGCATCCCTCAGAGCAGTGTCAACTGGGCCGTCGAGCTCAACTTCAAGAGCAAGGGCGCGGACGCGTGGGCCAAGCTCACCCAGGAGGCCTACAGCGCCCAGCCGCCGCGTAACCAGGTCGCGGTCGTGCTCGACGGCGTCGTCATCACCGCCCCCAACATCCAGGGCCCCATCCCGGGCGGCAAGGCGCAGATCACCGGCAACTTCGACCAGACCAGCGCCACCCAGCTGGCCGACCAGCTGAAGTACGGCGCGCTGCCGCTGAAGTTCACGCGCCAGTCGATCGACACGGTCTCCTCGACCCTGGGCCAGGACCAGCTCCAGGGCGGCCTGATCGCGGGCGCCATCGGCCTCGCACTCGTGGTCGTCTACTCGATGCTCTACTACCGCGGCCTGGGCATCGTGGCCGTGCTGAGCCTCGCGGTCGCCACGATCATCACCTACACGGCGGTGGTCGTGCTCGGCCACAACGCCAACTTCCGGCTCTCGCTGCCGCACATCATCGGTCTCGTGGTCTCGATCGGCATCACCGCCGACTCGTTCATCGTGTACTTCGAACGCATACGTGACGAGATGAAGGAGGGTCGCAGGTCGCTCCGCGCGGCCATCGAGGTCGCCTGGGTCCGCGCCCGGCGCACGATCCTGATCGCCGACGCCGTCATGTTCATCGCCGCGATCGTGCTCTACTTCCTGGCGGTCGGCGGCGTGGCCGGCTTCGCGTTCGCGATGGGCCTGACCACGCTGATCGACATCGTCGTGGTGTTCCTGTTCACGAAGCCGTTCATCGCCCTGCTGGCGAGGCTGAAGTTCTTCGCCAAGGGCCACCCGCTGTCCGGCCTGGACTCCGAGCGCATGAGCGAGGCGCACACGTCCAGCCGCCCGACCAAACCGCAGGAGGCCTGAGATGGGACTCGCGCGACGCCTCTACCGCGGCGAGATCGACGTCGACTTCGTCGGCAAATGGAGACTCTGGTACAGCCTGTCCGGCTTCCTGCTGGTCGTCTCCCTGGCCGGGCTGCTGATCAACGGCCTCAACCTGGGCGTGGAGTTCAAGGGCGGCACGGTCTTCTCCTTCAAGGCGCAGACCGCCACCATCGAGCAGGTCCGCGAGGAGTTCCTCGCGGAAGGCGTGCACCAGCCGATCGTGCAGACGACTGGGACCGATGGCGGCTGGCGGGTCACCACGGAGACTCTCCAGGAGGGCACCCTGGCCCAGGTGCAGAGCGCCATCGCGAAGGACTTCAACGTCCCCGCCGGCCAGATCAGCTCCCAGTCGATCGGCGCCTCCTGGGGCGGTGAGGTCTCCCAGAAAGCCTGGATCGGCCTGGGCGTGTTCATGCTGGCGATCATCCTGTACCTGTCGATGGCGTTCGAGCCGAAGATGGCGCTGGCCGCCATCGTCGCGCTCGTCCACGACCTCGTCATCACGGCCGGCATCTACGCGTGGTCGGGCTTCGAGGTCACGCCCGCGACCCTGCTGGGCTTCCTGACCATCCTCGGTTACTCGCTCTACGACGCGGTCGTGGTGTTCGACATGATCAAGGAGGTCACGGCCAAGCTGGGCCACACGTCGAAGATGACGTACTCGATGGCGGCCAACAACGCGCTCAACCACACGCTGATCCGGTCGCTGAACACCTCGCTGGTCGCGATCCTCCCGGTGGCGGCGATCCTGTTCATCGGCACCACGCTGCTCGGCGCGGGCGTGCTGAAGGACCTGTCGCTGGCGCTGTTCGTCGGCATGATCGTCGGTACGTACTCCTCGCTCTGCGTCGCCACGCCGCTGCTGGTGACGCTGAAGGAGCGGGAGCCGAAGTACCAGGCCATCGCCAAGCGGCTCGCCTCCACGGGAGGTGGCAAGGGCCCGAAGGGCTCCAAAAGCGCAGCGGTAGCCAAGGGGTAGCCAGAGCACACGTACGACGCCCTCGGTCTTCACCGGCCGGGGGCGTCGTCGTGTGCGGTGAGAATGCACCATCATGGAGCCCGGCACACCGCCGGTGGAGAATTGCGAGGAAATGTCATGACCGAGCTCAGCACGATGATCCTGGAGAAGATCAGGGACGTGCCCGACTACCCCAAGCCGGGCGTGCTGTTCAAGGACATCACCCCGCTGCTGGCCGACCCGGTCGCCATGGCGGCCGTGGTGGAGGAGCTGGCCGGCCTCGCCGAAGTGGACAAGATCGTGGGGATCGAGGCGCGCGGGTTCATCCTCGCGGCGCCGGTGGCGTACCGGGCGGCGGCCGGGTTCGTGCCCGTGCGCAAGAAGGGAAAACTGCCCGCCGCGACCCTGGAAGAGTCCTACGATCTGGAGTACGGCTCCGCCACCATCGAGGTCCACCGTGACGCGTTCAGGCCCGGCGACCGCGTTCTCGTGGTCGACGACGTGCTGGCGACCGGCGGCACCGCGAAGGCGGCGGTGGAGCTGGTGAAGAGGGCCGGAGGCGAGGTCGTCGGCATCGCCGTGCTCATGGAGCTGGCCTTTCTCAAAGGACGCGAGCGTCTGCCGGGAGTGGAGCTGCACTCCCTCGTGATCGTCTGAGTCCAGGCCCGCGACGGTCCAGGTTCGCCGCCTGGATACACTGGGGAACCTGGACTCGAACGTGAGGAGCCATTGCGTGAGGAGTCTGTGTGCCCCGTGACGTGGTCGCATCCGACGTAACCGACGCCGGTGGTGCCGAGGCGCCCGGTGTTCCGGCGGTGCGTCGAAGGCGATTTGGGGGTGGGGCCATGAATCCGGTGTTGGAGCCGCTGTTCCGCACGGTCCGCGCCACCCACCCCAAGGCTGACCTGCGCCTGATCGAGCGTGCGTACGACGTCGCCGCCTACCACCACCGCGACCAGAAGCGGAAGTCCGGCGACCCTTACATCACGCACCCGCTGGCCGTGGCCACGATCCTGGCCGAGCTCGGCACCGACGACGAGACCCTGTGCGCCGCGCTGCTGCACGACACGGTGGAGGACACCGCCTACAGCCTCGACGAGCTGCGCGGCGACTTCGGCGACACCATCGGGTCCCTGGTCGACGGCGTGACCAAGCTGGACAAGGTGAAGTTCGGCGACGCCGCCCAGGCCGAGACCGTGCGCAAGATGGTCGTGGCCATGTCGCGCGACATCCGGGTGCTGATCATCAAGCTCGCCGACCGGCTCCACAACATGCGCACCATGCGCTACCTGCCCGAGCACAAGCGCCACCAGAAGTCCCGCGAGACCCTGGAGATCTTCGCCCCGCTGGCCCACCGCCTGGGCATGAACACGATCAAGTGGGAGCTCGAGGACCTCGCCTTCGCGATGCTCTACCCCAAGCGCTACGACGAGATCGCCCGCATGGTGTCGGAGCGCGCGCCGCGCCGCGACCTGTTCCTGCAGGAGGTCATCGAGAAGGTCTCCGGCGACCTGCGCGATGCCAAGATCCGCGCCGTGGTCAAGGGCAGGCCCAAGCACTACTACTCGGTCTACCAGAAGATGATCGCCCGCGACGTGGCGTTCGACGACATCTACGACCTGGTGGGCATCCGCGTGCTGGTCGACAGCGTGCGCGACTGCTACGCCGCGCTCGGCACCATCCACGCCCGGTGGAACCCGGTGCCGGGGCGGTTCAAAGACTACATAGCGATGCCCAAGTTCAACATGTACCAGTCGCTGCACACGACGGTGATCGGTCCCGAGGGCAAGCCGGTGGAGCTGCAGATCCGCACCCACGCGATGCACCACAGGGCCGAGTACGGCGTGGCCGCCCACTGGAAGTACAAGGAGGAGGTCGGCTCCGCCGGCCCCACGGGCAAGGTCAAGCCGGGCAGCGACATGGCCTGGCTGCGCCAGCTCCTCGACTGGCAGAAGGAGACCTCCGACCCCGGCGAGTTCCTGGAGTCGCTCCGCTTCGACCTGTCGGTCTCCGAGGTCTACGTCTTCACCCCGAAGGGGCAGGTCATCGCGCTGCCCGAGGGGGCCACCCCGGTCGACTTCGCGTACGCCGTGCACACCGAGGTGGGCCACCGCTGCATCGGCGCGCGGGTCAACGGCCGGCTGGTGCCGCTGGAGTCGCGGCTCGGCAACGGCGACACGGTCGAGATCTTCACCTCCAAGTCGCCCGACGCCGGGCCGTCGCGTGACTGGCTGAAGTTCGTCAAGTCGGGCCGGGCCCGTAACAAGATCCGGCAGTGGTTCTCCAAGGAGCGCCGCGAGACCGCGATCGAGGCGGGCAAGGAGGCCATCGGGCGGGCCATGCGCAAGCAGGGCCTGCCGCTGCAGCGGCTGATGTCCGGCGAGGCGCTGCTCGCGCTCGCCCGCGACCTGCGCTATCCCGACGTGTCCGCGCTGTACGCGGCCGTGGGGGAGGGGCACATCGCCGCCCAGGCCGTCGTGCAGAAGCTCGTGGCCTCGATCGGCGGCGTCGACAGCGCCGAGGAGGACATCGCCGAGACCTCCCTGCCCACCCGGCTCCGCGGCCGCCCCCGCGGCGGCGGCGCGGGCGTGGTCGTGGCGGGCGACGCCGACGTGTGGGTACGCCTGTCGAAGTGCTGCACCCCGGTGCCCGGCGACGAGATCGTCGGTTTCGTCACCCGAGGGCACGGCGTGTCCGTGCACCGGGCCGACTGCACCAACGTGCAGCAGCTCAAGTCGCAGCCGGACCGGCTGGTCGAGGTGAGCTGGTCGCCGAGCGACGACAGCGTGTTCCTGGTGGCGATCCAGGTGGAGGCGCTGGATCGGCCGCGGCTGCTGTCGGACGTCACGCGTACGCTGTCCGACCAGCACGTCAACATCCTGAGCGCGTCCGTGACGACGTCGCGGGACCGGGTGGCGATCAGCAAGTTCACGTTCGAGATGGGGGACCCCAAGCACCTGGGGCACGTGCTCAAGGCGGTGCGCACCATCCAGGGCGTGTTCGACGTCTACCGGGTCAGCGGCGCGGGCGGCTGACCCGCTCAGCTCCGGGGTCGCTCAGGAAGGCGGCTCAGCGAGGGCGGAGGTCGGGGAGGTTGACCACGATGGCCTCCTGGGTGCTGCGGGCGATGACGACCACGGCTTCCTGGGACGGATCGGGATTTTCCTCGCGATGAGGCACGTACGGCGGGACGAAGATGTAGTCGCCCGGCTTGGTGTCCAGGCGCACCTCCCGGTCGTCCTCCAGGAACACGAACGACGGCGTGCCGCTGACCACGTAAATGGCCGTCTCCGAGGCCCCGTGATGGTGGTCGGACGAGCGGGTGGCGGGGGCGACGTGGGTCTGGCCCATCCACAGGCGCGAGGATCCGGCCGTGGCCCCGCTGATCGCGGCCAGCCGGCGCATGCCGGAGCTCTGCGCCGTTTCGCCTGAGAGCTCCCCAGAGGGCACGTGACGCAGAGGTTGGTGGAAGGGGTCCCCCTCGGCCCGGTAACCCTCCCAGAGGCGCCCTCCAGCGCGTTCCAGCACGTCCGAGGCCACGCCGGACAGCCGTACTGAGTCGTCGTGGGCGGCGAGCAGCTTCTCGGCCAGCTCCGGGTCATGGGCGCGCAGCTCGCGCAGCAGCCACTTGCCGCTCCCCTGCCACCTGCGTCCCAGGCCGAGCGCCATCCTGGCCGTCTCCTGCACCACCTGCCAGCGGATGAACGTCTGCTCGCCCGGATCGGTGGCCCCCGAGAGGTCGTCCAGGAGGTCCGAGAGGGCGTATCTGGACCGTTCGGCCTGCGAGCTGGTCAGACCGCCCGGCCCGGCTGCCAGGCGCTCGCTCAGCGCCGCCTGGAGGTCACTGGCCCGGCCGCTCGTCCGGTCGGTCACCACCGCGCCCTCGGCGCACATGCGGGCCAGACTCGGCTGGCGCCTGTCGAAGTCCTTGTCGAGGTAGGCGTGGAGGCTGGTCTCGCTGTGCACGAACAGCTCGACGGGCCACTCGTGCCACCGCAGGGACTCGCGATAGGGGGTGGGCAGACCGTCGAGCACCACCACGACGTCGAGGTCGGAGGTGCTGGTGCGGTGCTCGGTGAGCGCGCTGCCGCCGACGAAGGCGTACAGGGCTCCCGGGAACATGTCCTCGACGAGGGCACGCGCGGCGCTGACCGGATCCATGCCCGCCAGCCTAGGTCTCCGCCCCCTCCGCCGTTGCCCCATTTCCCGCACCGGGCCCCGCTCGCTCCTCGGGCGCGCCGTCCCCGTGTCAACGTCAGGCGACCGCGCCGTTGAGCGGGCGCTCCAGGGCCGTGGCACGCGGGAGGACGGGACGTGTCGGGGCACGTGCGGGACGCGCACATGCCGCATCACAGGAGCCGGGCACGTGCGGCAGAGCAGCAAGGCGTGTCCACGGTGCGGCAAGGCGTGTCCACGGTGCGGCAGGTCGCCGAGGCCGCGGTCGTGCCTGCAGCCTCGGCGGGCTCCCGAGCTGCGGTTGCGCCTGCAGCCTGGCAGGCAGCCGGAGCCCGGGGTGCCGTGGGCCGGTGGAGGCCGTGAAAGGCCTCCACCGGGTCAGCTGAACTCGGCGAGCGTGCGCTCGGCTTCCTCCAGCCACGAACGGCGGGCGGTCAGCGCCTCCTCGGTCTCCTTGATGTCCTTGGCGCGACCGGCGTCCTGCGCCTTGGCCAGCCGCTTCTCCAACTGCTCGATCGAGGTGCGCAGCTGGTCGACGGTGCTCTGCGCCCGGGCCCTGGCCTCAGGGTTGGACCGCTTCCACTCCGCGTCCTCGGCCTTGCGCACGGCCTCGTCGACCTTGCGCAGGCCGCCCTCCAGCCGGTCGCGCTGCTCGCGCGGCACCGGGCCGGCCGCCTCCCAGCGCTCCAGGATGCTCCGCAGCGCCCCGCGGGCCGTACGCACGTCCGTGACCGGGAGGATCTTCTCGGCCTCGGCGAGCAGCACCTCCTTGACCTCCGCGTTGGCGGCCAGCGAGGCGTCACGCTCGGCGAAGACGGCCGAACGGGCCTGGAAGAACTGGTCCTGGGCGCCCTTGAAGCGCGCCCACAGCTCGTCCTCGACCTCGCGCGAGGCCCGCCCCGCGCTCTTCCACTGCTGCATGAGCTCGCGGTAGACGGCCGCGGTCTGGCCCCAGTCGGTCGAGTCGGCCAGCGCCTCGGCCTCGGCGACGATGCTCTCCTTGGCCGCGCGAACGCCCTCGCGCTGCTCGTCCAGCCCCGCGAAGTACGCCTTGCGCCGCTTGGCGAACGCCGTGCGCGCCGCCGACAGCCGCTTCCACAGCGCGGCCTCGGTGACCCTGTCGATGCGGTCGGCGGCCTTCCACTCCTCGACGAGCTGGCGCAGCCGTTCGCCGCCAGACTTCCAGTGAGTGGTCTCGTCGGCGATGCGCTCGGCCTCGGCGACGATGCGCTCCTTGACCGCCCTGGCCTCGGCGCGCGCGTGCTCGCGCGCGACCTTGACCTCCTCGCGGCGCTGGGCGACCAGCTCCGTCAGGCCGTCGAGCCGGGCCGTCAGCGCGGCCAGGTCGCCGACGGCGTGGGCGTCGGCGACGGCCTCACGCAGCTTGGCGATGCTCGCCTCGGCCTGGGCCGGAGCCAGGTCGGTGCCCTTGACGCGCTGCTCCAGCAGCTGCACCTGACCGGCCAGCTCGTCGTACTTGCGATGGAAGTAGGCCAGTGCCTCTTCGGGTTCACCGGCCTGCCAGGAGCCGACGGCCCGCTCTCCCTCAGCCGTACGCACGTAGACGGTGCCGTCGTCGTCTACCCGGCCCCACGGGTCGGTGCTCACCGTGTCCTCCCGCACTTTCCATCAGACCCTTCGGGACTACTTCGTCCCTAGTTTGTATTACGTCAGCTCTTGCTGGCGATTGTCACGTCTTTGATTTCGACGGTTTGCTTCGGTGCTCCCGTCCCGTCACCCATGTCGGCGATGACGCCCGCTTTGTTCACCTTGTCCAGGATGTCGAGCCCCTTGGTGATCGTACCCACCGGCGTGTAATCCGGCGTGAGTCCGATGTCTCCGAAAACGAGGAAGAACTGGCTGCCCGTGCTCCCCGGCGCCTGCGTTTTGGCCATCGCCATCATGCCGCGCTTGTACTGGGCGCCCTGGAGGTTCTCCTCGGCCATGACGTAGCCGGGGCCGCCGGAGCCGTCCTGGCTCTTGCCGTCGGCCTTGGCCGACGGGTCGCCGCACTGCAGCATCGGGAACTTGTCGCTGCCGAGCCGGTGGCACTTGCTGCCGTCGTAGTACTTCTTCTTCGCCAGGTACTCCAGCGAGTTGGTCGTGCAGGGCGCCTTGGCGTTGTTGAGCTCGACCACGATGTCGCCCAGGTTCGTCTTGAACGTCATCGTCTTCGTCGCCGGGGTGGTCTTGACCTTCTTCGGCGGCATGCCGACGTCCTTGATCTTCCCGCCCGCGGCGTCCTTGACGTAGTCGCAGGTGCCCGTGGCCGCGTCGTACGGCTTGGGCCCCGTGTTCGCGCTCGCGCTCGCGCTCGGCGCCGCCGTGGCGGTGTCGGCGGCGGACGCTGTGGGCGAGGAGGCCGCGTCGGTCCCCGTGCTGTTGCCGCCCAACAGCGCGACCGCGGCCACGATGCCGCCGACGACGATCACGACGCCCACAGTGGAGCCGATGATCGCCGTGCGCTTGGCCTTCTGCTCGCGCTCGAGCCGGCGCTGCATCTGCCGCTCGTAGTGCTCACGCGCCAGCTGCTTCTGCCGGTCCTTCCCCGTGGCCACCGCTTTGCCTCCCATAGTCAATCAACTGAGGTGGGCGAATCGTATCGGCCAACGGGTAATGATTCGCAGCCCGGCGACCCGCACCGGTACCCTTCGGTTACATTCCCATTGGCTTTTCGACGAGATCACCTGAGGCAGATGCTCATCGCCGGCTTCCCCGCAGGGGCCTTCCAGACCAATTGTTACGTTGTCGCGCCTGCCCCCGGCGAGGAATGCGTGATCGTCGACCCAGGTCAGGACGCGACAGAAGGCGTCGACGAGCTGCTGCGCGAGCACCGGCTCAAGCCGGTCGCGGTCCTGCTCACCCACGGCCACCTCGATCACGTCTGGTCGGTCGCCCCGGTCTGCGGCGCGCGCGACGTCCCCGCGTGGATCCACCCCGACGACCGCCACCTGCTGAGCGACCCTGCCGCGGGCTGGTCCGGCACGAGCGCCTCGCTCTTCGGCGGGCTGGAGCTGAGCGAGCCCGACGACGTGCGCGAGCTGTCCGACGGCGCCGTGCTCGAGCTCGCCGGCCTCGAGCTCGTGGTCGACCACACACCCGGCCATACCAGGGGGTCGGTGAGCTTCCGGCTGCCCGGTGACGAGATCATGTTCTCGGGCGACCTGCTGTTCGCCGGCTCCATCGGCCGCACCGACCTTCCCGGCGGCGACTACGCGACCATCCTGAGCAGCCTGGCCACCAAGTGTCTGCCGCTGCCTGACGATACGGTCGTCCTGCCGGGCCACGGACCACAGACCACGATCGGCCGCGAGCGCGCCACCAATCCATACTTGAGAGAAGCGGCGCCGCAAGCCGGTCCCACACGAGGGATCTAATGAGCTTCCAAGCACCTAAAGGGGTCAAGGAATACGTTCCACCGCAGGCCTCGACGTTCTACGCGATCCGCGGAGCGTTCGCGGAGACGGCCAGGCGCGCGGGATACGCCTACCTCGAGACCGCGGTCTTCGAGGACACCCAGCTGTTCGCGCGCGGCGTCGGAGAGTCCACCGACGTCGTGAGCAAGGAGATGTACACCTTCACCGACCGCGGCGGCAGGTCGCTGACGCTGCGTCCGGAGTTCACCGCCGGCGTGCTGCGCGCGGTCCTGGAGTACGGCCTGCACCGCGGCCAGCTCCCCGTGAAGGTGTGGACCGACGGCCCGGTGTTCCGCGCCGAGGCGCCCCAGGAGGGCCGCTACCGGCAGTTCTACCAGCTCGACCTGGAGGCCATCGGCAGCGAGGACCCGGCGGTCGACGCCGAGACCATCGCGCTGGCCTGGCAGTGGTACTCCGCGCTCGGCCTCACCCAGGTCCGGCTGCTGCTCAACTCGCTGGGCTGCAAGGAGTGCCGGCCGATCTACCGCGCGCGGCTGCAGGAGTTCCTGCGCGGGCTCGACCTCGACGAGGCCACCCGGGCGCGGATCGAGATCAATCCGTTGCGCGTGCTCGACGACAGGCGTCCCGAGGTGCGCGCCCAGCTCGAGAACGCGCCGCTGATCGGCGACCACCTGTGCGCCGACTGCAAGGCGTACCACGACCGGGTCAAGCAGCTCCTGGCCGACCTCAGCATCCCGTGGGAGGACACGCCCAAGCTGGTGCGCGGGCTCGACTACTACACCCGCACCACCTTCGAGTTCGACCACCCGCTGCTGGGCGCGCAGTCCGGCATCGGCGGCGGCGGCCGCTACGACGGGCTCTCCGAGGCCATCGGCGGTCCCGCGCTGCCCGGCATCGGCTTCGGGCTCGGCCTCGACCGCACCGTCATCGCCCTCGAGCGGGAAGGCATCGAGCTCGCCACCCGTGCCCGCTGCGAGGTGTACGGTGTGGCGCTGGGCGACGAGGCGGCGCGGGCCATGTTCAAGCTCGTGAGCGAGCTGCGCGCGGCCGGTGTCGCCGCCGACATGTCCTTCGGCGGCAAGGGGCTCAAGGGGGCGATGAAGGGGGCCGATCGTTCCGGTGCCCGCTTCGCGCTGATCCTGGGCGAGCGTGACCTGGCGGCCGAGGCCGTGCAAGTGAAGGACCTGACCACCGCTGAGCAGACCGAGGTGCCCTTGGCCGAGGTCGTCGACGTTTTGAAAGGGAAAGTGCAGTGATCCGCACGCATCAGGCCGGGTCGCTCCGCGAGGAGCACGCCGGGCAGCAGGTGACGCTCGCAGGATGGGTGGCCCGCCGCCGTGACCACGGCGGCGTGGTCTTCATCGACCTGCGCGACGCCTCCGGCTCGGCGCAGGTGGTCTTCCGCGAGGAGGACCACGCCCACGACCTGCGGGCCGAATACTGCGTGAAGGTCGTCGGCCAGGTCAGGGTGCGCCCCGAGGGCAACGAGAACCCCGACCTGCCCACCGGCGCGATCGAGGTCGTGGCCGAGCGGGTGGAGGTGCTGAGCGAGTCCGCGCCGCTGCCGTTCCCCATCGAGGGCAACGTGGGCGTGTCGGAGGAGGCCCGGCTCAAGTACCGCTACCTCGACATCCGCCGCCAGCAGGTGGCCAACGCGATGCGCACCCGCTCCAAGGCCACCTACCTCGCCCACGAGGTGATGCAGGAGCTCGGCTTCGTCTACGTCGAGACGCCGACCCTGACCCGCTCCACGCCTGAGGGCGCGCGCGACTTCCTGGTCCCGGTACGCCTGCAGCCCGGCAGCTGGTACGCCCTGCCCCAGTCGCCCCAGCTGTTCAAGCAGCTGCTCCAGGTCGCCGGCCTCGAGCGCTACTACCAGCTCGCCAAGTGCTATCGCGACGAGGACCTGCGCGCCGACCGGCAGCCGGAGTTCACGCAGATCGACGTCGAGATGTCATTCGTGGACCAGGAGGACGTCATCGCGGTCGGCGAGAAGCTGATCAGCCGGCTGTGGAAGGAGGTCGCCGGCTACGACCTGCCGACCCCGCTGCCGCGCATGACGTACGCCGACGCCATGGCCCGCTACGGCTCCGACAAGCCCGACCTGCGTTTCGGCCAGGAGCTGGTCGAGATGACCGGCTACTTCGCCAACACCTCCTTCCGCGTCTTCCAGGCCGAGTACGTCGGCGCCGTGGTCATGCCCGGCGGCGGCTCCCAGACGCGCAAGGAGCTCGACGCCTGGCAGGAGTGGGCCCGCAGCCGCGGCGCCAGGGGCCTGGCCTACGTGCTCGTCCAGGAGGACGGCACGCTGGGCGGCCCGGTGGCCAAGAACCTCTCGGAGGAGGAGCTCTCCGGGCTCGCGGCCAAGGTCGGAGCCGAGCCGGGCGACGCGATCTTCTTCGCGGCCGGCCTCCAGCACGCCTCGCGCGAGCTGCTCGGCGCCGCCCGCCTGGAGATCGGCCGCCGCTGCGGTCTGATCGACGAGTCCGCGTGGGCGTTCCTGTGGGTCGTCGACGCCCCCATGTTCGAGCCCGTGCACGACGAGGTGGGCCGCGAGACCGGCTGGACGGCCGTGCACCACCCGTTCACCGGGCCCAAGCCGGAGTGGGCCGACAACTTCCAGGACCACCCGGGCGAGGCGCTGGCGTACGCGTACGACATGGTCTGCAACGGCATGGAGATCGGCGGCGGCTCGATCCGTATCCACCGGGCCGAGATGCAGCAGCGCGTCTTCGACGTGCTGGGCATCTCCAAGGAGGAGGCGGAGAGCAAGTTCGGCTTCCTGCTGGAGGCGTTCAAGTACGGGCCCCCGCCGCACGGCGGCATCGCCTACGGCTGGGACCGCATCTGCATGCTGCTGTCCGGCGGCGAGTCGATCCGTGACGTGATCGCGTTCCCGAAGACCGCCTCCGGCTTCGACCCGCTCACGGGCGCGCCCACGCCGATCACGGCCGAGCAGCGCAAGGAGGCGGGCGTCGACGCCAAGCCCAAGGCCGAAGCCGAAGCCGACGTCTAGGCAGGTCTAGGCATGTGAGAACGGCGGGCACCGGCCACGGTGCCCGCCGTTGTCGTGTCGTCCTACTTGAACGTGATGCTCTTGATGATCACCGGCTTCTTGGGCACGGTGGTGCCGCCGTCGCCCATGAGGTCGGCTTGGTTGACGATCAGGTCCTCGCCGCTTTTGGCCAGCCCCAGCAGCGTGTCCATGCCCTCGCTGACCATGCCGATGACGTTGTAGCCCGCGCCGATCTTGGCGTTCTCGTCCGAGAGCGAGATGGCGAACTGGCTGTTGTTCTGGCCCGCCGCCTCGGACGGCTGGGTCATGAACACCACGCCCTTGGCGATGGGGATGTCGATGTTCTCGTCGGCGTAGACGTATCCGGCGGTGCCCTGCCCGTCGGTCGGGTTCTTGCCGTCGGCCTTGGCCAGCGGGTCGCCGCACTGCAGCATGTGCGCGCCGGCGGCCACGTCGGGCGTGACCAGGCGGTGGCACTTCATGTTCGTGTAGAACTTCTTCTTCGCCAGGTAGGCCAGCGAGTTGATCGAGCACGGAGCGGCGTCGGTCATGAGGTCGACGACGACCGTGCCACGGTTGGTGGTGATCGTCATCTTCTTCAGCTTCATGTTCGGCTTCTTGCCGGGCAGACCGACGAACTTGTTCGGCACCGAGGTGTCCCGCTTGTAGGTGCAGGTGACCGGGCCGGTCCTGGTCGGCGTGGCGGACGGCTCCGTCTGGGCCGGGCTCGCGCTCGGGGAGGCGCTGCTCTTCGCGGCCACCTCGCTCGGGGTGTCCCTGTTGACCAGCGTGGTCGCGGCGAAGATGCCGCCCGCGACCACCACGACGGCCACGCCGGCGCCGATGAAGGTGTTCCGCCTCGCCTTGGCGGTCTGGGCGGCGGCGCGCTGCGCCTGCCGTTCCTTGTGCTCCCGCGCCAGCTCTTTCTGGCGGTCTTCCTCGTTCTGGCGGTCGTCGCCGCTCACCGCTATGTCCTCTCATTTTGCCAGTGCATGACCAAACAGCTTCCGCGCATGCTACCGGCCTCCGATATGTGCCGGACGTAAGTGGCGTAAGCCGTGCATGCGACAGATGAGGTCGCGAACCATATGGTGCTCGGATTCGTAGTTGAAATGAGAACTAAGGAGCCCCTCGTGTTCGACCAGATCCTGGGCCTCCCGGCCCACTCCCTGATGATCCACTTCGCCGTGGTGCTGACCCCGCTGCTGGTCGCCACCGCCGTCGGCTACGCCCTGGTGCCGCGCTGGCGTACCTACGCGGCGTGGGCGGTGGTCCTGCTCTCCCTGGCGGCGCCCGTGACGGTGTTCGCGGCTAAGGAGAGCGGCGAGCGCCTCAAGGAGGCCCGCTTCGCCACGGCGGACGGCGAGCTCGGGGGCCGCATCTCGACGCATGAGAGCTTCGCGAACCCGCTGCTGCTGTCGGTGCTCGGGCTGGCCGCCTCGGCTCTCCTGCTCGTGTACGCGACCCGCCCCGCCCGCGACTCGGTCGGCCGCGACAGGTTCGGCCGGCCCACCACGCTGGCACTGTCGGCGGTGACGCTGGTGCTGGCCGGAGCCGCCGGCTACTACGTCTTCCGCGCCGGCGACTCGGGAGCGAGAGCCGTCTGGGGCATGTAATCTCACGTTGTGGATAGCCTGTTCGATTCGGCGGCCGAGGAGGCCACCCCGCAGCCCCTCGCGGTGCGGATGCGCCCGCGCACGCTCGACGAGGTGATCGGCCAGCGGCACCTGCTCGGCCCCGGCACCCCGCTGCGACGCCTGGTCGAGAGCGAGGCTCCCATGTCGCTGTTCCTGTGGGGCCCGCCGGGCACCGGCAAGACCACGCTCGCCTACGTCGTCTCCAACGTCACCAAGCGCCGTTTCGTCGAGGTCTCCGCCGTCTCCGCCGGCGTCAAGGACGTGCGGGCCGCCATCGACACCGCGCGGCGCGAGCTGGGCATGACGGGCCGTCAGACCGTGCTGTTCGTGGACGAGGTGCACCGCTTCAACAAGGCCCAGCAGGACGCGCTGCTGCCCGCCGTCGAGAACCGCTGGGTCACCTTCATCGGCGCCACCACCGAAAACCCGTTCTTCTCGGTCATCTCGCCGCTGCTGTCGCGCTCGCTGCTGCTCACCCTGGAGTCGCTGTCCGATGACGACGTGCGCGCCGTGCTGGAGCGCGCCGTCTCCGACCCGCGCGGCCTCGGCGGTCGTGCCACGCTCGCCCCTCAGGCCCTCGATCATCTGGTACGCCTGGCGGGCGGCGACGCGCGCAGGTCGCTGACGTACCTGGAGGCCGCCGCGCTGCTGGCCGACGACATCACCGTGGAGGTGGTGGAGAAGGCCGTCGACAAGGCCGCCGTACGTTACGACCGGCAGGGCGACCAGCACTACGACGTGATCAGCGCGTTCATCAAGTCGATGCGCGGATCCGACGCCGACGCGGCGCTCCACTACCTGGCCCGCATGATCGAGGCGGGGGAGGACCCGCGCTTCATCGCCCGCCGCATCGTCATCTTCGCCTCCGAGGACGTGGGCATGGCCGACCCCACGTGCCTGCAGACCGCGGTGGCCGTCGCCCAGGCGGTGCAGCTCATCGGGCTGCCCGAGGGGCAGATCAACCTGGCGCAGGCGGTCATCCACTGCGCCATGGCGCCCAAGTCCAACGCCGTGGTCAAGGCCATCGGGGCGGCCGTCGGCGACGTCCGGCGCGGCCTGATCGGCCAGGTGCCCGGCCATCTTCGCGACGCCCACTACCCGGGCGCGGCCAAGCTCGGCCACGGCGACGGCTACAAGTACCCGCACGACTTCGAGCACGGGCTGGTGCGGCAGGAGTACGCGCCGGAGCAGGTGCGCGACCGGCGCTACTACGAGCCGACCCGCCACGGCGCGGAGGCTCCGGTGGCCGACCGCTGGGCCAAGATCCGCGACTTCCTCCGGGGAACCTGATCCATTTGTGATCTACACTGTAAAGGCCTCGGCGTTGCCCGGCTGTAGTGCGGCGATGCTCGAAGCGTGAGACGGGATCGCGATGCACGGGCGGCGGTCCGGGGTTCGGGATGGCGTAAGTTTGGGTGTGCGGACGTGCCGGGCGCGGCCGGGCCCCGCTCGACCGGCGTCGCATGGTGCCAGGGCGACGCGCGGCCTCGGGCTCATGAGGTCCGGAGCGGCTCGCGAGGTCGGGCGGGCGCGGCTGGCAGGTGGTCGCGGGAGTGCCGGCGTCCGGCGCGGCGTGCCGATCAGGGTCGGCGACCTCACCAAGGTTGTCGCCGTGACGCGATAGGGTCTTGGCGTTCCGGCCCAGCGTACGAGGGAGATGAGCGGATGCTTACCGCTGGAGAGCTCGCCGGGCTGATCGCGGCCGTCGGCTGGATAGTCCTGGTCTGCGTTCTCGCCATGGTGCTCGTCAAGCTCGCCAGGCTGCTCACCGAGACCACCAAGGCGGTCTCCGACCTGAACGAACGCCTGATGCCGCTGCTCGACGACATGAGCGTCACGGTCAACGAGACCAACAGGCAGCTGGTCGCCGTCGAGGCCATCGCCAAGGACGTCAAGCAGGTCAGCGGGCACGCCGCCAAGCTCAGCGCGGTCACCCAGACGATCTTCACGGGGCCGCTGGTCAAGGTGTCGTCGCTCGCGTACGGCGTGCGGCGCGCCATCGAGGCCCGCCGGACGCCCAGGCTCAGGGCCGCGCCGAGGCGGACGCGATGATCAGGCGGCTGTTCTACCTGTCGCTGGGCGCGTTCATCACCTTCTGGGTGATGCGCAGACTGCAGGCGCTCCACCCCAACCATGTCGCGCGCAGGACGGCCGACAGCGCCGCGGGGATGCTCCGGCAGGTGAGAGACTTTACTTTCGACGCGCTCGGCGAGGCCGCGGAGCGCGAAACCGAGTTGCGAGCACGCTTCGGGCTCGACAAGGCTGAAGAAAACAACTAACGCAAAGGATGGCCAACATGGAGTCGGCAGAGATCGCCCGCCGCTTCCTGCGCTTCTTCGAGGAGCGTGGGCACAAGGTCCTGCCCTCGGCCAGCCTGATCGCTGAGGACCCCACGCTTCTCCTGGTCAATGCCGGTATGGCGCCGTTCAAGCCGTACTTCCTGGGGCAGCGCAAGCCTCCGGCGTCCAGGTTGACCACGGCACAGAAGTGTGTGCGCACCCCTGACATCGACGAGGTCGGCAAGACGACCCGGCACGCCACGTTCTTCCAGATGCTGGGCAACTTCTCGATCGGCGACTACTTCAAGGCCGAAGTGATCCCGTTCGCGTGGGAGCTGCTCACCCGCTCCGAGTCCGACGGCGGCTTCGGCTTCCCCGAGGACAAGCTGTGGGCGACGGTCTATCTCGACGACGACGAGGCGTTCGACATCTGGCGTAACAAGGTCGGCCTGCCCGAGCACCGCATCCAGCGCCGCGGCCTGGAGGACAACTACTGGCACATGGGCGTGCCCGGCCCCGGCGGTCCCTGCTCGGAGATCTACTACGACCGCGGCGCCGAGTACGGCAAGGAGGGCGGCCCCGTCGCCGACGAGGACCGCTACCTCGAGGTGTGGAACCTCGTCTTCATGCAGTACCAGCTCAGCGCGGTCCGCACCAAGGTCGACTTCGACGTGGCGGGCGAGCTGCCGGCGAAGAACATCGACACCGGCATGGGCCTGGAGCGCATGGCGGCGATCCTGCAGGGTGTCGACAACATCTACGAGATCGACACCACGTACAAGATCCTCGACAAGGCGGCCGAGCTCACCAAGACCCGTTACGGGCGCGACCAGCGGGCCGACGTGAGCCTGCGCGTGATCGCCGACCACGTCCGCACCGGCACCATGCTGGTGGCCGACGGCGTCCTGCCGAGCAACGAGGGCCGCGGCTACGTGCTGCGCCGCATCCTGCGCAGGAGCGTACGCAACCTGCGGCTGCTCGGCTCCGGCGACGACCGCTACATGCACGAGCTGACCGACGTCGCGATCAACGTCATGGGCGAGCAGTACCCCGAGCTCAAGACCGACGCCTCGCAGATCCACGGGATCATCGACGCGGAGGAGGCGTCCTTCCTCGGCACGCTCCGCACCGGCACCGCGATCTTCGACGTGGCGGTCGAGGAGACCAAGCGCAAGTCCGGCACCACGCTCTCGGGCGATCAGGCGTTCCAGCTCCACGACACCTACGGCTTCCCGATCGACCTGACGCTGGAGATGGCGGCCGAGCAGGGGCTCCAGGTCGACGAGGAGGGCTTCCGCAGGCTCATGAAGGAGCAGCGGCAGCGCGCCAAGGCCGACGCCGCTGCGAAGAAGACCGGCAACGCCGACATCTCCGTCTTCGGGCAGCTGCTGGAGAAGGCGGGCAAGGTCGAGTTCCTCGGCTACGACCAGACCGAGGCCGACACGAGCGTGGTCGGCATCCTCGTCGACGGCGTGAACGTGCCGGTGGCGGGCGCGGGGACGACTGTGGAGGTCGTGCTGGCGCGCACCCCGTTCTACGCCGAGGGCGGCGGCCAGCTCGCCGACCAGGGCGTGATCCGCACGAGTGGCGGCGAGATCGAGATCGTCGACGTGCAGTCGCCGCTCGCGGGCCTCGTCGTCCACCGGGGCAAGGTCCGCAGCGGCGAGGTCAAGGTCGGCGACGACGCGCAGGCGGAGATCGACGTCGAGCGCCGCCGCGCGATCTCGCGCAGCCACAGCGCGACCCACCTCGTCCACCGCGGCTTCAAGAACGCGCTGGGTGAGACGGCCGCGCAGGCGGGTTCGGAGAACTCTCCCGGTCGCTTCCGCTTCGACTTCACCGCGGCGGGCGCCGTGCCGCAGAGCGTGCTGCGTGACGTCGAGGACGAGGTCAACGCCGTGCTCATCAACGACCTCCAGGTCAACGCCTTCTACACCTCGCAGGCGGAGGCCAGGGCGATGGGCGCGCTGGCGATGTTCGGCGAGAAGTACGGCGACGAGGTCCGCGTGGTCGAGATCGGCGACTACTCGCGCGAGCTGTGCGGTGGCACCCACGTCCACAGCTCCGGCCAGCTCGGCCTGGTCAAGGTGCTGGGCGAGCAGTCGGTAGGCGCGGGCGTGCGCCGCGTCGAGGCGCTCGTCGGCATCGACGCCTTCCGCTTCCTGGCCCGTGAGAGCGTGCTGGTCGCGCAGCTCACCGAGCAGCTCAAGGCGCGCCGCGAGGAGCTGCCCGAGCGCATCGACGGCATCGTCACGCGGCTGCGCACGGCGGAGAAGGAGCTGGAGAAGATCCGCTCCGCGCAGGTGCTCCAGGTTGCGGGTGATTTGGCGGCCAAGGCCCGTGACCTGCGGGAAGTCTCCGTTGTGACACACCGCGCGCCTGATGGCACAGGTGCCGATGATCTGCGTAAGCTCGCGCTTGACGTGCGTGGCAGGTTCCCGGCCGACCGGCCGGCGGTCATCGTGATCGCTGGCGTCCCCTCCGACCGTCCAGTGGTGGTTGCCGCGGTCAACGAGGCGGGGCGCGAGCGGGGGCTCAAGGCCGGACGGCTGGTCGGCGTCGCCGCCAAGGCTCTTGGGGGTGGCGGTGGCGGCAAGGATGATGTCGCGCAGGGTGGCGGCACACGACCGGAGGGGATCGGCGAGGCGCTGCAGCAGGTCGAGCAGGCCATCGCCGATCAGCTCGGCTGACATGAGGTTCGGCACACGGATCGGCGTGGACGTCGGGTCCGTACGCATCGGCGTGGCCCGTAGCGACCCTTCCGGGCTGCTGGCCACGCCGGTCGAGACCGTCAAGCGGGGCAAGGGCGACCTCGCCCGCATCGCCGCGATCGTCTCCGAGTACGAGGCGATCGAGGTGATCGTGGGGCTGCCCACCTCGCTGTCCGGACGCGAGGGGCAGGCGGCCTCACTGGCCCGCCAGTTCGCCGCCGACCTCGCGGTCCGGCTCGCGCCCACGCCCGTGCGACTGTTCGACGAGCGGCTGACCACGGTCGCCGCGACGCAGGGGCTGCGGGCCAGCGGCGTGAAGGCCAAGAAGCAGCGCGGTGTCATCGACCAGGCGGCCGCGGTCGTGCTGCTGCAGGACGCGCTCGACTCCGAGCGTGCCACGGAAAGACCCCCAGGCAGGCCCGTCGCACCGCCCCCAGCGGCCGACGGCCCTGCCTCATGAGCGCGCGCGTCCCGGGGGTCGCACCAGCGCCGAAGACGTGCCCATGCGGGCCGTCGGAGGCTGCGGTGGGACCCCGGTCCGTGCGGCTCTCACCAGAGTTCCGGTCTGCGGCGTCCCGGCAGGGAGACTGCGGGGTGGTCGCGTGAACCGGCCGCCTGAGGACGAGTACGACATCGGCGATGTGATCCCGTTCAGCTCCGACGACTCCACGACGGAGGAACCCGAGCCGCCGCAGCCCGAGGCCGAGTCTGGTCTCGAGTCGCGTGCCGACCTCCAGCCGGAGCCGGAGCCGGAGTCCAGAGCGGCCGATCTGCAGTCGGCGGGTGAGCCCGAGGCGGCGGCCGAGTTCGAGGCAGCCGCCACGCCGGTGGCGGGAGCCGTGCCGGAGACGGATGCCGCTTCCGAAACAGTGGCGGTACCCGAAACAGTGGCGGTACCCGAAACAGTGGCGGTACCCGAAACAGTGGCGGTACCCGAAACAGCGGCGGTACCCGAAACAGCGGCGGTACCCGAAACAGCGGTGGTACCCGAAGCAACGGCGGCGCATGAAACAGGGGCGGCGCCCCAAGCAGCGACCGCTCCGGAAGCGGGGGGCGGCCTCGGGGCAGGGATCGCACCGGGCGCAGGGACCGTGCCGGGCGCAGGGACCGTGCCGGCGCGTCGCAGGCAGGCCCTCCGAAAGGCCGGGATCGTCTCCGCGGGCCTGGCCGCGTCCCTGGTGGCGCTGGGGGCGGGAGCGATCGTGGTGCTCAAGCCGTACCTCAGCCCCGACGACTTCGACGGGCCCGGCAGCGGTGTCGTGACGGTGCGGATCGCGCCGGGCTCCAGCGCGGAGGACGTCGGCTCCACGCTGGCCGACGCCGGAGTGGTGGCCAGTGCGCGGTCGTTCGTGCGGGTGGCCGAGGAGCGCGCGGTCGCGAACCGGCTGCGGCCGGGACACTACCGGCTGCGCAAGGGCATGGCGGCCGGGGCGGCGCTCGACCTGCTCCTCGCCCCGGCCTCCAGGGTCGTGCGGCGGGTCACGATCCCCGAGGGCATGCGCACGTCCGAGGTGCTCGCCCGGGTCGCCAAGCAGACCGGGCTGCCGCTCAAGGAGCTGCAGAGCGTCGACAAGGGCCTCGTCGGGCTGCCCAAATACGCCCCGGGGCTCGAAGGGTTCCTGTTCCCGGCGACGTACGAGATCGAGCCCGGCGACTCGGCCGTGGACGTGCTGGCGGCGATGGTGGAGCGGTTCGGTGTCGCCGCGCGGCAGGTGGGCCTGGAGGAGCAGGCGGCGCGCAGGCACCTGACGCCGCTGGAGGCGGTCACGGTGGCCAGCATGATCCAGGCTGAGGGCGGGACCGACGCGGACTACCCGAAGATCTCCAGAGTGATCTACAACCGCCTCCAGAAGGGCACCAAGCTGGAGATCGACAGCACCATCCTGTACGCCCAGAACCGCCGGAGCCTGAGGATCACGGAGAGCGACACCAAGGTCGACTCCCCTTACAACACCTATCGCCACAAGGGACTGCCGCCGGGACCCATCGCGAATCCGGGGGAGAAGGCGCTGCTAGCGGCCCTGAACCCGGCAAACGGCGATTGGCACTGGTTTGTCACGACGGATCCCGCGCATAGAATCACCAAATTCACCAACAAAGAGAGCGAGTTCGTGAGATACCGGGAAGAGTTGAAAAAGAACCTCGGGACGAACTGATGTTCGACGAAACTCCCCCCGTTCCGGCTCAAATGGCCCCAAACGGGACATGCGCTCTCTTTTCATCCCTTAGCATGGCTACTCAGAGTGCTCTCCGCTGGTCGTGGGAGCATGTCCGGCGGATCCCCCCGTTCCGCTCGGTGACGAAACCAGCCGGTTCAGCAGTTTCGCTTGACGCCTGGCTGGCCGTACCGGGAGATTGGCCAGCGCACCTATGAACGATCTCGATCTGAACACTCTGCTCGGCGCCGAGGACGACGAGGGTCGTGCCCGGCGCCGTCCTCGCGGTTCCGGCAAGCGCGGCGGGCGCCGGCGGCGCAGGCGCCGCAACCGGGGCGGCTTCATAGCGCCGCTGCTCGCCTTCGTCGTGCTGGCGGGCATCATCGGCGGCGGCGGATACTACGGCTACCTGTGGCTCAGTGACGCGCTCGTGCCCGACGACTACACCGGTCAGGGCAGCGGCGAGGTCGTCGTGGAGATCAAGGACGGCCAGAGCGCCTCGGACGTGGCGGTGGAGCTGGAGAAGTTGGGGGTCGTGGCCAGCGCCAGGGCGTTCACCAACGCGATCGGCAACGCCAACAAGAGCGGCTCGCTGCAGCCCGGCTCGTACAAGCTGCGCAAGCAGATGTCGGCCGCGCAGGCCGTGTCGATGCTCGGCCCGGAGAACCGGCTGCTGGCCAGGGTGACGATCAAGGAGGGCCTGCGCCTTTCCGACACCCTGAACACGCTCGCCAAGGCGACCGGCAAGCCCGTCAAGGAGTTCACCGCCGCGGCCAAGGACGTCGGCGAGCTCGACCTGCCGCCGTACGCCAAGAACAAGCTCGAGGGGTACGCCTTCCCGGCCACGTACGAGTTCCAGCCCAAGACCACGCCCAAGCAGATGCTGGCGGCCATGGTCAAGCGGTTCAACCAGACCGCCGAGACCATGGACCTCCCGGGCAGCGCCAAGGCGCTCGGCTACACGCCGCAGGAAATCATGACCATCGCGAGCATCGTGCAGGCCGAGGCCGGCCGGCCCGAGGACATGCCGAAGATCGCGCGCGTGATTTACAACCGGCTCGAGCTCAAGCCGCCGATGAACCTGAAGATGGACAGCACGGTCATGTACGCGCTCGGCAAGTACCGCACCTACGCCACCCACGCCGAACTGCAGACCCCGTCCCGCTACAACACCTACAAGTACGCGGGGCTGCCGCCCGGCCCGATCGCCAACCCCGGCGACCACGCCATCGAGGCCGCGCTCAACCCGGCGAAGGGTCCCTGGCTGTTCTTCGTGGCCACTGACCCCAATGGCGGCGGCGTCACGGAGTTCGCCACCACCGATGCCGAGCGTCAGGCGCTGGTGGCCAAGTGCGTCAAGAACGGCGGGTGCGGCGGCGGCTGACCGTCACGGCCGGGAAGCGCCGTCCGTCCAGGTGCGCAGCGCTCTGGACGGATGGCGATAAGGTCTTCCTGGTCGAAAGGAGTAGGGATGCGGGCTGCGGTGATGGGCTCGCCCATCGGTCATTCGCTCTCGCCCTACCTGCACCGGGCCGCCTACCAGGCGATGGGGCTCGACGGGTGGAGCTACGAGGCGTTCGAGTGCGATGAGGCGCGGCTGCCCGGGCTGCTGGGTGAGCTGGTGCCCGTGCGCGGTCAGGGACCGGACGACGCGGACGCCTGGGCGGGGCTGTCGCTGACCATGCCGCTCAAGCGGGCCGTGCTGCCCTTGCTCGACACCGTGTCCGAGCTCGCGCTGGAGGTCGGCGGCGCCAACACCGTGGTGTTCCGCGACGGGCTGCGGCACGGCCACAACACCGACGTCCACGGCATCGAGCAGGCGCTGGCCGAGGCCGGGGTGCCCGCGCCGCGTTCGGCGACCGTGCTGGGCGGAGGGGCCACGGCGGCCTCGGCGCTGGCGGCGCTGCGCAACCTCGGGCTGTTCTCCGCGACGCTGCTGGTGCGCGACCCCGCGCGGGCGGGTGAGACGGTGGAGGTGGCGGAGCGGCTGGGCGTGGCGCTGGCGGTGGAGACGTTCGACAAGCTCGACGCCCTGACCCGGGTGGACCTGGTGGTGTCGACGCTGCCCGGCGGGGCGGCTGACGCGTTCGCCGACCGGCTGGCGCGGGTGCCCGCGCTCTTCGACGTGGTCTACTCGCCCTGGCCGACCAGTGCGGCGGCGGCGGTCCAGGCCGCGGGTGGCACCGTGGTCGGGGGGTTCTCGATGCTGCTCCACCAGGCGGTGCGGCAGGTGGAGCTGATGACGGGCCGTACGGACGTGCCGGTGGAGATCATGCGCGCGGCCGGTGAGGCGGAGCTCGCTAGGCGGTCGGCCAGTCGAACGGATTGAGCACTTTCACGTCAAGCCCCGCGAAGTCCTTCACATTGCGGGTCACGAGGGTGCAGTCGTGGGCGCGTGCGGTGGCGGCAAGTATGCCGTCGACGATCGGGAGCGGGCGCATGGCCTGGATTCGCCCCCATTCCTCGGCGACAACGGCGGTGACAGGCAGCACCCTTGTCCTGAACTCGTGCTGAAGACGGCCGAGCCAGGACTCGTAGCCGTTCGCTTGCACGGGGTCGCGGCGGCGCAGGAGTTCGACGCCCTTGCGGATCTCTCCGAACACCATGACGCTCAGGTAAAGGCTGGGGCCGGTGATGGTGTCGAGCCACGCCTGCACGCTGCCGTCTCTGGTGCGCTTGGTCATCTCCGACACGACGTTGATGTCGAGGATGTAGCTCACTCGTCGCCTCCGAGCTCGAGGTCGCGCATCTCGGTGCTCTTGTCTCTGGCGAGGTCGAGCGCCCCCAGGTCCGGACCCGAGAGCAAGAACTCCTTGAAATCCGGCTGCTTGCCCTTGAGCTGGCGATATTCCTCCATGTCAAGGATCACCGCCACATCCTGTCCGTGTCGGGTGACGATCTGCGGTCCCTCGTCGTGAGCCCTGCGGACGACCTCGCTGAAGCGCTGTTTGGCCTCCTGTAGCTGCCATTTGGTCGATTCGAGCTGCTCTACGGTCATACGCCCTCTTTCTGACTAGTTTTCTGGACAGATAAAGAGTCTAGTGGAGGACTTTGGCTGGGAGGGATGATTCGGGGAAGTCTCGTGGTTGTGGTAATGTAGCTCTCTGATCGGTCCGGCATGCCTTGCTGGACGCGCAAGCGGAGGTCTCCCTCCCACCTGAGTCGCCGAAAAGGCGTCCGGGTCCAGGATCACGCCGGACTACTCCGGGGAGCTCAAAGGCCACGAAGCCAAAGAGCTCAGTGGCCCCGCATGCGCGACGTGCGGGGCTTTTCGCGTTCAGCGAGGAGTCCCGGTCACGACGAGCACGTAGGGATCGCAAACCTAGGAGGCCCCATCAGCACTGAGCCCCGCATCAACGAGCGTATCCGAGTTCCCGAGGTTCGCCTCGTGGGCCCGAACGGCGAGCAGGTAGGCATCGTCTCGATTCACGACGCCCTCAAGCTCGCCCAGGAGGCCGACCTTGACCTCGTCGAGGTCGCGGCCACGGCTCGACCGCCCGTGTGCAAGCTCATGGACTACGGCAAGTTCAAGTACGAGTCCGCGATGAAGGCGCGCGAGGCGCGCAAGAATCAGGCGCACACGATCATCAAGGAGATCAAGCTCCGGCCGAAGATCGACCCGCACGACTACGAGACCAAGAAGGGTCACGTGGTGCGGTTCCTCAAGGCGGGGGACAAGGTCAAAGTCACGATCATGTTCCGTGGTCGCGAGCAGTCCAGGCCGGAGCTCGGCTTCCGGCTGCTGCAGCGGCTGGCGGACGACGTCCAGGAGCTGGGGTTCGTGGAGTCCCACGCCAAGCAGGACGGCCGTAACATGATCATGGTGATCGGTCCGCACAAGAAGAAGGCCGAGGCGAAGGCCGAAAAGGCCGCCGCCAAGGCCCAGCGTGGCAGCGAGGACACTTCCCTAGAGGACTCTTCCCCACAGGAAGCATGACCCGCGGTTGGGGTTAGCCTTACAGAGCACCCCGATTCAGCCACCAGCAGCCGAAA
This sequence comes from Nonomuraea helvata, assembly GCF_039535785.1. NCBI lineage: Bacteria > Bacillati > Actinomycetota > Actinomycetes > Streptosporangiales > Streptosporangiaceae > Nonomuraea > Nonomuraea helvata. Next base: position 650,638 of record NZ_BAAAXV010000008.1, read on the forward strand.
GACGCCGCGACCGGGTCGGCCCAGCACCGGCCCGGCCCCAGGCACGACCGAAACGAGGAGAGACGGCGACATGCCGAAGATGAAGACGCACAGCGGTGCGAAGAAGCGGTTCCGGCTCACCGGCACCGGCAAGATCAAGCGCCGCCGTGCCAACCGCGCGCACTACAACGAGTGGAAGTCGTCCACGCTGACGCGCCGTCTCAAGAACGAGGTCGTCCTTTCCGACGCCGATTCCAAGAAGATCAAGAAGCTGCTCGCCAAGTAAGTAGCGCGATTCCCCGGGGAGAAGAAACATGGCACGCGTGAAGCGGGCGCTCAACGCCAAGAAGAAGCGCAGGGTCGTCCTCGAGAGGGCGAGCGGTTACCGTGGCCAGCGGTCACGTCTTTACCGCAAGGCCAAGGAGCAGATGCTCCACTCGATGACGTACGCCTACCGGGACCGCAAGGACCGTAAGGGTGCGTTCCGCCGTCTGTGGATCCAGCGGATCAACGCCGCTGCCCGCCAGAACGGCATGACCTACAACCGCCTGATCCAGGGTCTGCGCCTGGCCGGCGTCGAGGTCGACCGCAAGATCCTCGCCGATCTCGCGGTCAACGACGCCCAGACGTTTGCCACGCTCGTCGAGGCCGCCAAGAAGGCGCTGCCGGCGAACGTGAACGCTCCGGCCGCGAGCTGACAAGCCGCGAGCTGAGGCAATTGCTTTAACCAGAGGGGCCCACCGATGACGGTGGGCCCTTTGCTGTATGCGAAAGTGCTGTACGCGACTGCTGTATGCGACGGGGGAGACCATGGCCGGGTCCGAGCTGACCAACGTGAAGTCGCCGCGGGTGAAAGCGGCCAGGCGGCTCACCAAGCGGGCCTTCAGAGATCAGGACCGCAGGTTCCTGGCCGAGGGGCCGCAGGCGGTGCGCGAGGCGCTCAAGCTCGAGGGCGTGCCGCTGGAGCTGTTCAGCACGGCCGACGCCGAGCTGCGCCACCCCGAGCTGATCACCGAGGCCACGCTCAAGGGTGTGCCCGTGCACCGGGCCAGCGGCGAGGTCATGGCGGAGCTGTCCCAGACCGTGACCCCGCAGGGGCTGGTGGCCGTCTGCAAGCTTGTGCACGTGCCCCTGGACGAAGCCCTGCAAGGCACGCCCCGCCTGGTCGCCGTGCTCGCCCACGTGCGCGACCCGGGCAACGCCGGCACCGTCATGCGGGCCGCCGACGCGGCCGGCGCCGACGCCGTGATCTTCACCGACGCCTCCGTCGACCCGTACAACGGGAAATGTGTGCGCGCCAGCGCCGGCAGCCTGTTCCACTTGCCCGTCGTCATCGGTGCACCGGTGAGCGCCGCCGTGCGTCAACTGAAGGAGCGGGGCCTGCGCGTGCTGGCGGCTGACGGCGCGGGCAAGCACACGCTCGACGATGTCGATCTCACGGGACCCACCGCGTGGATCTTCGGCAACGAGGCTTGGGGGCTGCCGGAGGAAATACTGTCCGAGGCGGACGATGTGGTCAGAGTGCCCATCTACGGACAGGCTGAAAGCCTGAACCTGGCCGCCGCCGCGGCGGTATGCCTTTACTCCTCTGCTAGGGCGCAGCGAGTGCCCTAGGCGGCGGGAAACCCGCTATTGTCGGCGTTGTAGGCGGAGGAGGCAGGTCGTGCACGGCGCAGACACCGACGGGCGAGTAGTGGCCGCCGCGTGCACGATAGCCATCGACGACCTTCCCGACGGCCTCATCGTGACTGACCGATATGGCTGTGTGCTGGCCGTCAACCGGGCCGCCGCCAGGCTCACCGGGGTGGCCGTGGAGCGCGCCGTCGGCAGGCACATGAACGACGTGTTCCCCTTCCGTGATCACGACGGGCGCGACTGGTGGAAGGCGCTCGACCCGGAGGGCGGGCTGCCCATCAGGAGCAGGGTGCCGGAGCGTCCGCTGCACCTGCCCGGCGGCCAGGAGCTCTACGTCGCGGCCAGGCTCGTACGCGAGCCCGAGCGCTGCGGCGAGGTCGAGCGCGTCACGATCACCCTGCGCGACGGAGGCGCCCGCGCCCGGCTGGAGCGCAGCCGGGCCGATCTGGTCTCCACCGTGGCCCACGAGCTGCGCTCGCCGCTGACCAGCGTCAAGGGGTTCACCGCGACCATGCTGGCCAAGTGGTCCCGCTTCACCGACGAGCAGAAGCGGGTCATGCTCGAGACCGTCAACAACGACGCCGACCGCGTCACCCGGCTCATCACCGAGCTGCTCGACGTCTCACGCATCGAGTCGGGCCGTCTGGAGGTGCGCCGCCAGGTCGTCGACGTCCCCGCCAGGGCGCGCCGGCTCGTCGCCGGGCGTGTGGCGGCGGGGGAGGCCGAGGACCGTTTTCGCCTGGTGGTCGGCGATGACCTGCCGGAAATGTGGCTCGACCAGGACAAGATCGACCAGATCCTGGGTAATCTGGTGGAGAACGCGCTGCGTCACGGGCGTGGCACTGTGACAATAGAGATCGAGTCCGTCGGATGGGGAGTTGCCGTGTCGGTGCGCGATGAGGGCGAGGGCATCGAGCCCGAGCTGGCCCCGCGCGTCTTCAGGCAGTTCTGGCGCGGCGGCAACAGCCGCAGGCGTGGCGGCACCGGGCTCGGCCTCTTCATCGTCAAGGGCCTGGTCGAGGCGCACGGCGGCACGATCATCGTGCAGCGCGCGCCCGAGGGCGGGGCGGAGTTTCGATTTACCGTGCCCACCGGCACGCCCGACTTCGCCACCCCGTAGCGATCGAGTCGGCCCCGGTGGGCGGGCCCACTAGACTCTTTTCCGCTCAAGCCCTGGATACGGAGCTCACTCTTGTCTGACTACGACCCCGTCGAGGTGACACCGTTGCATGCCGACGAGGTGTCGCGCATGGAGGCCGACGCCATCGCGGCGATCAAGGCGGCCGACAGCCTCGACGCACTCAAGCAGGCCAGGTTGGCGCATGCCGGCGACCGCTCGCCCATCGCCCTGGCCAACCGCGAGATCGGCGCCCTGCCGCCGGCCGCCCGTGCCGAGGCCGGCAAGCGCGTCGGCACCGCCCGCAAGGCGATCAACGAGGCGCTCGCCGGCCGCCAGGCCGAGCTGGAGGCCGAGCGTGACGCGCGGGTGCTCGTCGAGGAGAGCGTCGACGTCACCCTGCCGTGGGACCGGCGGCCGCGCGGCGCCCGCCACCCGCTGACCACGCTGCAGGAGCGCATCGCCGACGCGTTCGTCGCCATGGGATACGAGGTGGCCGAGGGCCCCGACCTCGAAGGCGAATGGTTCAACTTCGACGCTCTCAACATCGCGAAGGACCATCCGGCCCGTTCCGACCACGACACGTTCTTCGTGGGGTCGACCGACTCCGGCATGGTGCTGCGCACGCAGACCTCGCCGGTGCAGATCCGCGCGCTGCTCCAGCGCGAGCTGCCGGTCTACGTGATCTCGCCGGGCAAGACGTTCCGCACCGACGAGCTCGACGCCACCCACACGCCGGTCTTCCACCAGACCGAGGGGCTGGCCGTGGACGAGGGCCTGACCATGGCCCACTTGAAGGGGACGCTCGACCGCTTCGCCGAGGTGATGTTCGGCAAGGGCATCACGACCCGGTTCCGGCCCAACTACTTCCCGTTCACCGAGCCGTCCGCCGAGATGGACCTCAAGTGCTTCGTCTGCCGCGGCGCCTCGGCCGTCCCCGGCAACCCGCCCTGCCGCACCTGCAAGTCGGAGGGCTGGATCGAGTGGGGCGGCTGCGGCATGGTCAACCCGCGCGTGCTGGTCGCCTGCGGGGTCGATCCGTCGCGGTATTCGGGGTTCGCGTTCGGCATGGGCATCGAGCGTACGCTGATGTTCCGCCACAACGCCGAGGACATGCGTGACATGGTCGAGGGGGACGTGCGCTTCACCCTCCCGTTCGGAATGGAGATCTGATGAAGGTCCCGCTTTCCTGGCTGCGGGAGTATGTCGATCTCCCGGCGGCCACCGCCCACGAGGTGGCCGACAAGCTCACCGCCGCCGGGCTCAAACTGGAGTCCATCTCCTCGCACGGCCACGACGTCAAGAACGTCGTCGTCGGCGAGGTCCTCGAGATCGAGGAGCTGACCGGCTTCAAGAAGCCGATCAGGCACTGCAAGGTCGAGACGGGCGAGGCGACGCCACGCGAGATCGTCTGTGGCGCCACCAACTTCGTCGCCGGCGACCGCGTGCCCGTCGTGCTGCCCGGTGGCGTGCTGCCCGGCGGGTTCGAGGTCGGGGCGCGCAAGACGTACGGGCGCATGTCGGAGGGCATGATCTGCTCCGAGCGTGAGCTCGGGCTCGGTGACGATCACGGCGGCATCATGGTGCTGCCGCCCGGCACCCCGATCGGCGCGGACGTGGTCGAGCTGCTCGGCCTGCGTGACGAGGTCATCGAGCTGGAGATCACGCCCGACATCGGCTACGCGCTGTCGATCAGGGGCGTCGCGCGCGAGGTGGCGACCGCGTTCGGGGTGGAGTTCCGCGACCCCGCCGGCGTCGAGCCGCCCGCCGAGACCGGCCCGTCGTGGCCGGCCTCGATCGCCGACCCGACCGCCTGCGACAGGTTCGTGCTGCGCGAGGTCCGCGGCTTCGACCCGGCCGCCCAGAGCCCGCTCTGGATGCGGGTACGCCTCACGCGCGCCGGCATGCGGCCCGTGTCGCTGGCCGTCGACATCGCCAACTACCTGATGCTGGAGCTCGGCCAGCCGCTGCACACGTTCGACCGCGACAAGCTGACCGGCGAGATCGTCGTGCGCCGGGCCGCGGCGGGCGAGCGCCTCGAGACGCTCGACCACGTCGTACGCGAACTCGACCCCGACGACATCCTCATCACCGACCAGTCGGGGCCGATCTCGATGGCCGGCACGATGGGCGGGCTGGAGACCGAGATCTCCGACGGTTCGACCGACATCGTCATCGAGGCCGCGCACTTCTCCGCGACCGGCATCTCGCGCGAGTCGCGTCGGCACGGGCTGGTGTCGGAGGCGTCCAAGCGGTTCGAGCGCGGCGTCGACCGGGAGCTGCCGCTCGTCGCCTCGTGGCGGGCCGTGCAGCTGCTGGCCGAGCTGGGCGGCGCCACCATCCAGCCCGGGGTCACGCACGCCGAGGTCGAGGTGTCGCCGCCGCGCATCGCGATCCCGTCCGGCTACCCCGGCACCGTCGCGGGCGTCGACTACTCCCGGGACACCGTGATCGCCCGGCTGGAGCAGGTCGGCTGTGTCGTGACGCCCGGCAGCGACCCGGCCGTGCGCAAGGGCGGCGTCGACCCGACCGGCGTCGTCACCGGCGGCGCGCTGGCGGCCAAGCTGGCCGTCACCGGCGACGACATGATCACAGTGACGCCGCCGTCGTGGCGTCCCGACCTCACCGACCCCAACGACCTGGCCGAAGAGGTCATCCGGCTGGAGGGTTACGAGAGCCTGCCGTCGGTGCTGCCGTCCGCCCCTGCCGGCGCGGGCCTCACCGAGGGGCAGCGGCTGCGCAGGCGGATCGGCCGGGCGCTGGCCGAGGGCGGCTACGTCGAGGTGCTCAACTACCCGTTCATCAGCCCCGACGACTTCGACCGGCTGCTGCTGCCCGCCGACGACGCGCGCCGCCACGCCATGCGGCTGGCCAACCCGCTGTCGGAGGACGAGCCGCTGATGCGCACGACGCTGCTGCCGGGGCTGCTCAAGACCCTGGTGCGCAACGTCGGCCGCGGCTTCTCGGACGTGGCGCTGTTCGAGACGGGGCCGGTCTACCGGCCACGCGAGGGAGCTCCCGAGGTGGCGCCGGTGCTCGGGGTCGAGCGCCGCCCGACCGCCGAGGAGCTGGCCTCGATCGAGGCGGCCCTGCCCGACCAGCCGCTGCGGGTCGCGGTGGTGCTGGCCGGGGAGTTCGAGCGGTCCGGCTGGTGGGGCGGCGGGCGCGAGGCTTCCTGGGCCGACGCGGTGCAGGCCGCCCGGACGGTCGCGGGCGAGGCCCGGCTGGAGCTGTCGATCAGCGCCGACCAGCACGAGCCCTGGCACCCCGGCCGCTGCGCCGCCCTCTACGTGGGCGACACGCTGGTGGGACACGCGGGCGAGCTGCACCCGCGCGTCATCGAGGCGTACGGGCTGCCCAAGCGGACCGTGGCCATGGAGCTGGAGATCTCCCGCCTGGAGGCCGCCATGCCCGGGCCGGTCCAGACGCCCGCGGTGTCGGCCTACCCGGTGGCCACGCAGGACGTCGCGCTGATCGTCCCCGACTTCACGCCTGTCGCCGACGTGGAGGCCGCCCTGCGCGACGGGGCGGGCGAGCTGCTGGAGTCGATCCGGCTGTTCGACGTGTACGTGGGGGAGCAGGTGGGCGCGGGCAACAAGTCGCTCGCGTACACGATGCGCTTCCGGGCCGCGGACCGGACGTTGACGGTCGAGGAGACGACGGCGGCGCGCGACGCGGCGGTGGCCATGGCGGCCGACCGCGTAGGGGCTCAGCTGCGTAGCGCCTGATACGGGTGAGGGGCTGGTACGGCGGCTGCCGTGCCGGCCCTTATCGCGTTCTGCGCTTGCACAGCTTGGTGAGGTCGATGTCGATGTCGAAGGGAACGGTGAGCTTGAGCCTGTCATGATGGACGCCGGCGAGCGCGTAGGTCTTCGTGCCAGGGTCGCGCTCGAAGACGAAGACAGCCGGTTTGCCACCGACTTCCTCGATACGCCAGAAGTGGGGAATCCCCGCCTCTGCGTAGAGGACGGGCTTGCGCTCTCTGTCGCGTAGCTCGGAGTCGGGTGAGACCACTTCCACGGCGAGGATGACGTCGCCGGCCTGAAAACAGGTGACGTCGAGGTCGAAGTTCGCGTGGGGGTCCACGACCATCAGGTCCGGCTCCGGGCGCTGCTGTCGAGCCAGCTTGACGCTCATGTTATCGACCACTTCGTGGCCTGGTGGCAGGAAATCTTCCAAGGCGTTGCACAGTCGGCGGATGACCGATTGGTGGAAGTATCGCTGCGGGCTCACGAACACCAAGCTTCCATCAATCAACTCTGTGTGCGCAGGCAAATCCGGAATGTGATCGAGATCTTCTGCTACGAAGCCCTCTGGCGGCGGGAAGACCCAGTCGGGTAGCGAGGGAGGCGTCATCCTTGCGATCACCGCTTCGGCCGTCATGGTTCAACGCTACCAATGTATGGGGCTCACGCCACGTAAACGACTGCATACGCTAACGAAGATGAGGATGGGAGGAAGATGAGGCAGTTGCTGGTGTTCGCCGAGCGGGACGACGCCGAGGAGGTCGCGGAGACACTCGGCGAGTGGTTCCCGGCGCTCGGGGTGCCACGGGTGGTGCGGGAGACGCTGGCCGGGGAGGACGACGCCGAGGACGCGCAGTGGCTGGTCGTCGTCGAAGGGCTGGACGAGGGTGCGCTGGCCAAGGTGGATGAGCTGGTGGAGCGGTACGAAGGGTGGCGCGAGGCGGGTTGAGCCCGCTCAGAGCTGGTCGACCTCGGCCAAGTCGATGGCAAGCTCGAAGGGTACGGATACCTTCAGGAAGTCGTGGTGAATGCCAGTAATGACGTATGCGTTGGATGCGGGGTCCAACTCGTAAACATAGACTACGGGCTTGCCCGCGATCTTCTCGATCCGCCAGAAGTGTTGAATCGCGGCTTCAGCGTAGAGCTGCGGTTTGCGGTGACGGTCGCGGTCCTTGGACTCAGGAGAGACGACCTCTATGGCGAGGACCACATCTCGCGCCTCGTAGAAGGTCTCGTCGTCGTCGCGTACGGCTTCGGCCTTGATCACCATGAGGTCAGGCTCTGGGCGCTGGCTTGGGCCCAGAATGACGCTCATCTCGCGTCGCACCCGGAAGTCCTTCGGGGCGGCTTGGCGCAGGGCGACGACGAGGAGGTCGACGATCAGCGCATGGAAGGAGGCTTGCGGGCTCACGAACACCAAGCTTCCATCAATCAACTCTGTGTGCGCAGGCAAATCCGGAATGTGATCGAGGTCTTCCGCGACGAACCCTCCTGGCGGAGGAAACACCCAGTCGGGCAGCGAGGGATGCGTCATCTCTTCGATCACCGCTTCGGCCGTCATGCTCCAACGCTACCAATCTAATGTGCTCACGCCCTGTGAATGCGTACATACATTTAGCATGATCGTTCGTCGGTCGCGAACGGGCTATCCGTGACGCGGTGGGGCAGTGGAGAGTGGCGGCATGCGTATCGCTGTGTTGTCGGACATTCATGGGGTCCTGCCCGCGCTCGAGGCCGTGCTGGCCGAGCCCGAGGTGGCCGCGGCCGATCTGATCGCGTTGACCGGGGACATGGCCGCGGGGCCGATGCCTGTCGAGACGCTCGACGTGCTCGTCTCGCTGGGCGAGCGGGCGTTGTGGGTCAACGGGAACGCCGACAGGGAGCTGGTGGAGGCGGTCCGGGGGAAGGAGTGCCCGTATCCCGTGTCGCAGTGGGCGGCCGAGCAGCTTCGGGACGATCAGGTCGAGTTGCTGGCCGGGCTGCCCGATCGGCAGGTGGTCGAGCTGGGGCGGCTGGGGAGCACGCTGTTCGTGCACGCGACGCCGCGCAGGGATGACGAGATGATCCTCGTGGACAGTTCGCTGGAGCGGTGGGGCGAGGTGCTGGCGGGGGAGGGCGCCGACACCGTGGTGGTGGGGAACACGCACATGCCGTTCGTACGGCTGGCCGACCGGGTGCTGGTCGTCAACCCCGGGTCAGTCGGCATGCCGTACGGCAAGGACGGGGCGCACTGGGCGCTGCTCGACGGCGGGACCGGGGCCGTGACCCTGCGCCGGACCCCTCTCGACGCGGCCCGGGTGGGGGAGCGGCTGGTCAGGGAGAGCGGGTTCGGCGGGATCGAGGAGTGGGTGGCGGCTTACGTGACCAGCGTCTACTCCGATGCCGAGGCGCTGCGGGCGTTCGCCGAGTCGGAAAACCGGTGAGCCAGGCGGCCGGCTGGTGAGCTAGGCGACGGCCGCGTCCCTGCGGGCCTTCTCCGCCAGGGCGTGCTCGTCCGTTCGGGCGTCGTACCTGCGGAACTTCGGCAGCGCGGCGGCCAGGCCGAGGACGGCGGCCACGCAGAGCAGGCCGCCCGATCCCAGGGAGAAGCGGGTGCCGCCGATATTGGCCATCAGGCTGGCCCGGGCGTTGCCCAGCATCGGGCCGGAGGCGTACGACAGCAGCTCGATCCCGGCCAGGCGGCCGCGCAGCTCCTGCGGGATGGTCTGGTTCCACATGGTCGTGCGGAAGATGCCGCTGACCATGTCGGCGGCGCCCGCGAACGCGATGCAGACGACCAGGACCCAGACGTTAGGGGTCAGCGCGCACAGGGCCACCCCCGCGCCCCACAGGGTCGCCGCCACGATCACGCCGAGGCCCTGGCGCTTGACGCGGGCCGTCCAGGCGCCGGTGAGCGAGGCGATCAGCGCGCCCACCGCCGACGCCGAGTACAGCAGCCCCAGCGCCTGCGGGGCGCGCAGCTCGTCGGCCAGGAACGGGAACAGGGACGTCGCCATCGCGAACACCATGGCCGCGATGTCCACCAGGTACGTCCCCATCAGGTCGCTGCGGCCCATCGCGTACCGCACACCCTCGACCAGCGACTTCAGCGACGCCGGGGCGGCGTCCTCGGCGGGTGGCAGTGACCTGATCCGCCAGAGCAGGACCAGCGACAGCACGAAGCTCAGCGTGTCGATGCCGTACGCCGCCGCCGGGCCGTACGCCGTCACCAGCAGGCCGCCCAGGGCCGGGGCCACGATGGCGCCGAAGTTCCAGCGCATGCTCGACAGCACCGCCGCCGCGCCCTGCTGCTCGTGCTTGACCACCTGCTGGAAGACGGCCTCCAGGCTCGGCCGCTGCAGGCAGGAAATGCCCGTGGAGATGCCGCCTATCACGTACAGGACCCAGACCTGGGGGTTCGGGAGCAGCGCGTTGACCATGAGGGCGGCGGTGGTGACGAGCAGACCCAGCTCGCTCAGGACGATGATCCTGCGGCGGTCGAGCGCGTCGGCGATCGCCCCGCCCCACAGGCCGCACACCACCATCGGGACGAACTCCGCGAGGCTCACCAGCCCGACCGCGAGGTAGGAGTCCGTGAGCTCCTTCATCTGGTACGGCACCGCGACCATGGTGATCATCGTGCCGAACATCGTGACCACGCCTGAGCTGAACAGCAGGCGGTAGTCGCGGGAGTCGCGGAGGGGACTCAGGTCTATGGAGAGGTTGCGCAGCAGGCGCTTCAGTCCATCGGGCACGAGGGTCAATTGTCCGATGGGGCAGATGATCTGGGCAAATCGTTTTCAGCCGGAAAGCCGAAGGCCCCCGCGGGGAGCGGGGGCCTCGAGAGTGGGCTGTTCGGGGTCAGGCGGCCGGGACCTTGTCCAGGAAGCCGAGGACCGAGCGGATCCGGCCGTCCTCGGCCAGCTCCACCACGTCGAACCCGACCGCGACCGGCTCCCCGCCCTCAGGGCCGAGGTGCCAGGTGAAGCGGGCGATGTGGTGGTGGGCGTCGTACACCTCGCCCGGGCTGAACACCAGGCCGGGGAACATGCCCTGGGCACCCTCGATCACCGCGGCGATTCCGGCGTGGCCGCTCACGTCGGCCAGCGGGTCGGTGTAGGTGGCGTCCTCGGTCCACAGCTCGGCCACGGCCTTGGCGCGGGCCTCGGCGTCGGTCTCGTTCCAGGCGGCGATGTAGCGGTCGATGAGGCTCATGGTCATTTCCTCTGCTTCAATCGGTTCTTAGCGATTACGGGTCATCAGTTGCTGCGGGTCTTGCGGAGGCCGGTGATCTGGAGTTCGGCGAACACTCCGACCACCAGGGCCTGGGCGATGGTCCAGATCGCGCCGACCGTGGTGAGGCCGGCGACGCCGGTGACGACGGCGGCGACGCTGCCCAGGGTCCAGATGATGTTCAGCGCGATGACCGCTTTGGTGGCGGCCGGGCTGATCGCGCGGCGGGTGGCCAGCAGGCCGACCGCGACGCCGTACACGAGGAGGAAGGTGCCGATCTCGCGCAGGAGGCCCGCGCCGGGGCCGAGCAGATCGCTCACCGGGGCCGCGAAGGCGAGGTAGACCAGCCCGTTGACGCCGGTGACGACGGCGTCGGCGGCCAGCGCGAGGCGCAGGAACTTCGTCCGATCGGCGGTGACGGTCAGGGCGGTGGTCATGTCGGGCTCCCCTTTGTGGCGGTTTCTTGCGACACCTGAACGATGCCAGCCGGGACGTAGGGAGCGCGATTACCCGTGACGTAATGGAGGGCGCCTGCGTACGCCCATGGGGGTAGCGGGGACGCCGCCCCAGGGCGGATGTGGGCCGGTCGGCCGCCGGCGCATGATGAGGCGCTGTCGGATCGCCAACGGGAGCAAGCCATGATCCATAACCGAAGCGGGCCGGCCGGCACTGCTCCAGCGACAGCTCGCCGAATCTGGCTGATGCTGGTCGTCGCGGCTGTGTTCGGCGCCGTGCTCGTCGGCCCTTATCTCGGGTTCGACGTCCGCGACAGCCGGCTCGACGGGGGCGGCGGGCCGCACTACTACCTGCTCGTCGCGCACGTCTTCACGGCGCTGGTCGCGCTCGTTCTCGGCCCTCTCCAGTTCGTTCCGGCGATTCGGGCGCGCAGACGGGTTCACCGGACGATCGGCCGTTGTTACCTCCTTGCGGGGGTGATGCCCTCCGCGTTGACCGCCATACCGGTCGCGCTGCTCTCGGGCCGTCTCATGACTCAGATCGGCCTGGTGATCCCCGCTGTCCTGTGGCTCCTTACCGGCTGGCTGGCCTTCCAGGCCGCCCGCCGCCGTGACTTCCTACGGCATCGGAACTGGATGATGCGCAATTACGCGCTCACCTTCCTCGCTGTCACCTCCCGAGTCCTGGTGCCGCTCTTGCTGCTGGCTCAGGTGCCGTTCAGCGACACGGTGAACGCGGGTTCGATCAGCGCCAACGCTCAGTCCATGATCCCCATCGGGCAGGTTCTCGGGTGGATCGTCAACCTCGTCGTGGCGGAGATCCTGATCAGGCGGCGTGGATCGCTGTAGGGATGACTTGATGGCCCCAGCGGGACCGGCAGCTCATAGATGGTGGGCCGGCCGCGAGGAGCTCGAACAACTGGGCCATGACCTCGCCGAAGATCTGTGGCGCGGCCTGGACCAGGGTGCCGATGTTCAGGCCGATGAGGTGGATCTGGTGCTTGTAGACCAGTTTCCAGTCGGTGATCGCGGCTTCGCCGCCGGCCAGGCCGTAGACGACGACCCGGCCGGTGACCCGTGTGGCGAAGGTGCCCACCTGGGCCGGGCTGGTGCGGTTGACGATGTCGCCGAGGCCGAGCTGCCCCGAGCTGTTCTGCCTCCAGTCGGCCAGGACCGCGCAAGCAACCAAACCAATAAGCCAGCGCATTGCCAACTATCCCCGAGTTCTCCCACGCAGAGAACGCCACCCCATTGGCGCCGCGCGCCACAATAGCAGGCCATCCTGGTAATCGACGGGCGTGGCCGGAATACAGCATGTCGCACCAGAATTCCCCCGAATTCTGGCGGCCTATTTCGTGGGCTACGCGCCCAGCACTTCCCTGCGCAGGTGGGTCTTGAGGATCTTGCCGCCGGGGTTGCGGGGCAGTTCGCCCTCCCGGAACCAGAAGTAGGCGGGGATCTTGAACTTGGCGATCCGGTCCTTGAGGAACGACTGGAGCTCCTCCGTGGTGACCGAGGCGTCCGGCGCCAGCCGGATGACTGCGCCCACCTCCTCGCCGAGCTCCTCGTGCGGCACGCCGATCACCGCCGCGTCGTCCACCGCCGGGTGCTCGAACAGGGCCGCCTCCACCTCCGCGCAGTAGACGTTCTCGCCGCCCCTGATCACCATGTCCTTGGCCCGGTCGACGATGTAGACGAAGCCCTCGTCGTCGATCTTGGCCAGGTCGCCGGTGTGCAGCCAGCCGTCCACGAAGGTCTGCGCCGTGGCCTCCGGCTTGTTCCAGTAGCCCATGATGACGTTGGGGCCGCGGACGCAGAGCTCGCCCACCTCACCGGGCGGCAGTTCCTCGCCCGCCGGGTCCACCACGCGCACGTCCACCACGGGTGAGGGCAGCCCGACGCTGTCGGGCCTGGCCTGGTAGTCGGCGCCGCCGTTGCCGATGGCCAGGGCGGTCGTCTCGGTCATGCCGTAGCCGTTGGAGGGGGCGCGGTCGGGGAGGTTCCGGGTGATGCGCTCCAGGAGCCTGGGCGGGGCGGGGGCGCCGCCGTAGCCGAGGGTGCTCAGGGACGACAGGTCGTACTTGCCGAAGTCGGGGTGGGACATGAGCTGCCAGGCGTTCGTGGGCACGCCGATCATGGCGGTCACGCGTTCGCGCTCGATCAGGCGCAGCGCCTGCTCGGGGTCCCACTTGTACATGAGCACCAGCCCGCCGCCGCCGAACATGGTGGTGGTCAGGGCCGAGAAGCAGCCCGTGACGTGGAACAGGGGGACGGTCAGCAGGGTCACCCTGCGGGTGCCGGCCGCGGCCGCGACGTCCTTGCCCGCCATCGCCACCGCCCGCATGAGGCCGTAGGCGACGGTCATGGGGGACTGGCCCAGGTTGCGGTGGCTGCCCAGCGCGCCCTTGGGGTTGCCGGTCGTGCCGGAGGTGTAGAAGATCGTGGCGGGGTCCTCCGGGGCCAGCTCGACCTCGGGGAGCCGGACGTCGGCGGTGACCTCGCCCATCACCTCGTCGAACCCGCGCGCGCCCGCCGGCGCCTCGCCGCGGGTGACGATCAGCGGGACGCCCGTCGAGGCCAGCCTGGTGGCCCGCTCGCCGTCCGCGATCAGCACCTTGATGCCGGAGTCGTTCACGGCATAGGCCAGCTCGGCCTCCGTCCACCAGGCATTGAGCGGTACGGCTACGGCCCCCGCCGCCAGCGCGGCCGACAGCGAGACCACCCATTCGGGATAGTTGCGCATGGCCACGCCCACCCGGTCGCCCTTGCGCACGCCGTATTCCTCGATGAGGCGGCCCGCCAAGGTGGCGGCGCGGCGGAAGTGGTCCTCGAACGTGATGTGTTCGTCCTCGTACACGAGGAAGACCTTCTCGCCGTGGAACCTGCTCATCTCCAGCAGCGCCCGGAAGTGCGCCGGCGCGTGCTTCCACGTGCGTATCCCGGTGTCGCCGATCTCCTCCATCTCGAACAGCTGGCCGGGTCCGGTGAGCTGGGCCTGGACCTGGGCGTGCGAAAGGGACATGGCGCAGAACTCCCGGCTGGTGGACGATTATTCTGGATAAATCACAGTACCGACCGGTAGGTACGTCCCGCTAGTTGTGAAAGTTTCACTTATTCTCCGATAATTTCTGGCGTCCAACTGCTGCTTCAGTAGCTGTACGTGCCCGGTGTTGACCCTTCTCTCGCATGTCAATACCGTCTGCAATGCGATCCGACGTGATCGAAAACTTTCGGAACCGAGTGCCTGCCTCCGGAGGTAGATGTCCGTGCATTCGTCCTTACTCGTCAGAGTCCTCACCTTGGTGGGGATGCTCGCAGCCTTCCTCCTCCCGACCACCTCGGCCGAGGCCTCCGCGCCCCTGCGGACACACGCGGCCGGCCGGGGCAAGTTCATCGGGGCGGCGCTCGCCACCGGCCAGCTCGCCAACGAGGCCACGTACCGCACCACCGCGGCCACGGAGTTCAGCCAGGTCACGCCCGAGAACGCGCTGAAGTGGGAGTCCACCGAGCCCAGCCAGGGCCAGTTCACCTTCTCCGGCGGCGACGCCATCGTCGCCTTCGCGACCCAGAACAACATGCAGGTCCACGGCCACACGCTCGTCTGGCACAACCAGACGCCCGGCTGGGTCCAGAGCCTCGGCGCCAGCGCCATGCGGGCGGCCATGCAGAACCACATCAGCCAGGTCGTCGGCCATTACGCGAACAACCCGGCCGTGGTCTCCTGGGACGTGGTGAACGAGGTCTTCGACGACAGCGGCAACCTGCGCACGTCGTTCTGGTACAACACGCTCGGCCAGAGCTACATCGCCGACGCCTTCCGCGCCGCCCGCGCCGCCGACCCCGACGCGAAGCTGTGCATCAACGACTACAACACCGAGGGGATCAACGCCAAGAGCACGGCGATCTACAACCTCGTCTCGTCGCTGCGCCAGCAGGGCGTGCCGGTCGACTGCGTGGGCTTCCAGTCGCACCTCGCGATCCAGTACGGCTTCCCCAGCGACTTCCAGCAGAACCTCCAGCGCTTCGCCGCCCTCGGCGTCCAGGTGCGGATCACCGAGCTGGACGTGCGCATGGTGATGCCCAGGGACGCCACCAAGGACGCCACGCAGGCCACCTACTACCGCAATGTCGTCAACGCCTGCCTGGCGGTGACCGCCTGCGCGGGCGTGACGATCTGGGGCTTCACCGACAAGTACTCCTGGGTGCCTGACACGTTCTCCGGGCAGGGCGCGGCCCTGATCTACGACGAGAACTACCAGAAGAAGCCGTCGTACACCGCCGTGCACGACGCGCTGGCCGGCGGCTCGACCACCGACCCCACCCCGCCGACCACGCCCGGCACGCCCTCGGCGGCCAACGTGACCTCGAACTCGGCCACGCTCACCTGGACCGCCTCCACCGACAGCGGCGGCAGCGGGCTCGCCGGGTACGACGTCTACCGCGAGCAGGGCGCGACCGATCAGCTGCTCGGCCAGTCCACGACCAACTCGCTCGCGCTGACCGGGCTGAGCCCCTCGACCCAGTACCAGGTGTACGTGCGGGCACGTGACGGAGCCGGGAACGTGTCGGCCGACTCCGCCCTGGGCGCCTTCACCACGACGGCCGGCCCCGGTGGCGGCGGTGGCTGCACGGCCACCGGCACCCTCCAGACGCAGTGGAGCACCGGGTACGTCGTCCAGCCCGTGACCGTCACCAACACGGGGACCTCCAGCATCAGCGGCTGGACCGTCACCTTCACCCTGCCCGCCGGCCACACGCTGACCGGCTCGTGGAACGCGACCCTCACCGTCAGCGGGCAGACCGTCACCGCCAAGAACCTCGGCTACAACGGCACCCTGGCCCCGAACGCCAGCACCACCTTCGGCTTCCAGGTGAGCCGGCCGAGCGGCAACACACAGACGCCTTCCGGTTACACCTGCGCCTGAGGCTCCCTTGGAGATTCCCCTGGCGTCGTCCAGGGGAATCTCTTTCATCCGGGCCTGACCTTTGCCTCCGCCGGCCATCCCCGCGCCTAGCTTGAAAGTGACAACGACCGGCAAGAGGTGATCTCTCATGATGAAGAGCCGCAATGCTCTCGCGGCCTGCGCGATGACGGCGTCGGCCCTCGTCGCCCCGGTGACGGCGCCGGCCGGGCCGGCCGGCGCCACGGAGACGATCTCCTACACGGCACCGTGCAGGCATGCCAAGGACCCCGCCGCCTGCCACGCCAAGAAACGGGCCCGCCACGGCGGCCCGGGAGGCCAGAACGACACGGCCCCCTGGGAAGTCGGAGGGGCCGGCGGTCCGGGCGCCGGACCCGGAGGCCTGGAGGACGGGTCCTAGCCCTTCACCGAACCGGCGAAGCTGAAGGAGCTGGCCAGGTACTTGTTGACGGCTACGTACAGGACCACGGCCGGCGCCGTGTACAGGATAGAGAAAGCGGCCAGCTGACCGTAGGCCACCTGCCCGTACTGGGAGAAGAACGTGTAGACGGTCACGGCGGCCGGCTGCTTCTCGGGGGTGTCCAGCAGCACGAACGGGGCGAAGAAGTTCCCCCACTGCCCGACGAACACGAAGATGGCGACCACGGCTATCCCGGGGGCCATCAGCGGGCCGACCACCGCCGTCAGCGAGCGGACCCAGCCGGCGCCGTCCACCCAGGCCGCCTCCTCCAGATTCACCGGCACGCCGTCCATGAAGTTCTTCATCATCCAGATGGAGAACGGCAGCGAGCTCGCCGTCAGGAACAGCACCATCGCCGGCACCGAGCCGTACAGGTTGAAACGGAAGAACATCGCGTAGACCGGCACGAGGATGGCCGTCACCGGCAGGCCCGTGGTGAACAGGAGGGTCAGCATGAAGTGGCGGCGGTAGCGGAGCTGGTAACGCGACAGCGGATACGCGGCCAGGCCCGCCACCAGGACCGTCAGCACCGCCGTCGAGCCCGAGATGACGATCGAGTTGATCAGGGGCAGGATGATCGTGTCCCAGGTCAGCACGGCCTTGAAGTTGTCCAGCGAGAAGGAGAGCGTGGGCTGGGCGGCCAGCGTGGCTTCGGGCTCGAGCGAGGCGATCAGCACCCAGAGGAACGGGCCCAGGAAGGCCAGCGTGATGAGCGCGAGCGCGAGCCAGGCGGCGCCGCGCGCGGCGAGCCGCGTCATGCGTCCTCCACCTTGATCAGGCGCAGGTAGATCAGCGAGAACAGCGCGCCGATCACGAGCATGACCAGCGCGATCGCCGAGCCGTAGCCGATCTCGAAATAGCGGAACGCCTGCTCGTACATGTACAGCGGCGTCGTCTGGCTGGCCGTGCCGGGGCCGCCGCCCGTCAGGGCGTAGATGAGGCCGAAGCTGGCCAGGGTCTGCAACGTGATCAGCATGAGGTTCGCCATGACGGAACGGCGGATCAGCGGGAGCGTGATGTGGAGGAGCCGGCGGCCCGGCCCCGCGCCGTCCACGGCGGCGGATTCCAGCAGGTCGGCGGGGACCTCCGAGAGGGCGGCCGAGTAGACGAGCATCGAGAAGGCCGTGCCGCGCCAGATGTTCGCCAGGATCACCGCCAGCATGGGGGCGGTGTAGAGCCATTCCTGGGAGATGCCGAGCACCGTGTTCAAGGTGCCCTCCTCGGCCAGGAAGGAGAACCAGCACGCCGCGGCCACGACCTCCGGCACCACCCAGGCGGCTATCACCACGCCGTTGACGACGCTGCGCGTCACGCGGCCGCGGCCGCGCTGGAGCAGCGCGATGATCAGGCCCAGCGTGTTCTGGCCGATGACCGCCGAGCCGATCACGAACACGAACGTGAGCAGGAACGAATTGAGGAAGTTCGGGTCGCCGAAGAGCTTGACGAAATTGGCCACGCCGACGAAACGCGAATGAACCGAGGCCGACCCCGTGAGCGTCTCGTTGGTGAAGGCGATGTAGACGCTCCAGAGGATCGGCCCCGCCAGGAAGAGCGCCAGGAGCACGAGGGCCGGGCCCAGGGGGACGAGCCAGCGCAGGACGCCCCGCCGTGACGAGCCGCGTACCGGGCGGCTCGTCACGGACGGGGACGGGGCCGTGACGATCGTCATCGGGCCAGGACCTTGCCGGGACCGCCGACCGCCGCGGGCAGCGCCTTGGCGTAGCTCGCGGTGGCCTCCTCAGGGGTCCTGGAGCCCGTCATGACCGCCTCCATGGCCTCCTGAACCTGCGCGGACACCTTCGGGTACGCCTCGAAAGCCGGCCGGTAGTGGGTGACGGAGGCCAGGTCGGTCCAGAACTTGACGCTCGGGTTGTCGGCGCTGTACTTCGGGTCGGCGGCCACGTCCTTGCGGGCGGCCAGGTCACCTGTGCCGACCGAGTACGCCATCGAGTTCTCCTTGTTCGTGGCCGTCGTGATGAAGTCGAACGCCTCCTGCTTGTGCTTGGTGTACGCGCTCATCGCCATGACCCAGCCGCCCGACATGCTGACCGCGCCCGGCGCCTCGCCGTTCTGCGTCGGCATGGGCGTCCAGCCGATCTTCTGCGTCCATTCGGCCCACGGTTTGGTGCCGGCCGGCTTCCAGGCCGAGCTGGCCCACGCGCCGTCGAGGGAGATGCCGAGCTTGGCGGCGGGGAACCACTCGAGGGTCACCTTGTCGCCGAGCTTGGCGTTGTGGGCGTCGGCCTGCTTCGGCCCCAGCTCCTCGCGGTAGATCGTGTTGACGAAGGTCAGGGCGTCGGTGAAGTTCTTCCCGCCGGCCACCCACTTCTTCTGCGTCTCGTCGTAGAGAGTGCCGCCGGGCGTGCCGTACAGGAGCATCTCGAAGCCCTGCATGGTGGACGCCTCACCGTGGATCTTGGCGGAGTACATGCTGAAGGGGATGACGCCGGGGAGCTTCTGCTTGATCGTGCGGGCCGCCGTCAGGACGTCGTTCCAGGTCTTCGGCTCCCACGGGACCGGGAGTCCGGCCTTGGCGAAGACGTCCTTCTGGTACCAGAGGCCGCGCGTGTCCGTGCTGATCGGCACGCCGTAGATCTTGCCGTCGCCGCCCTTGGCGGCCTGCTTGACCGAGTCGGGGAACTGCGTGCTCCAGTCGGGCCACTTGGCCAGGTAGTCGTCGAGCGGGGCCAGCTTGCCGGCCGCGACGTCCGCGTTGACCTGGAACGTGTCGTGGTAGTAGAGATCGGGCGCCGAGTCGGGGGAGCGGTTGAGGAGTGCGAGCTTCGTGTAGTACGCCTCGTTGTTGCCCTGGACGGGCGTGAGCTTGATCTTGACGCCCGGGTGGGCGGCTTCGTACTCCTTCTTCGCGTTGCCGAGCATCTTCTCCAGATACGGCCACGTCGGCTCGACCTTGTAGAGGACCTCGAGTTCCTTGCCGCTACTGGACGTTTCCTGTGCGGTCCCGCACCCGGCGACGGCGGTCAGGAGGAGGAGGGAACCGGCCAGCGCACGTTTCATCACGGTCTCCCCGTGTTGCCTTGGGTTTGCCCGTGAACGTAAATCAATTTGATTTACTTAGTCAACACTCTGTGGTGACATGGCTCACATGCGACGCGGCACGAATCTGCCGGAAGTGGGGAGCTACAACCGGGCCGTGGTCCTGGAGGCGATCCAGGCGTCCGACGGCATCAGCCGGGTGCAGATCGCCGCCCGCACCAGGCTGACCGCGCAGACCGTATCCGTGATCGTGCGCAGGCTGCTGGAGGACGGGCTCGTCGTGGAGGACGGGTCCGTGCCGTCACGCGGCGGCAAGCCGCGCACGATCCTGCGCGTGGACCCCGGCGCCGGGTACGCGGTCGGGGTGCACTTCGACCCCGAGGAGATCTCGTGCGTGCTGGCCGACCTGGCGGGGCGGCCGGTCGCGCGGCTGCACCTGCCCGTACGGCCGGGGCTCGAGCCCGAGTCGGTGGTCCGGCAGATGGCCAGGGCGGCGCGGCGGATCCTGCGGGAGGCCGGAGTGGCCGACGGCAAGGTGCTCGGCGTGGGCCTGGCCTGCCCGGGGCCGCTCGACCGGGACGGCGTGATGGTCTGCCCGCCCCGCCTGCCCGAGTGGGACCGGGTGCCGGTCAGGGCGCTGCTGCACGAGCACACGCGCTTCCCGGTGACCGTGGACAACGACGCCACCGCGGCGGCGATCGGGGAGCGGTGGGCGGGGATCGCCCGCACCACGCGCAGCTTCGCCTACCTCTACCTGGGGACGGGGATCGGCGGCGGGATGTTCCTGGACGACCAGGTGTACCGGGGGCGGTCGGAGAACGCGGGCGAGTTCGGGCACATCACGGTCGAACCCGACGGGCCCGAGTGCTACTGCGGCAACCGGGGATGCGTGGAGGCGGTGTGCTGCCCGAGCGCCATCGAGGCCGCCTTCGGGGGAGCGGTCCCGTATGCCGCCATCTGCGCGGCCGCCGCCTCCGGCGAGCCCGAGGCGCGGCAGGTCATCGAACGCGTGGCAGGGCGGCTGGCCGACGCCGCCGTGAGCGTGGTGAACATGCTGGACATCGACCTGCTCGTGCTCGGCGGGCCCGCGCTCAGGGAGGCCGGGGAGATCTACCGCGAGGTGATCGCGCGGGCCGTGTCGAGCAGGCCGCTGGCCAGGCGGTTGCACGCCGTGCGCGTGGAGACCTCGCCGATCGCGGCCGACGCCGCCGCGATCGGCGCGGCCTCCCTGGTCTTCCACCGTACGTACGCCCCCCGCCTGGGTGACTAGGCGCGCCTCAGCCTCAGGGTGACCAGCTCGAACGGGCGCAGCGACACCGACAGCGCCCCCTCGCCGGTCGGGCGTTCCAGCAGGTCGGTGGCCACGACCTCCGCGACGGGGAAGCCTGGCGTGAGCGTGGCGCGGGCCCGGCCGCCCCTGGACTCGTGGAAGCGTACGATCACGTCGCCGCTCCCGTCGTCGGCCAGTTTGACGGCGGTCACCACCACCGCGTCGTCGTCCACCGTGATCAACGGCTCCACCTCCGCCGCCGCGGCACCGGTCACGGGGCGGTCGGGCAGGTTGACGAAGTAGCCCTCGCGCACCGCGTCGCCGATCGTCGCGCCCGGCACGAGCGCGTGGCGGAAGCGGTGCGCCCCCTGGTCGGTCTCCGGGTCGGGGAAGCGCGGGGCACGCAGCAGGGAGACGCGCAGCGTCGTGGTGGTGCCCGAGTCGCCGACGGTACGGGTGACGTCGTGGCCGTAGGTCGAGTCGGTGACCAGCGCGACGCCCCAGCCGGGCTCCTCCACGTGCACGAAGCGGTGGTTGCACGCCTCGAACTTGGCGGCCTCCCAGCTCGTGTTGGTGTGGGTGGCGCGGAAGGTGTGGCCGTACTGGCTCTCGGAGGCGTACCGGTCGGCGCGCACGTCCAGCGGGAACGCCAGCTTGAGGAACTTCTCCGTCTCATGCCAGTCGACCTCGGTGAGGATGTCCAGCCGCCCGCCGTCGAGCGTGAGCACCTGCGTCACGGTGGACGACCCGAACGAGCGCCGGACGCGCACCCCGTCGCCGTCGAGGCTCACCTCGTCGGCTTCCGTGAGGTCGGTGACCGTGTTGCGGTAGAACTCGTCCACGTCCCAGGCGTCCCACTTGTTCGGGAAGTCGGGGTGGAGCTGGAGGAGGTTGGCCGCCTGCCCGGGGGCCACGGTCTCCCTGCCCGCGGCCAGGTCGTACGCGGAGACGACCAGGCCGCGGGCGTCGATCTCCACCCTGAGCAGGTCGTTCTCCAGCACGAAGCCGCCGCCGTCCCGGTCGCGCGATTCTGTCCACCGCACACCCGAGACGACCCTGGCGGCCCCTCCCGGGACGCCGTGGCGGGTGTGCGGGGCCCCGTTGAAGACCACCGTGCGATCGCCGTCGCCCGCCAGGGCGCGCTGGGCCGCGTCGATGATGCCGTTCAGCTCCTCCGCCACCCTCTCGTACGTCCTGCGCGCCTCCCGGTGCACCCAGGCGATCGAGGAGCCCGGCAGGATGTCGTGGAACTGGTGCAGCAGCACCGTCTTCCAGAGCCGGTCAAGCTGCTCGTACGGGTAGGGAGCACCCGTGCGCACGGCCGCGGTCGCCGCCCACAGCTCCGCCTCCCGCAGCAGGGACTCGCTGCGCCGGTTGCCCTGCTTGGTCTTGGCCTGACTGGTGAGCGTGGCGCGGTGCAGCTCCAGGTAGAGCTCGCCCACCCAGACCGGCGGGTTCGGGTATTCGGCCTCGGCCTTGGCGAAGAAGGCAGCGGGCGTCTCCCAGGTGACGGCCGGCGAGCCCTCCAGGTCGCGCACCCTGGCCGCCTTGGCGACCATCTCGCGCGTCGTGCCGCCGCCGCCGTCGCCCCAGCCCGTCGGCGCGAGCGAGTGCCGCGCGGCCCCCTTGTCCTTGAAGTTGCGCTCCGCGTGCGCCAGCTCACGGCCGCTCATCGAGCAGTTGTACGTGTCCACCGGCGGGAAGTGCGTGAAGATCCGCGTCCCGTCGAGCCCCTCCCACAGGAACGTGTGGTGCGGGAACGTGTTCGTCTGGCTCCACGAGATCTTCTGCGTGAGCAGCCGCTTCGACCCGGCCGCCCTGATGATCTGCGGCAGGCCCGCCGCGAACCCGAACGTGTCCGGCAGCCACACCTCCTCGTTGTCGATGCCGAACTCGTCGATGAAGAACCGCTTGCCGTGCACGAACTGCCTGGCCATCGCCTCCGAGCCGGGCATGTTCGTGTCAGACTCCACCCACATGCCGCCCGCGGGCACGAACCGGCCCGTGGCCACCGCCTTGACCACCCTCGCCCACACCTCGGGCCGGTGCTCCTTGATCCACGCCCACTGCTGCGCCTGCGACATCGCGAACACGAAGTCCGGCTCGTCCTCCAGCAGCGCGGTCATGTTCGAGGCGGTGCGGGCCACCTTGCGCACGGTCTCGCGCAGCGGCCAGAGCCAGGCCGAGTCGATGTGGGCGTGGCCGACCGCGCTGATCCGGTGCGCCGACGGCACCGCCGGGGACGACAGCACGCCGGTCAGCTCCGCCCTGGCGGCGGCCGCCGTACCGTTGACATCCTGGAGATCGACGGCGTCCAGCGCCCGCTCCACGGCCCGCAGCAGTTCCCAGCGGCGGGTGCCGTCGGCGGGCAGCTCCGCCATCAGCTCGCCCAGCACCTCCAGGTCCATCACGAGCTGCCACACGGTCTCGTCGAAGACGGCCAGGTCCATGCGGCCCAGCCGGTACAGCGGGGCGGTGCCCGCCGTCTCCTTGTCACCCAGGTGCGTCGGCCGGAAGGGCGGGACGCCGAGGATGACCGGGTTGGAGGCGGCCTCGACGTGCAGGCGCACCCGCTCGCCGCCCTCGGCCGGGGAGCCGATCCGTACCCACTGGTTGAGGGGGTTGAGGCCCTTCACCGGGGAGCCGTCAGGGCGGTAGACGAGGCCCTCGCACTGGAAACCCGGCATGTTCTCGTCGAAGCCCAGATCGAGCAGGGCCTCGACGGTCCTGCCCGCCCACTCGGCCGGCACGGTGCCCGTGACCGTGAACCAGCTCGTGCCCCACGGCGTACCCCATGCGGCGCCCGGCGCGATCGGCTCGGGAGTCGCCGCCAGCCCCTCCTCGACCGGTACGGGCTCGCCCGGCGCATGCCAGACGGCCACGTCCAGCGGCACCGACTCGGGGTGGACGGCCGGGCGGATGCGCTCCTCGAGCACGCGCTTCAGGCGGGCCTCGACCAGATTACGGTCATCATGCATATCAGGGGGCTCCCCATGAAAAAGGTGATAAATCAGCCTTAAGCACGTTAAGCAACTTGATCGCGCTGGTCCACCTTCCGTCCCGGTGGTACACAGTCGTCATGGCAGAGATCGTCCTCTTGCACTCCGCGCAGGGCCTGCGCCCGGGGGTGGGCGTGGCGGCGGAGGTTCTGCGGTCGGGCGGGCACGTCGTGCGCACGCCCGACTACTACGACGGCGAGGTCTTCGCCGATATCGAGCCGGGTCTGCGCAAGCGTGACGCGCTCGGCTCTGACGAGCTCGACCGCCGCTTCCGCCGGATCGGGGCGGAGGTGACGGGCCCGACGGTGTTCGCCGGGTTCTCGCTGGGGGCGTACGGGGCGCAGCTGCTCGCCGCGACGCACCCGATGGCGAGGGGCGCGCTGCTCTTCCACGGAGGGGTGGCTCCCGAGGGCGAGTGGCCCGACGGCGTTCCCGTGCAGGTGCACTACGCCGAGCATGATCCGTGGGTGGACAAGGAGGAGATCGCCAGACTCGCAACAGTGGTGGGGGCGGGAATCGAGTGCTTCGTCTATCCGGGTGATCGGCATCTGTTCGCCGATCCCGGCCTGCCCGGCTACTCGGAAGAGTCGGCGGCGCTCATGTGGAAGCGGTCGCTCGCGTTTCTCAGCCGGACATAACGCGATTTCCGCAAATTGGGCCTCCCCTTTCTCTGGCGTTTTATTTACGATCACATCGACCAATCGAGATCGACGGAGGGATCGCGCATGACGATCGAGATCAAGAAGGTCGAAGAAGTCGAGACGACGGGCAACAGCAACAGCTGCTGACCGCCTTCGCGGCCTCCTGCGGAGGCCCCCATCCGCAGGAGGCCCACCTCTCGACCTGCCCTGGAGCCGCCTCCATGCCCAGGATTCAAGTGAATCCGGCTTTTCCCCTTTTCATCGACGAGGCACACGAGCGGGTACGGCTCGGCGATTTCCCGCCGACCGGTCAAATACTGGATCCCGCCCCGCCGCCACTGCGCCGCCTGATCCGGCTCTGCGCCGAGTCGCCCGTCGAGCAGAGCCAATTGCGCGCCCTCATCGACGGCGTCGATCCGGAGGACATCGACGCGGCGGTGGAGCAACTCCTGGCCGCGCGGATTCTCGTCACCGAGGACGAACTGGACCGGCTGACCGGTGAGGCCAGGCTGTCACGGTTCGGGCTCTGGCTGTCCATGTTCCACCCCGCGGAGCAGGCGGCCGCGGCGATCGCGGACCTGTCGCGCACACACGTCGCGGTGCTCGGCGCGGGCGCCATCGGCGGGCACGTCGCGCTCCAGCTCGCCACCTCGGGCGTGGGCCGGCTGACGATCCTGGACGACGACCGGGTGGAGCTCAGCAACCTGCACCGCCAGCACCTCTACACCGTGCGCGACCTCGGCGAGCCCAAGACGGTCGCCGCCGCGCGCACCCTCCTCGAGCACTGTCCGGACCTGGAGGTCAGGCAGATCGAGCGGCGCATCTCCGGGCCGGCGGACGTCGTCACCGACGCCGACCTCGTGGTGAACACCGTGGACACGCCGCAGCCGCACATCCGCCGCTGGGTCAACCGGGCCTGCGTCGAGGCGGGCACGCCGTTCGTCACCGGCGGCTTCAACCAGCACGTCGGCCTGCTCGGGCCGCTGGTCGTGCCCGGCAAGACCGGCTGCCTGGCCTGCCAGGAACGCGCGCTCGCCGAGCGCTACGGCGCCGCCACGTTGCCGGTCAGCGACAACCCGGGACGGACGATCCCGTCGTTCGGGCCCTTGTGCGGGATCGTGTCGGGGATGCTCGCCTCGGAGGTGATCCGCCACCTGACCGGGACCGGCGTGCCCGCGATCGAGGGCAGGAGCGTCTGGCTGGACCTGCTCACCCTCACCACCACCGCCCGTGACTTCGACCGGGCGGACGACTGCGAGGTCTGCGGGTGAGGACCGATCTGTCGTTCCTCACCGTCGTCGCCGACGGTCCGGACGACTACGTGATCGGCAACGGCGAGACGTTCGTCAACGTGCCGGGGGTGGCGGCGGCCGTGATCGCGGCACTCGACGGCAGCAGGACGGCCGATGAGGCCCGCGCCCGGGTGCTGGCCGAGCACGGCGTGGACGTGGACGTGGCCGAGTTCGTCACCGGGCTCGAAGGGGCGGGCCTGCTCAGCCGGCCGAGTCGCCCGCCGAACCTCTGGGACCGGATCCGCCCCGGCCACGTGGCCTGGCTCTTCTCCTGGCCCGCCCACGCCGTGCTGGCCCTGCTGACCGTGGCCGCGGTGGCCGCCGCCGTCGCCAGGCCGGAGATCCTGCCCGGCCTCTCGTCGCTGGTGTGGTCCGACAGCCTCACGTTCACGGTGGCCTTCGCGGCCGGCTCGTGGATCCTCGTGCTGGCGCACGAGCTCGGCCACGTCGCCGCCGCGAGGTCCCTGAACGTGCGGGCGGAGCTGTCGCTCGGCACCCGGCTGCAGTTCCTGGTCGTGCAGACCAGGATCACCGGCATCTGGGGCGTGCCCAGGAGGGCACGCTACCGTGCGTACCTGGCGGGCATGCGGGTCGACTGGTTCCTCGTCTGCGCGGGGGCGTGTGTCCTGTACGTCGCCGACCTCGCCGTCGTGCGGCTGGTCATGGTCATCTGCCTGTCGCAGATCGCCTGGCAGTTCCTGTTCTTCATGCGTACCGACGTCTACTACGCCTTCGCCAATGCCAGCGGGAACAAGAACCTGATGGCGGACGCGCAGGCGTACCTGCGTGCCGTGCTCGCGGGCAGGGCGCGGCAGGCCCGCCGCAGCGTCCGCGTGTACGCGTGGTTCCTGGTGGTGGGGCGGGTGCTCGGGCTGGGGTTCTTCGCCCTCTACACGGTGCCGATCACCGTCGCGGTGGTGCGGCGGTCGGTCGCGGAGCTGCCCGGCTGGCAGCCCGTCGCCGCGCTCGGCCTGGTGGCCGCCGGGTGGGTGCTCTACCTGGCTCTGCTCGGCCGCCGCCTGATCGCCTCGGCGCGGAGCCGAGCATTCCGGCCCGCCTGACCGGCCTTTCCGGGAATGGTGAAGAGACCGCTTCGGCGATGTTTAGGACGGCGACGAGGTGACCGTCGACCGCTGCGCCGTGCACGGCGTGGTCAATGTCTTCTCCATGCACGGCGGCGCGCTGCGCCATCGCCAGCCCCGATCCGGTGGCCGGCAACGTCTTCGCCTTCAACGGGCGTTCGCCGAGCGGGATCACCGACGGCGGCGGCAATCAAGGTCCCTACGCCCCCAATCCGGACCTCACCTGCTTCCAGCACGGTCGGCCGCCTGCGTGCAGGCCGTACCTCGGTTGGGACCCCTTCCCTCGAAGGATTCCAGCCGAAGTGCGGTGGCGGATTCCCGACAAGTCGGGAAGTTGCCACACCTGCCTCATAGACACCGCCCTATCCGGATGACTAGGAATGCGGTATTCGTGCTTACCAATTTTCTGGAGGTCGTCCATGGGGCGATGGGGGGCTGCGGCCGTCTCCATGGTCATGGTCGCATCGGTGCTGGCGGCTCCCGGCGCGCACGCGGCCACCGTACCGCCCGGGTCGTTCACCAACGCCCCGGCGAGCGGCGAGATCACGCTGATCACCGGTGACCAGGTGCAGGTGCGTGCCGTGGACGGCGAGCACCACGCGGTGACCGTCACCCCGGCGCAGCGGGCGGACGGGTCCGTTCCGACGTTCCAGGTGCTGGAGTCGGACGGCGGCGTGACCGTCATTCCCGACGACGTCGCGGCCCTGGTACCCGAGCGGCTCGACACCGCGCTGTTCAACGTGACCGAATTAGCCGAGCAGGGCTTCGGCACCGCGATCCCGCTCATCCTCACGTACACGGGCAACACCACGAAGGCCGCCATCCCCGCCGCGAAGCAGGTCCGGACGCTGGAGAGCATCGGCGGCGCGGCCGTCCAGGTGGACAAGCGGGACGCGGCGCAGTTCGGAGCGGAGCTGGCCAAGCTGGAGTCCGCCCCGAACCTGCGCGCCGCCGGGCCGCTGGCGGGCGTGGCGAAGATCTGGCTCGACCGCAAGGTGAAGCCGGCGCTGGAGCAGAGCGTGCCGCAGATCGGCGCGCCCGAGGCGTGGGCCGCCGGGTACGACGGCACCGGCACGACCGTGGCGGTCCTCGACACCGGCGTGGACGCCACCCACCCGGACCTGGCGGGCAAGGTCGCCGACCAGCGCGACTTCACCGGCCAGAACGTCACGGGCGACCCCCAGGGACACGGCACCCACGTGGCCAGCACCATCGCGGGCACGGGAGCCGACGGCATCGGCAAGGGCGTCGCCCCCGGCGCGCGGCTGCTCAACGGCCGCGTGCTCGACGCCGACGGCTACGGCCAGCTGTCCTGGATCATCGACGGCATGGAGTGGGCGGCCGGCGAGAAGCACGCCGAGATCGTCAACATGAGCCTCGGCAGCCGCGAGCCGGGCGGCCCGCTCACCGCGGCCGCGACGCAGCTCAGCAAGCAGTACGGCACGCTGTTCGTGGTGGCGGCCGGCAACGACGGCTGCGACCAGTGCGTGGGCGCGCCGGGCGACGCGCCCGAGGCGCTGACCGTCGGCGCGGTGGACAAGCAGGACAAGCTGGCGCCGTTCTCCAGCCGGGGCCCGATCACCGCCGACCTGGCCGTCAAGCCTGACATCACCGCCCCCGGCGTGGACATCACCGCCGCCAGGACGGGCGGCGGCAGCCTCACGCTCTCCGGCACCTCGATGGCGACCCCGCACGTGGCGGGCGCGGCGGCGCTGCTGCGGCAGGCCCGCCCGGGGATCGCCGGCAACGAGCTGAAGTCGCTGCTCATGGCCGCCGCCAAGCCGGGCCAGGACATCGACGTGGACGCCCAGGGCGCGGGCCGCGTCGACGTGGCCGCCGCGCTCAAGGACACGGTCGTGGCCTCGACCGGCTCGGCCGGCTTCGGCAAGCTGACCACCGGCGAGCAGAAGAGCCTCACCGTCGGTTACCACAACCTCGGCCAGGCCCCCGCCGAGCTGAGCCTGTCGACCGGCGACGCGTTCACCGTCGAGCCGTCGAAGCTCACGGTGCCCGCCGGAGGGACGGCCGAGGTGAAGGTCACCGCCAAGGCGGACCAGGCCGGGCTGCTGCGCCAGGAACTGACGGCTGCCGTCACCGGCGGCGCCACGGTACGCACACTGCTGACGGGCAGCGTCGACGAGAAGCGGGTCGAGCTACGCGTACGTGGCATCGCCAGGGACGGCCGCACCGCCCGCGGCGGCTTCACCGTGCTCAACCTCGACGAAGGCACCCTGGTCGGCCGCCTGCTCCCCGGCGACCCGTCCCAGCCCTGCACCGATCAGAAGTACGGCAGCGGCACCTGCCTGCTCGTCAAGCCCGGCACCTACTCCGTGCTCGGCCACATCTTCACCATGCCCGCCACGCAGGACAGCACCACCTCCGGCAAGCCGCTCAACGAGAGCCTGGTCGGCGACCCGGAAATGGAGATCACCGGGAACACCGAGGTCGTGCTGGACGCCCGCAAGGCCGTGGAGGTCAAGGTCGAGACGCCCGACCACACGACCAAGCGGAACACCGGGGCCGCCGCCGCCCTCATGTGGTACCGCTCGAGCAAGACCGACACCGCGCTGCGCGGCGGCACCACGATCTCGCCCGGCGGGCAGATCGAGGAGCGGCTGTTCGTCCAGCCGACCAGGAAGGTCACCAAGGGCACGTTCATCGTCGCCACCCGCTGGCGGCTGACCGCCCCCGAGATCACCCTGTCCACGCCCGGCCTGGACCTCGACCCGCAGTACGTCGACCCCATCCAGTTCAGCGACTTCGCCACCGAGTACCCGCGCCTGGACGGAACCCGGCTCCTCATGGCCGTGGACGTGGGCCGGGGCAGCGCCGAGGAGATCAAGGCCCGCGACCTGCGCGGCAAGCTCGCCGTCATCCGGCGCACCGACGGGGTGCCCGTCTCCACGCAGGCGAATGCGGCCGCGGCGGCGGGGGCGAAGATGATCGCCGTCTACAGTGACCAGCCGGGCGCCGACGTCACGACCGGCGGCAACAAGGTCAAGCTCGCCGTCCCGACCGTGCGCCTGACGCACGAGGAAGGGCTGAAGCTGGTGGAGCGGCTGCGCCGCCTGCCGGTGCCGGTCCTGGCCAAGGGCATCGTCGCCAGCCCGTACGTCTACGACCTGTACCTGCGCGAGAAGGGCCGGGTACGCGACTCGCTCACGTACACGGTGCGGTCGAAGTCGCTGGCCAGGATCGAGACCGGCTACCACAGCCAACTGTCCGACGACGTGATGATGAACGAGGCCAGGTTCGTCTTCGAGCCGTGGGACACCTCATCCATCTCCACGAACCTCCCCCTGGCCAAGACGCCGCGCATCCGCACCGACTACGTCACCCCCGACCCCGAGCTGAAGTGGAGTTCGTCGGCGGGCAGCCCGGAGCGGCCCTACAACAACATGTGGCCGCACCCCGACACGCCGCGCATCCTGATGTCGTCGCCGGAGTTCCGCCCCTACGAGGTGGGGGAGCGGGTCAGCCGGACGCTGTTCAAGCAGCCGCTGATGCCCGGCATCAACCCGCGCAACCCGCTGCGCCGGGACGGCGACCGGATGCGCATCTCGATGCAGGGCTTCGTGGACGCCGACCGCAACTACGGTGACGGGTACACCAGCATGTTCGAGCACGGCCTGAAGTCCGACTTCCGGCTCTACCAGGGCGACAAGCTGCTGCTGCAGACGAACTACCTGCCCTCGGGGTCGGGCATGCTCCCGCCGGAGCGGGCCACGTACCGGATCGAGTACGACCTCGCCAACGAGGCCGAGTGGGCGAAGCTGTCAACGCGTACGAAAGCGGTGTGGACGTTCGGCTCCGAGCACACCACGGAGACGACGGTGGTCCCCCTGCTGCTGGCCTCGTTCGACGCGCCCGTGGACCTGAAGAACCAGGCCAGGTCGCACCGGCTCGGCCTGTCGCTCTACCAGCAGGAGGGCGCGGCGCAGAGCGCGGTCAAGGACGTCTCGCTGGAGGTGTCGTACGACGACGGCGCCACCTGGACGAAGACCCGCCTGCGTGCCAAGGGTGAGCGGTCCTACGAGACCACGCTCGGCCGCTCGACATCCGGGTTCGTCTCGCTGCGGCTGAACGCCTCCGACGTCAACGGCAGCACCCTGTCGCAGGAGGTGATCCGCGCCTACGCGGTGCGCTGAACGCCGTGCATGAGGGTGTCGAGCACCCTAGTGGCCGGCGCGTCAGGATCTGAAGCTGGGGGAGAGCCGTGCGCGGCCTCCCCCAGCTTTCTACTGCGGCTGGTGCACGCGGACGACGGCCATGTCCTCCTGGCGGACGGGCTCGCGGCAGTGCGCGCACACCATGACCGGCTCCAGCGTCTCGCCGCAGCTGTGCCGCCACACCGTCGGCGGCTCGCCCGGCGTGACGTAGCGGTCGCCCCAGTCCATGAGCGACAGCAGCACCGTGTGCAGCGCCTGGCCGGCCTCGGTCAGCACGTACTCGTAGCGTGGCGGGTGCTCCTCGTACAGCTCGCGCTCCAGCAGCCCGAGCTCCTCCAGCTTGCGCAGGCGGGCGGTGAGGATGTCGCGGCTGGCGCCGGTGTTGCGGGCGATCTGGTCGAAGCGGCGCACGCCCAGGAAGATCTCCCGCATGGCCAGCAGGCTCCACCGCTCGCCGACGACCGCCAGCGCGTTGGCGATCGAGCATTCCCTGGGCATCGTCACCTCCGAAAGCCTCCGAACTTCCGACAGCGTCCGGAATTCCAACTTATCTGCTGCCGGGGATCGCCGCGAGCAGCTCGCGGGTGTAGTCCTCCGCCGGGTGGTCGAAGATGTCCCCGGAGGTGCCGCTCTCCACGATCCGGCCGTCGCGCATGACGTGCACCTCGTGCGAGATCATCCGCACCACGGCCAGGTCGTGGCTGATGAACAGGTAGCTGAGTCCCAGCTCCCGCTGCAGTTCGGCGAGCAGCTCCAGGATCTGTGCCTGCACCAGCACGTCCAGTGCGGAGACGGCCTCGTCCAGCACCACCAGGTCGGGCGAGAGGGCCAGCGCCCTGGCGATGGCCACCCGCTGGCGCTGGCCGCCGGACAGCTCGTGCGGCAGCCGCTCGGCCATGGACGCGGGCAGCGCCACCTTCTCCAGCAGCTCGGCCGCGGCCTTCTTGCGCTCCGCCGCGCCGCCGACGCGGTGCACGCGCAGCGGCTCGGCGATCGACTTCCCGACCGGGTAGCGGGGGTCGAGCGAGGCGTACGGGTTCTGGAAGACGGGCTGCACCCGCCGGCGGAACGCGAACAGCTCCCGCCTGCCGAGCCCCGCCAGGTCCGTGCCGTCGAAGCGGATGCTGCCGGAGGTGGCCTCGTCGAGGCCGAGCAGCAGGTTCGCGGTGGTCGACTTGCCCGAGCCCGACTCGCCCACGATCGACACGGTACGGCCCCGCGGGATGCGGAAGGAGACCGCGTCCACGGCGGTCAGCTCCTCGCCGGTGCCCCTGATCGGGAACACCTTGCGCAGCCCCTCCACGACCACCAGGTCCGCGGCCTCCCGTGGTGGTTCTGCGACCCGTACCGACGACAGGCTCGGCACGGCCTTGAGCAGCCGCCTGGTGTAGTCGTGCTCCGGCTCGGCCAGGACCTCGGCCGCCCGCCCGGTCTCCACGATCCGGCCGTCGTGCATGACGGCCACCACGTCGGCCCGCTCCGCCGCCAGCGCCAGGTCGTGCGTGATCAGCAGGACGGCCGTGCCCATCTCGGCGGTGAGCTGCTCCAGCTGGTCGAGGATGCGCCGCTGCACGGTCACGTCCAGCGCGGAGGTGGGCTCGTCGGCGATGAGCAGCTTCGGCCGGCAGGCCAGCCCCATCGCGATCAGCGCGCGCTGCCGCATGCCGCCCGAGAACTCGTGCGGGTACTGCCCGATCCGCCGCGCCGGGTCGGGGATGCCGACGAGGTCGAGCAGCTCGAGCACGCGTTCCCCGGCCGCCTTGCCGGTGGCGACGCCGTGCACCTCGAGCGCCTCGGCGATCTGGTCGCCGATGCGCATGAGCGGGTTGAGGTTCGACATGGGGTCCTGCGGGACCAGGCCGATGCCGGCGCCGCGGATCGCGGTCATCTCGCGCTCGCTCGCCCGGGCCAGGTCGCGGCCGTCGAACAGCACCTGGCCGCCGGTGATGCGGCCGTTGTCAGGCAGCAGCCGGTTGACCGCCGCCGCCGTGGTGGTCTTGCCGGAGCCGGACTCGCCGACCACCGCGACGGTCTGGCCGGGCAGGATCTCCATCGAGACGTCCTTGACGACCGTGACGTCCTGCTTGCGGGTGCGGAAGGCGACCGAGAGGTCACGGATCTCCAGGAGGGGCGTCATGCTGTCCTCGATCGTTGCGTGGTGGCCTGGAGGAGGTCGTCCCAGAGGGCGTCGGTGGGGGTGGGCTCGCCCTGGACGAGCAGGCGGTTGCTCGCCAGGGCCAGCGCGATGTCGCGGCCGGGGACGA
The DNA here is from genome assembly GCF_039535785.1 of Nonomuraea helvata. NCBI lineage: Bacteria > Bacillati > Actinomycetota > Actinomycetes > Streptosporangiales > Streptosporangiaceae > Nonomuraea > Nonomuraea helvata. The sequence continues at coordinate 683,878 of NZ_BAAAXV010000008.1, forward strand.
AGCCGACCGCGCAGCCCACGTAGCCGGGGTGGCCGAGCACGGTCACGGTCTCGTCCCACAGCCTCAGCTCGTACGTACGGAACCCCAGGGCCTGCCCGGCATCCGGTCCGGTGGCGAAGAACTCCCGGACCACCTCGGGCCGCCACAGCCGGTCGTGCTCCTCGTACCGGGACATAGCCAGGCCGTACGCGAGCAGGTCCGGCACGGTCGAGAAGAGCCCGGCGTGCCCGGACACCCCGCCGAAGGCGTGAAAGGCATTGCCGTCGGCGACCTCGCCGAGCACGGGCCCGCGCCGCCAGCCCGCGAAGTCGGAGCTGCGGTACGGGACGGGGTACGGCCGGCCGGTGTCGAGCATGGTCATCTCGACCCGGTCGTCCAGGGCGCTCATGGCCACCTCCGGGCCCGCGGGGCGGGCGTACGTGGTGGACGTGAGGCCGAGCGGCCCGGTGACCAGCTCGGCCACCGCCTGGTCCAGGCTGAGCCCGGTGACGGCCGCGACGATCCGGCCGAGCATGACGAAGCCCAGGTCGGAGTAGTGGCGTGCGCGTCCGGGCCGGTAGCGCGGCGGTGGCGGGTCCGCCTGGATGTAGAGCGGCCACCACTCCCACAGCCCGCCCCGGTGCAGGAGCAGGTCCCGCACCGTGATCGCCTCGTACGAGCGCGACACGTACGTGTTCAACGGCGCGTCCAGGTCCACGAGCCGGTCGGACACCAGCCGGATGAGCGCCGTCGTGGTCGCGACGACCTTCGTGACCGAGGCGAGGTCGTGAAAGGTCTCCAGGGTCATCGGCGCATCGCCGGCGCGCTCGCCGCCCTCCCAGCGCACGGTCCGGTGGCCGGTGCACTCGGTCAGGTCGAACCACGGCGTCCGCGCGGCCATGACCACCCCGGCGGGCGCGTTCATCGCGTGAGCACCAGCGAGCGCGGCGGCTCGGCCACCGGCGCGGGCAGCACGAGCGGGCCCGCGCCCGGCGTCAGCGTGCCGAGGATGCGGGCGGCCCGGGCGCCCGTCCCGCCCGGCACGGTGCCCGGCAGCCCATGCGCGGTCAGCCAGCCGATCAGCGCGAACGCGATGGCCTCCTTGTCGTCGGAGGGAGCTCCGTAGTCGTCGGACGGCGCCACGTCCACGCCGGGCAGCGCCGCCCGCAGCCCGTCCATGATCACGGGGTTGCGGCAGCCGCCGCCCGAGACGACCAGCGCGCCCACCCCGGCGGCCCGCACGTCCCCGGCGACCGTGCGCACGGTCAGCTCGGTGAGCGTGGCGACCAGGTCGGCGTCCGCGATCTCGCGTCCCGCCCTGCCCAGGGCTCCGTCCACGTACCCGAGGTGGAACAGCTCCTTGCCGGTGCTCTTCGGCGCGGCCAGCCCGTAGTACGGCTCGTCCAGCAGCACCTCCAGCAGCCGCTCGTCCACCCGTCCCGAGGCCGCGATCCGGCCGTCCTCGTCGAAGCCGCGCTCGTTCAGCCCCCGGCTCGTCACCACCGCGTCGATCAGCGCGTTCGCGGGCCCGATGTCGTAGGCGTACAGCTCGCCGCCGCCGACCACGGTCATGTTCGCGATGCCGCCCAGGTTGAGCGCCGCCGCGCCGCCCTGGTGCGCGCCGAGCAGCAGCCCGTCCAGCACCGACACCAGCGGCGCCCCGTGCCCGCCGGCCGTGATGTCCCTGATGCGCACATCCGACAGCACGGGGACGCCGGTCCGCTCGGCGATCCACGCGGGCTGCCCGATCTGCAGCGTGCCGAGCGCGTGCGTGCCCTCCACCCAGTGGTAGACGGTCTGCCCGTGCGAGACGATCAGGTCCACGGGCCCGCCCAGCGCGACGGCCGAGGCCGCGGCGTCGGCGAAGCTCTGCCCGATGAGCGTGTCGAGCACGCACACCTCGGCCAGCGTCGTCCGCGCCGGCGGCAGCGCCGCGATCAGCCGGGCCCGCAGCTCAGCCGGGTACGGCGTGCTCGCCGTGTGGCCGACGCGGCCTTCAAGCAGGCCGCCGACGAGACGGAAGTCCACCACGGCCACGTCGATCCCGTCGTGCGACGTGCCGGAGATCATCCCCAGAACTCTCATGTCAACTCCCCGAAAGCCGTCCCCCGTAGCCTGCCCGTCCGCGCCTGAGCCACCAGAGTGAGATTCACCGTTTGCCTCGGTTCCGGGGGTCGAGAGTGTCACGCAGGCCGTCGCCGAGCAGGTTCAGGCCCACGACCAGCAGGACGACGACCGCGCCCGGCGCGATCAGCGTCCACGGGGCGATGCGGACCAGGCTGCGCGCCTCGAAGATCATCGAGCCGAGCGACGGCGCGGGCGGCGGCGTGCCCAGGCCGAGGAAGCTCAGCGACGCCTCGGTCAGCACCGCCCAGGACAGCGACAGCGCGATCTGGATGACGACGATCGAGGTGATGTTCGGCAGGACGTGCCGGAGCATGATCTGCCAGCGGCTCATGCCGGTCGAGACGGCCGCCCTGACGTACTCGATCTCCCTGAGCGACAGCACCGGGCCCCGGGTGACGCGGATGAAGATGGGCACGTACACGATGGCGATGGCCACGGCGATCGTGAACCAGTTGCGGTCCAGCACCGACGCCAGCGACAGCGCCAGCAGCAGCGGCGGGAACGCGAACAGCACGTTCGTCACCCCGCCGATCGCCCCGTCGGCGAAGCCGCGGTAGAAGCCGGACACGAGCCCGCCCAGCGTGCCCACCACGGTCGCGAACGCCACCGCGACGACCGCGATGAGGGCCGAGTTGCCCACCCCGGCCGCCACCCGCGAGAAGACGTCCCGGCCGAACTGGTCAGTGCCGAACAGGTGCGCGCCCGAGGGCGCCATGAAGCGCGACGGCGGGTGCTGCGCGATCGGGTCGTACGGCAGCAGCCCGGTGTACGACAGCGCCGCCACGACGGCCAGCAGCACGAGGATCGCCGCTCCCGCCGGCAGGGCCGGACTTCGCCTCACGACGCCCTCACCCGCGGGTCGATGATCCGGTAGAGCACGTCCGTCAGCAGGTTCACCAGCACGAACGCCAGCGCGATCACCAACACCGTGCTCTGCACCACCGCGTACTCCTTCTGCTGGATGCCCAGCAGCACCTGCCTGCCGATGCCCGGCACGGAGAAGATCTGCTCCACCACGACCGCGCCGCCCAGCAGGTAGCCGAACTGCAGGCCGGTCATGGTCACGATCGGCACGAGCGCGTTGCCGAGCACGTGCTTGACCTGCAGCCGCCGCTCCGGCACGCCCTTGGCGCGGGCGGTGCGGACGAAGTCGTTCGAGCGGACCTCCAGCACCGCCGTGCGGGTGGTGCGCAGGATCGGCGCCGCGATGCCGAAGCCCAGCACCAGCGCGGGCAGGAGCATCTGCTCCAGGTTGAGCAGCGGGTCCTCGAAGAGCGTGGCGAAGCCCTGCCCGTTGGGGTTGAAGCCGAACGACGCCGCGAAGACCGACAGCAGCGTGGTGGCCAGCAGGAACGCCGGGACCGACAGCCCCGCCAGGCTCACCAGCTGGCCGAGCGCGTCCCTGGGTGAATTCGTCCTGGAGGCCGCCAGCATGCCGAGCGGCACCCCGATCAGCAGCGCCAGCACGATCGAGAGCACCGCCAGCTCGACCGTCACCGGCAGCGAGTGCAGGGTCAGGTCGAGCACGCTCTGCTGCTGGCGGGCCGAGTAGCCGAGGTTCCCCGTGACCATGTTGCCGAGCCACGAGAAGAACTGCGTGAACAGCGGCTGGTCGAGCCCGTAGTACTGCTCCAGGGCCTGCCGCTGGGCGGGGGTGAGCGCCGCGGCCTCGGTGCCGAGCCCTGCCGTGATCTGGCTGCCGGGGATCGCCCTGAGCATGACGAACACGAGCACGGCCACCCCGAACAGGGTCCCCACCGTGCTGATGACGCGGTTGCGCGTACGCCTCATCAGCTGACGGAGGTGGTCCGCAGGAACTGCAGCGAGCCGCTGGCCATCGGCACGAACCCCTGCACACCTGCCGTCGTGGCGGTGTAGGTGTAGCCGGAGAACAGCCAGATCCAGGGGGCGTTCTCCTCCAGCTTGGCCGAGACCTGGTCGTAGATCGCCTTGCGCGCGGCCTGTTCGGTGGTGGCCTTGCCGTCGGCGAAGAGCTTGTCCAGCTCGGGCGAGCTGTAGCCGGCGACCTTGTTCAGGTTGCCCTTGCTGGTGAAGTAGCGGCCGTAGGAGCCGTCGGGGTCGGGACGTCCGCCGTTGAGCGCGACCGCGGCGTCGAAGTCGGCGGCCACCCAGCGGTCCACGAACGCGCCTGACTCCAGCACCTCCAGATCCAGGTTGATCTTGGCCTCGGCGAGCTGGGCCTTGAGGTTCTGGGCCTCGTTGACCGAGGTCGCGTACTCGCCCTGGGAGACGATCGTCTTGACGGTCACCCCGCCGGACTTGCCCGCCTTGCCGAGATACTCGGCCGCCTTGGCCAGGTCACGGGCCGGGCAGGGGCGCTTGTTCGGGTCCGACTTGAACAGCGGGGCGGTGATCGGCCCGGTCACCTCGCCCTCGCCCAGCGCGGCGGTGTCGAGCACCTGCTTGCGGTCGATCGCGCACTGGATCGCCAGCCGCACGTTGACGTCCTTGAGGTCGCCGTGCTGCGCGTTGAGCTGCAGCACGTGGTAGTTGAGCTGCGGCGTCTTGGCCACGGTGATCGTGCCGCCGCCCTGCGCGGTCTGCGCGACGAGCGGGTCGTTGAAGACCGCCAGCTGCACGTTGCCCGACTGCATGGCCGACACGATGGACGACTCGTCGGGGATGACCCGGAACTCGACCGCCGGCGCCTTCGGCTTCTCGCCCCAGTACGCGTCGTTCTTGGCGAGCGTGATCGACTGGCTCGCCACGCGGTTCTTGAGCTTGAACGGGCCCGTGCCGTTCGGGGTCGTGTTGAGCTTGTCCTCGGTGTCGTCGGAGGAGAGCATCGCCATGTTGACCGTGGCCAGGTTGGCGGGCAGCGCGGCGTCGGGGCCGGTCAGCTCCAGCACCACGGTGCCCGCGTCGGGGGCCTCGACCGACTTCACCGACGACAGCGACGCCCGGGCCACGGCCGCCGTCTTCTCGTCCATGATCTTGTCCAGGGACGACTTGACGTCCTTGGAGTCGAACGCGCTGCCGTCGGCGAACGTGACGCCCTGCCGGAGCTTGAGTGTGAGCTTCTTGCCGTCGTCCGAGGCCTGCCACGACTCGGCCAGTCCGGGCACCACGTTCAGGTCCTTGTCGAACTCGGTGAGCGTCCCGTACAGGTTCTGCAGCACGTTCACGGCCTGGAACTGGGTGGCCTTCCAGGGGAAGAGCGTGTCCGGGTCGGAGGTCACGCCGACCACGAGGGTCTTGCCGGAGGCGCCGCCGCCGGTGCTCGGGGCCGGACCGGAGGATGAGGAGCAACTGGTGAGGGCGATGGACAGCACGGCGGCGACGCCGGCTGCGGAGAGGGCGCCACGGGGCATGTGGTCTCCTCGGGGGTGTGGGTCATAAAATTACGCAGACCTTACCACCGAGGTACTTTCTTTTCCTTTGCGGGGATGGGCGGGGATGGCCGAGGACGACGGCACCATACTGATCCGCATCCGGGCCGCCATGCCCGCGCTGCGGCCGTCGGAGCGGCGGATCGCGGAGGAGTTCGTCGGCGACCCCGCCGGCGCGGCCAACCTGTCCATCGCCGAGCTGGCCGCCCGCTGCGCGACCTCGACGACCTCGGTGGTGCGCTTCTACCAGCGCATGGGGTACGCCCACTACAAGGACCTCAGGATCGACCTGGCCAGGGCCGTGGCGCGCGAGGAGCTGACCACGTCGAGCCTGCCGGAGGCGTCCGGCGACATCGACCGCGACGACAGCCTGGAGGGCATCGTCTCCAAGGTGGCGATGAACGAGACGCTGTCCATCGCCGACACGGCCCGCGCACTGGACATGGAGGCGCTCGCCGCCGCCGTCTCGCTGCTGCTGGGCGCGCGCAGGATCGACAGCTTCGGCGTGGGCGCGAGCTCTCTCGTGGGGCTCGACCTGCAGCAGAAGCTGTCGCGCATCGGCCGTACCGCCATCAACTGGCACGACTCCCACTCGGCCTGGACGTCGGCGGCCACGCTCGACTCCGCCTGCGTGGCCGTGGCCGTCTCGCACACCGGCGCCACCGTGGACAGCGTCGAGTTCCTGTCGATCGCCCGCAAGTCCGGCGCCGCCACCGTGGCGATCACAAACTTCCGCGACTCGCCGCTGGCCCGCGCGGCCGACGTGGTGCTCACGACGGCCGCCAGGGAGACGAAGTTCCGCTCGGGCGCGCTGGGCAGCCGCATCGCGCAGCTCATGGTGGTCGACTGCCTGTTCACGGGGGTCGCGCAGGCGTCCTACGACGAGTCGATGGCGGCGCTGCGCAACACGTACGCGGTCGTGCACGAACGCGTCGTCCACAAACGCGGGTAGAGGTTCACAGGCGGGATTCACCTGGGGTTCACGGGCTGTCTCTACCTTGTGAGCCCATGAGCTGGAGGTAACGGGCCAACACGACGCTGGAGGGTTGGCATTGCATCTGCTCCGCGAACATGGGCATGCATAGCTTTTTGTAGTCGAATATACTCGGAGCGTGAAGCTTTCGGAGTGGGCGCGCCAGCAGGGCGTGAGCTATCAGACCGCCTGGCGGTGGGTGGAGGCCGGCAAGATGCCGGTCCCGGTCCGCCAGGCGCCCTCCGGCACGTGGATCGTGGAAGAAACCCCGGCTTCCCCGGGGCCGGGTGGTCGCCTACTGCCGGGTCTCTTCCGGTGACCAGAACGGCGACCTGGACCGGCAGGCCGTTCGCGTGGTGCAGGGTGCGAACGCGGCCGGTCTGGCGGTAGGCGAGATCGTCAAAGAGATCGGGTCAGGGCTGAGCAGCCGACGCCGCAAGCTGCACCGTATCCTCGCCGACCCGTCCGCGGCCGTGATCGTGCTCGAGCACCGTGACCGGCTGGCCCACTTCGGCGTCGAGCACCTGCAAGCGGCTCTGGCCGCGACAGGCCGCCGCCTGGTCGTCCTCAACTCCGATGAGAGCACCGATGACCTTGTACGCGACGTGACCGAGGTGCTCACTTGTCTGTGTGCCCGCCTGTACGGGCGCCGTTCGGCCAGACGCCGTGCCGAACTGGCCGTGTCCGCCGCGACCGGCGGGACGGCCCAGTGAAGAAGTTCAAGCCGCGGCCTGGTTGTGTGGTGCAGGCATACCGGTTCGCCCTGGATCCGAACGCCGGCCAACAGCGGGCGCTGCGCTCCCATTGCGGTGCCGCGCGTGCTGCATTCAACTGGGCGGTGTCCTGGGTGAGCGCCGCTTGGTGGCAACGTCAGGCCGAGCAGACCTACGGCGTTCCCCCAGCTGAGTTGACGCCGTGGCGACCCTGGTCGCTTCCCGCGCTACGCAAGGCGTTCAACAAGGTCAAGCACACCGACCCGCGTTTTGCGTCGTGGTGGCGGGACAACTCCAAAGAGGCATACAACACCGGCCTGGCCAATGCGGCGGCGGCGTTCGACAACTACGCCACGTCGAAGAACGGCAAGCGCAAGGGCGCGCGCATGGGGATGCCCCGTCGCAAGTCGAAGCGCAAGGCCCGGCTCGCCTGCCGGTTCACCACCGGTACGGTCCGCATCGAGCCGGACGGCAAGCACGTCACGCTGCCCCGGCTAGGCACGATCCGCACCCACGAGCCCACCGGCAAGCTGCTCGCCCGTCTGCAGGCCGGGACGGCGCGCGTCCTGTCGGCGACCGTCCGGCACGAGAGGGGCCACTGGTTCTCTCCTTCCAGGTCGAAGCCGAACGTCAGGCACAGGCTCCGGCCCGACCCGGCCTGACGGTGGGCGTTGATCTCGGCGTCACGCATCTGGCGGTCACCGCCGATACCGCGGGCGAGGTCCGATACGAGCCGAACCCGAAGCATCTGGACGAGGCGTTGGAGCTGCTCAGGCGGCTGTCGCGGCGGGTCTCCCGCCGGCAGGGCCCTGATCGGCGTACCGGCCGCCGGCCGTCGAGGCGGTGGGAGAGAGCCAACGCTGAGCGTAACCGGGTACAGCATCGGGTGGCCAACCTGCGCGCCGACGCGTTGCACAAATTCACCACCCGCCTTGCCGGCGACTACGGCACGGTCGTGGTCGAGGACCTCAACGTGGCCGGGATGCTGAAGAACCGGCGGCTGGCGCGGCGGGTCGCCGATGCCGGGTTTGGGGAGATCCGCCGCCAGCTCACCTACAAAACCGTCTGGCACGGTGGCCGGATCGTCGTGGCCGATCGCTGGCATCCTTCTTCCAAGACCTGTTCGGACTGCGGCGCGGTGAAAGCCAAGCTGCCGCTGCACGTCCGCACCTTCGACTGCGACGAGTGCCCTTGGTGATGGATCGGGACGAGAACGCAGCGCGCAACCTCGCCGCTGTGGCGGCGCACTGCACGACTGGTACCGGAGTGGCCGGAGACCAGGACACCAGCGCGGTGTTGAAGCCTCGTGGAGCCGACCAGAAGACCCGCGCCACCCGGCCTGGCCGCACGGCCGGGCCGGGGCGGGCAGGTGGCGCAATCCCCGCCCAGCGTGGGAAGGAAACGAGAGACCGTCGTCAAGCCGAAGCGCTCATGCTTTGGTGATGTCACGGACCTTCCCGCTCGAAAGGGCGGGATTGCTGCTGTCCAACTACGGAATCAGTAACGGCCTGACGGGATACACGTTCGCGCTTCGCGGCGGGCTGCGGAAGGAGCCGCTGAAGCCCGCCGCCGCGCGGGCCCGCACCGTGCCGGTGGTGGACCCGGGAACGTCGATCACCGTGGGCTTTCCGCTCCCGGGCGCGGTCCTGATCACGGCCCGCGCCCGGTTCACGGCCGACGGCCGCCCGCATGACTTCCGCGTCAGGGCAGGCGGCCCACGTGGGCGAGGGCCTGCTTCACCAGCACGCCGTGCCCGCCCGACATCTCCTGCTGCACCGACGGCGACACGGCGTCCTCAGGCGTGAACCACTCCAGGTCAAGGGCGTCCTGCCGGGGCCGGCAGTCACCCGCCACCGGCACGATGTAGGCCAGGGAGACCGCGTGCTGGCGCGGATCGTGGTACGGGGTCACCCCCGGAGTGGGGAAGTACTCGGCCACGGTGAACGGCTGCGGCGAGGCGGGGATGCGCGGAAGCGCCACGGGCCCGAGATCCTTCTCAAGGTGGCGCAGGAGCGCGTCGCGGATGCGCTCGTGGTGGAGCACCCGCCCCGAGACCAGCGCCCGGCTGACCGTGCCGTCCGACAAGATGCGCAGCAGCAGGCCGACGCGGGTGACCACGCCGGTGTCGTCGACCCGCACCGGCACGGCGTCGACGTAGAGGATCGGCAGCTGTCCCCGCACCGATTCGAGTTCTTCCGGCGAGAGCCACCCAGGCGTGGTTTCGGTCTTTTCGGTCATCTGCCGATCGTACGTCCCCGGGGCCCGCGCCCCGGTACCTGACCGCAGCCGGTCGATTGACCGGGCACCGATGATTTCCGGCCGGCATCGGTGTCTGAAGCACTGGCGACAGGCCACAGACGCCGCGGCGACGCGAGCGCTGCGACCCGGGACATGCACGTCCCACCCAGCAAGCACGGTCCCCAGAGGATCCGAGACCACGGAGATTCGATCATGCGGAAGCTGATAGCGACAGTGTTCAACTACTCCCTCGACGGCCTTCTCGCCGACGAGGGCACCGAGTTCTGGAAGTTCTGCTTCGACCTGCCCGAGAACCGTCAGCCTGACGACCCGGCGCACCTCGACTTTCTCCAGAGCGCGTACGCGCACGTCATGGGTCGCACCGCCTACGAGGGAATCGCCGAGGGGATGACGACGGCCACCGATCACCCGTTCTCCGGCATCCTGACCGCCGGGCGCAAGGTCGTCTTCTCCCGGTCCCTGAAGACGGCCGACTGGGCCAACACCACGATCGCCGCCGGCGACACGGCAGAAGAGATCGACAAGCTCAGGCTGGGCGGCGACGGCCACATCGTGGTCTGGGGCGGCGTCAGCCTCTGGCGGTCGCTCATGCGGCTCGACCTGATCGACGAGCTCCGGCTGAGCATGTTCCCCTACATTGCAGGCGAGGGCACTCGGCTGTTCGACGGCGTCCCCCAGTCCTACCAGCTCGACCTGGTCTCAAGCACCGCCTCCGGCAGCGGGGTCGTATATCTGCGGTACCGTCGACACCGCTGATCCAGCAGCCGACATGCACATGACGATCAGTGTGCGAAGGCCTGGGCGACGGCAAGACTGTCTTCATAGACGTGGTGCCGTGTGACGAGGCCGTTCTCGACGCTGAGGTGCAAGGCGAACCGGGCGCGATAGGCGCGCCCGGTGGATCGGGCAGTCTGCCGGATCTCACCCAGAACGACCGCGTCATCACCGTCGACCAGAATGCGCTCAACCTGAGTGTCCACCTGCTCAGGAACGTGGTGCTCGGCGATCTCCCGGTAGTGGGCAGCAGCATCAGCACGGCTGGACCGGTGCCGGATCCACGGTGTGGCGGTGCGGCCGTGCTCCGCCTCGGGCCAGTCCAGCTTCCAGTCGCTGTGCTCGGCGTACATCTCAGCGATCTGTTCCGGGTCGCCTTCACCGATCCGGCGCAGCAACTCCTCCACCACGGCACGCGTGCTCATGGACGTGGCGACTACCGACATGGCCGGCCTCCTCAGACCCACAACCGGATTGGACGAACCCACCTTGCCAGCGCCTCCTATACCGCGGCGATTACCTCCGACGTAATCGGCCCGCGCATGAGGTGCGTCCGGTGCGGATCAGATGGACATGCTCTGGAAGGCCGTGGACGATGCCACGGCCTTCCAGATTGCTCCGGTCACGGGCTCGGCCCAGCTGGCGGACATCACCGCGTTGGCCGGGCAACCCTTGCCGATCATGGTGAAGTGGCCGGCACGTTCAGGCTGAGATCTCAGCGGTGGGGGCGGCGGAGATGCCAGATGATCAGGGCGGGGGTGTCGTGGTAGGCGGCCGCGGCCGCCTCGGGGCACCATTGCTGGGCGAGCGGGCCGCCGTGCCCGCCGGGCACCTCGCCCCACCTGGGTTCGTGGCAGGCCACGATCTCCAGCCCGGCCCCGTGGATCGCGGCGATGTAGTCGCCGGCCAGGAAGCGGCCGGCCGGCATCGCCCGGAGGCCGCCGTCCGACCCGCCCACCATGGCCACGCCGCCCAGGTAGAGCGAGAGCACGTGAATGTCCGACAGCACGATGTGGCCGCCGGGTCGGGTCACCCGGGCGAACTCGCGCAGTGCCGGCCCAAGAGCCGGCTGGTGGGTCAGTGCCAGCGAGCAGACCACCAGGTCGAAGCTCGCGGACTCCACCGGCAGGTCGTGGAGGTCCGCCTGGTGAAACGTGCCGTTCGGCGTCTTGGCCCGGGCCAGGGCGAGCATTTGCGCCGACGAGTCCACTCCGACGACCTCGTGCCCCAGCCCGGCCAGGAACGCGGCGTGCCTTCCGGTGCCGCACGCGGCGTCCAGTGCCCGGCCCGGCGGCAGGGTGGTGAGGATGCGCCGGACCGGCGGCTCCTCCGCGGCGATCAGCGGGTTCTCCTCGGAGTCGTACCGATCGGCCCACTGCGCGTATCCCTCCACCGTGGAGACGTGGCCGACGACGGCTCCCGCGCTCAGCGCCAGGTCCCGGTCGGCGGTCAGCCTGCGGATCTCGGCGATCCGCCGAGCCACGTACTCCTCGTCGCCGAGATCACCGGCCTGTGCACGCAGCAGTGCCACGCCTTCAAGCGCCAGGAGCCAGGCCAGCGGATGAACGTAAGAGGGCATGCGGGAACAGTAAGGAACACGGCCGGGTCCGAGCCATCCAATAAACCGCCGGGCAGATTCGGTGCCGGGCTCGTCCGCGTCTAGATTGCGGACATGACTTCCGACGATCTCATTCCGTCCGCTGGTGAGTCGCCGCTGGTATCGCGGCCGGTGACCCAGGCCGTAATCCTCGCCGGCGGGCACGGATCACGCCTGCGCCCCTACACCGACACCCGGCCCAAGCCGATGGTCGAGATCCCGGGCACCGGTCTTCCCATCATCGGCCACCAGCTGGAATGGCTGGCGGCGGAGGGAGTCACCGACGCCGTCATCTCCTGCGGCTACCTCTCCGAGGTGGTGCTCGACTGGCTGAGCACGGCACACCTGCCGCTCAAGGCGATCCCCGTGGTCGAGGCCGAGGCGCTCGGACGCGGTGGCGGGCTGAAGTTCGCCGCCGCCTCGCTACCCCGCCCGAGCGAGCCCTGGTACGCCACCAACGGCGACATCTGGACCCGCTTCAGCCTGCGCGCCATGGCGGACTTCCACCATGCGCGTGACGCCCATGCCACCCTTGCCCTGGCCCGCCCTCGACTCCCCTGGGGGACCGTCGACGTCGACCGTTTCGGCAACGTCCTGGACTTCGTCGAGGCTCCGCCGTCGCCCTATCCGGTGAATGCCGGCGTCTACGTCTTCTCCGCCTCGTTCACCTCGATGCTCCCGGATCTCGGCGACCACGAGCGAAGCACGTTCCCCCGCCTTGCCCGCGAGCGCCGCCTGGCGGGTTACGAGTTGCCGCAAGGGGTGTACTGGCGAGCCATCGACACGGCCAAGGACCTGAACGAGGCCGCCAAGGAACTGGCTGCCTTCCGCATGAAGGACACGACGCCCTGACCCGCCTCCCGCCGCTCACTCAGGCGCGGCGGCTTTGATGCGTTCGAGTAGGGGCGGGCTCCAGTGGGTGCCGTAGGCGGCCTGCAGTCGTGACAGTCGCCAGTCGTCCCCGGTGACGACGCGACGGCAGGAAGGCGAGTCACAACGGCAGGCCATCGACCAGGCTTCGACGCCGGTGAGCGTGGCGTAGTCGATGGTGAGTTCCTCGCCTGGGCCGATGTCGCGTCGTGCGATCACCGTTGTCGCGTCGCGGTGCCAGAGGTTGGGATCGCAGGAATGGTTGCCGTAGCGCACCGGGTGGGCGGGGTCGAGAAGCAGGTGGACGCCTTCCTCGACGGTAAGGCTGCTGTAGGGCGGTGTGAGGCGCGTCAGAGCCTCGTCGCTGATGATCCGTCCGCCGAACCGCATCACGACCTCGTCCTGGCGGATCTGCTCGATGGCGAACAGGCCGGTGCCGTCGATCGGAGAGAGCCGGGGCTGAGCGCTCGGGGTGAGCCAGCATTCCGTCGGGTAAGTCCAGCTCATCATGGGACGTCCTCTCAAGAGGCGAAACCCGCAGATTGGAGCGGGAGATCAGAGGATGCGCGCGGCCGCCTCTGCCCACGCCTGGGAGTCGCCGGACGGCTCGTAGCGGCGCAGCGGCTGGGAGGAGGCGACCAGCGCGCGCATCTCCTCCAGATCCGAGACGAGACCTGCCGCCCGTGCCTGCACGAGCACGTTGCCGAGCGCGGTCGCCTCTCCGGGCCCGGCCACCACCGGCAGCCCGCAGGCGTCGGCGGTCAGCTGGCACAGCAGCTCGTTACGCGAGCCGCCGCCCACCAGGTGGACGACCTCCACGTCGCGCCCCGACAGCTCTATCGCCTGCCGCACCGCCAGCCGGTGCCCGAGCGCCAGGCTCTCCAGCACGCACCGCACGTACGCGGCCGGGGACGACGGAGGCTCCTGGCCGGTGCGGCGGCACTCGGCGGCGATTCTGGCCGGCATGTCACCGGGGGGCAGGAACGCGGGCTCGTCCGGGTTCACCACGGCCGTGAACGGCCGTTCGCCCGCCGCGGCCTTCAGCAGCTCGCCCAGGTCGGAGCCGGGCCAGGCGCGCAGGCACTCCTGCAGCAGCCACAGCCCCATGACGTTGCGCAGATAGCGGACGGTGCCGTCGATGCCCGCCTCGTTGGTGAAGTTCGCGGCCCGGCTCTCGGGCGTCAGCACCGGCTCCGGCAGCTCCACCCCGGCCAGCGACCAGGTGCCGCACGAGATGTAGGCGAACGCGGAACCGGACGCGGGAACGGCGGCCACGGCCGAGGCGGTGTCGTGCGAGCCCACCGCCATGACGGGCGCGGACCAGCCGCCGACCACGTCGGCCACGTGCCGCCGCAGCTTGCCGACCGCCTCGCCGGGCTGCCGCAGCGGCGGGAAGAGCCCGGCGGGCAGCCCGAGCTGCTCGATCAGGGGGAACGCCCACGACCTGGTGCGCACGTCGAGCAGCCCCGTCGTGGAGGCGTTGGTCACCTCAGCGCCCACCTCGCCGGTGAGCCAGTAGCCGATCAGGTCGGGGATCAGCAGCATCGTCTCAGCCTCGCCGAGCCGGTCGTCGGCCAGCAGCTGGTAGATCGTGTTGAACGGCAGCACCTGCAGCCCGGACACGTCGTAAAGCGCTTCCGCCCCGACCTGCTCGGCCACCCGCTCGGACACCCCTCGCGTGCGGTCGTCGCGGTAGTGCACCGGGTTGCCCAGCAGCCGGTACGCCTCGTCGAGCAGCCCGTAGTCGACCGCCCACGAGTCCACGCCGATGGACGACACCGGGCCCGCGTCGCGCAGGCCGGCGATGATCTCTTCGTAGAGCTCGGTGATGTTCCAGTAGAGGCGGCCCGCCTGGTCGATCGGCCCGTTGGGGAAGCGGCGGACCTCGGTCAGCTCCAGGCCGTCGGACAGATCGGCCAGCATCACCCGGCCGCTGGAGGCTCCGAGGTCGACGGCGGCGAAACGGCGGCTCATTCAGTGGACTCCCTGGCGACGAGCTCCGGCTGGAACATGATGTGCTGGTGCGCGTGCGTGTCCGGGTTGTCGCACTCGTCCAGCAGCAGCTCGGTGGCGATCCGGCCGAGCTGGTACGTCGGCTGCCGCATCGAGCTGAGCGACACGGTGGAGGCGGCGGCGAAGTCGATGTCGTCGTACCCCATCAGCGCCACGTCCTCAGGAACCCGCACCCCGGACCGCAGCAGCGCGCGCAGCACGCCGAGCGCGAGCAGGTCGTTGGCGCAGAACACGGCCTCGGGCAGGCCGCCCGCGATCAGGTCGGCGGCGGCCTTCTCGCCCGCGCGGGCCGTCATCGTGGCGGCCTCGGCGACCTTCAGGTCGTCGGGGTCGAGCCCGGCCGCCCGCATCGCGCCCTTCGCGCCCTCCCGGCGCTCGACGCACTGCCTGATCGTCAGCGGCCCCGTCACGTAGGCGACGCTGCGCGCGCCCTTGGCCAGCAGGTGGGTGACGGCGGCCCGGCCGCCGGCGACGTCGTCCACGGCCACCGCGCACTGGTCGGGCCGGTGCGCCGGATGGTCGACCAGCACCACGCTGATGCCGCGCTCGCGCAGCCGGTCGAGCCGGCCGGGGTCCTCACCGGACGGCGTGATCAGCACCCCGCGCACCCGGTGCTCGGCCAGCACCCGCAGGTTGCGGTCCTCCTTGTCCTGCGAGCCCGCCGAGTTGCCCAGGATCACCGCGTAGCCCAGCTCGCTGGCCACGTCCTCGACCCCGGCCGCGACCTCGGTGAAGAATGGGTTGCCGATGTCGATCACGCTCAGGCCGATCGTCCTGCTGTGCCCGGCGCGCAGCGTCGAGGCCGAGCCGTGGCGGACGAACCCCAGCTCGCTGATCGCCGCCTCCACCCGCTCCCGGGTGGCGGGGGCGACTTTGCCGGGCCGGTTGAGTACGTTGGAGACCGTGCCTGGGGAGACGCCGGCATGCGCGGCGACGTCCTTGATGCTGACCAGGGCCATGAGGGTCTATTAAAACGTACAAACCATGTTTGTGCCAGTCGTGCAGGGGTGGAGCCCCGATCAGCCTGTCTCGGTGCGGCGCAGTTAGTAAAACGTTTGTATCCGCCTTCGTATGTGCGCGCAAGTCCCCTTGTTTCATAACGTTCAAGTAACAGCGACATCACGGGTAGCCCCTCGATTCGCCCTGTCTGCCTGGGCAATCACCCTGGTTGATCAGCGCGAACCCGCTGGCGGCACCAGGAAAGGCCTTGTGCGACGCTGTTGAGGAACGTTTTAATCCCGGTGAACGCAGGCGTGACACGCTGTGAGCGCTAACAGTTAATCGAAAGGCAGGCTTCATGCCGGACGTCATCGCCTACGGTGGGGACTGGAGTCCCGAGCAGTGGCCCGAGGAGACGTGGGAGCAGGATGTCGCGCTGATGCGCGAGGCCGGCGTCAACCGGGTCAGCGTCGGCATCTTCTCCTGGTCGCTGCTCGAGCCGGTGGAGGGCGTGTTCGAGTTCGGCTGGTTCGACCGCGTGATGGACCTGCTGGCCGCGAACGGGATCAAGGCCAACCTGGCCACGCCGACCGCCGCGCCGCCGCCCTGGTTCGGGGACACCTACCCGGAGGCGCTGCCGGTGGACGCCGACGGGCGGCGGCTGTACCACGGCAGCAGACAGGGCTTCTGCCCCAGCTCGCCGATCTACCGCGAGAAGGCGCTGCGCGTCGCCGAGCAGATGGCCACGCGCTACCGCGACCACCCGGCGCTGGCCCTGTGGCACGTGCACAACGAGTACGGCTGCCACAACGCGCGCTGCTACTGCGACACCTCGGCCGCGGCCTTCCGCGCCTGGCTGCGCTCGCACTACTCCTCGCTCGACGCGCTCAACGAGGCGTGGGGCACCGCGTTCTGGTCCCAGCGCTACAGCGAGTGGGCCCAGATCCTGCCGCCGCGCGCCACCCCCACCTTCCCGAACCCGGGCCAGCAGCTCGACTACCGGCGCTTCAGCTCCGACGCGCTGATCGAGCTCTACACCGCCGAGCGCGACCTGCTCAGGAAGATCACCCCCGACGTGCCCGCGACCACGAACCTGATGGCGGGCGCGCACTGGGACATGGACTGCTGGGCCTTCGCCGCCGAGATGGACGTCATCTCCACCGACCACTACCTGATCGGCGCCCGCGCGGAGCCGCACATCGACCTGGCCTTCGCCGCCGACTACGCCCGCTCGCTCAACGGCGGCCGGCCCTGGCTGCTGATGGAGCACTCGACCAGCGCGGTCAACTGGCAGCAGCCGCGCAACCTCGCCAAGAAGCCCGGCGAGCTGCGCCGCAACTCCCTGTCCCACCTGGCCAGGGGAGCGGACGGGATCATGTTCTTCCAGTGGCGGGCCTCCCGCGCGGGCGCGGAGAAGTGGCACTCGGCGATGGTGCCCCACGCGGGCACGAACACCAAGGTCTGGCGCGAGGTGCGCGCGCTCGGCGCCGAGCTGGCCGGGCTGGAGGGCGTGACGGGCAGCACGGTCCAGGCCGACGTCGCGATCCTCGTCGACCACTCCAGCGTGTGGGCCCAGGACCACCCCGCACAGCCCAGCACCGAGATGGACCCGGTGGAGGAGGCCAAACGCTGGCACGCCGCACTCTGGCGGGCCGGCGTCACCTGCGACCTGGCCCACCCGGAGGGTGACCTGACCGGCTACCGCCTGGTGCTGGTGCCCGCGCTCTACCTGGTGAGCGACGCGGGGGCGGCCAACCTCGTCCGGTTCGTGGAACGGGGCGGGGTCGCGCTCGTGGGCCCGTACAGCGGGATCGTCGACGAGCACGACCGGGTGCGGCTCGGGGGCTACCCCGGGGCGTGGCGCGACCTGCTGGGGGTGAGCGTCGAGGAGTTCTTCCCGCTCGACGGGCCGATCCGGCTGGCCTCGGGGTGGTCGGGGAGCGTGTGGAGCGAGGTGGCGCAGGCCACCGGCGCGAAGGTGCTCGACACGTACGCCACCGGTGAGCCCGCCTGGACCCGCAACGAGTGGGGCGAGGGGTTCGCGCACTATCTCACCACCAGGCTCGACGACGACGGTCTGGCCGAGGTCATCGCCGCCGTCGCGGCCGAGGCCGGGGTCGGGCCCGCCGCCGACGCCCCCGCAGGGGTGGAGGTCGTACAACGCTCGCACTCGGACGGCCGCTCCTACCTGTTCGCCATCAACCACACCGGCGAGGACGCCGTCGTGACCCCGCCCGGGGGCGAGCCCGTCACGGTGGCGGCGGGCGACGTGCGCGTGATCCCCACGTGACGCACTGAGCCATCGGCAAGCGGTACCACCCCGTCACCCCCCAGTCTCACCACGGAGGTACAGCACCATGTCCGAAATATCACGACGCGACGCGTTGAAGGGGTTAGCCGCGGCCGGAGCCGCCGTCCCACTGGCTTCGGTGCTGGACTCGCCGGCCGTGGCCGCCCTGGCTACCCCCGACGTCACCCTGCGCTGGCTCGAGGACAAGCCCGCCGAGGTCCCCGGCACCACCTGGGGTGTGCCGTGGCCCAAGGGCGCGGTGGCCAAGGAGCAGGCGTTCGCGCTCACGGCGGCCGACGGCACGGCCGTGCCGGTGCAGACGTGGCCGCTGGCGTACTGGCCGGACGGGACGCTGAAGTGGACGGCCCACGCGCTCGGCCCGGGGACGCCCGCGGCGGAGAAGTACACGCTGCGGGCGGGTACGGCAGCTGCCCCCGCCAGGCCGGTCACGGTCAAGGACGAGAAGCAGTACGTGGACGTGGACACCGGCGTGATCCGCGCCCGCGTACGCAAGAGCGGCAGCGAGCTGATCAGCCAGATCTGGCGCGGCGAGACCGAGATCGCCCGCAAGGGACAGCTCGTCAGCCTCCGGCAGGGCAAGATCGACGACGGTGACGACCGGACCGTCGAGATCGACTCCTACCTCAGCGACATCTCCAAGGTGGAGGTCGAGCAGTCCGGCCCGGTGCGCGCGGTCGTCCGCGTCGAGGGCCGCCACACCTCGAAGAAGGGCAGGTCGTGGCTGCCGTTCACGATCCGGCTCTACTTCTACGCCGGGGCGGAGAACGTGCGGATGGTCCACACGTTCGTGTTCGACCGCGACGGGCAGCACGACTTCATCGCCGGGCTGGGCGTGCGCTTCCGCGTCCCCATGCGGGACGAGCCGTACAACCGGCACATCCGGTTCGTCGGTGACGGGCACGGCCTGCTCGCCGAGGCCGTCAAGGGCATCACGGGCCTGCGCCGCGACCCGGGCGCGGCCGTGCGCAAGGCGCAGGTGGCCGGGCAGCGGCTGCCGGACATCGCCACCTGGGACACCCGCGTCAGCAGCCGCGTCCACCTCATCCCCGACTGGGGCGACTACACGCTCGCCCAGCTCTCCTCGGAGGGCTTCACGCTCAAGAAGCGCACCAGGAAGGGGTACGGCTGGGTCGCCGTCGACCAGGGCAGGCGGGCCTCCGGCTTCGGGTACGCCGGCGGGGCGAGCGGCGGCCTCGCGTTCGGCATGCGCGACTTCTGGCAGCGTCACCCCACCCAGCTCGACATCAGGGGCGCCGCTTCGGAGGAGGCCGAGGTCACGGTCTGGCTCTGGTCGCCGGAGGCCGGGCCGATGGACACCCGCTTCTACCACGACGGCATGGGCCAGGACACGTACCCGGAGCAGCTCGAGGGCCTCAACATCACGTACGAGGACTACGAGCCGGGCTTCGGCACGCCCCTCGGCATCGCGCGCACCACGGAGCTGACGTTCTGGGCGCTGGCCGCCACCCCTGACGCCGCCCGGCTCGGGGCGATGGCGGACGCCGTGCGCACGCCGCCGCTGATCGTCGCGCCGCCCGCGCACCTGGCGGTGGCCAAGGTGTTCGGCGGCCTGTTCAGCCCGGTCGACCGCTCGACGCCGCAGCAGAAGACCGTCGAGGACCATCTCGACTTCCTCTTCGACTACTACAGGAAGCAGGTCGAGCAGCGTCACTGGTACGGCTTCTGGGACTATGGCGACATCATGCACACCTTCGACGAGGACCGGCATGTGTGGCGCTACGACGTCGGGGGCTACGCCTGGGACAACTCGGAGCTGTCGCCGGACCTGTGGCTCTGGTACGCGTACCTGCGCTCGGGACGCTCCGACATCTTCAGGTTCGCGGAGGCGATGACCCGGCACACCGGCGAGGTGGACGTCTACCACCTCGGGCCGTGGGCCGGGCTCGGCAGCAGGCACAACGTGCAGCACTGGGGGTGCAGCGCCAAGCAGCAGCGCATCTCGACCGCCGTCTACCGCCGGTTCTTCTACTTCCTGACGGCCGACGAGCGCACCGGGGACCTCATGCGGGCGCTGGTGGACTCCGACAAGACGTTCCTGGCCATCGACCCGCTCCGCAAGATCCGCACGGAGCCGTACACGCCGGACCCCACGGCCCTCGCGATCGGGCTGGGCACCGACTGGAGCGGCCTGGCCGCCGCCTGGCTGACCGAATGGGAACGCGGCGGGGACCCGGTGGCGGAGAAGAAGCTCAAGGCCACCATGCGGACCATCGCCGCGATGCCCAACGGCTTCGTCACCGGGGAGGGCCTCTACAACATCAACACCGGCGAGTTCGCCCCGGCCGCCCGCAAGGTGTCGGTGTCGCATCTGTCGGCCATGTTCGGCCAGGTCGAGATCTGCGCCGAGCTCATCGACCTCGTGGACATGCCCGACTTCGAGCGGGCCTGGCTCCAGTACTGCCGCCTGTTCAACGCCACCAAGGCCGAGCAGGCCGCCGAGACGGGCGCCGACTTCGGCAACCTCATACTCAAGCAGGGGCACTCCAGGCTGACGGCGTACGCGGCGGTCCGGCTCAAGCGCGACGACCTCGCGTCCCGAGCCTGGACGGAGTTCGCCACGGGGGACGGGTACGCGCCCTCCCTGCCGTGGAAGTCGGAGAAGGTCACGACGACGCTCAACCCGACGGACGAGGCGTCCTGGGTCTCCACCAACACCACGGCCCTGTACGGCCTGGCCGCCATCCAGAACCTCGCCCTCGTCGGCGACAAACTCCCCACATGACCCGGCGCCTGGCGCTCCCGGGCCAAGATCGGGATTAAAACGTGTCATCGATGCGGCGCGCCGGGCCGGTCGCGGCCGACCCGGCGGCGCATTGACAGCGAGCACCAGGAATCATAGTTTCCTGCACGAAGGATTAAAACGTTTTGAAGGGAGTGTCAGTGCAACGCGTCTGCTTCCTGCTGAAAGTCCGCCCAGAGCGGCTGGCGGAGTACCGCGAACGCCACCGAGACGTCTGGCCGGAGATGCGAGAGGCGCTCGCGTGTACCGGCTGGCACAACTACTCGCTCTTCCTCAGAGACGACGGCCTCCTCGTCGGCTACCTGGAGACCGAGGACTTCGAGGCCGCCAAGAAGGCGATGGCCGAGACCGAGGTCAACGCCCGCTGGCAGGCCGAGATGGCGCCGTTCTTCGAGAGCCTCGACGGGCGGCCCGACGAGGGCATGCACCCGCTGGACGAAGTTTTCCACCTGGACTGAACGGGGGAGTAATGACTGACATCAAGGCCGCGCTGCGGGCGCAGCACATCGAGACGCCGTCCTGGGCGTACGGCAACAGCGGCACGAGGTTCAAGGTGTTCACGCAGCAGGGTGTGCCGCGCGACCCGTACGAGAAGCTTGCCGACGCCGCCCAGGTGCACGCCTTCACCGGCATCGCCCCCACGGTCGCCCTGCACATCCCGTGGGACAAGGTGGACGACTACGCCGACCTGGCCAGGCACGCCCGTGACCTGGGAGTGGGCATCGGAGCCATCAACTCCAACGTCTTCCAGGACGACGACTACATGCTCGGCAGCGTCACCAACCCCTCCGCGCGGGTGCGCCGCAAGGCGACCGACCACCTGCTGGAGTGCGTGGACATCATGGACGCCACCGGCTCCGACACGCTCAAGCTCTGGTTCTCGGACGGCATCAACTACCCGGGCCAGGACGACATCAGGGCCCGCCAGGACCGCCTGGCCGAGTCGCTGGCCGAGGTGTACGACCGGCTCGGCGAGGGCCAGCGCTTCCTGCTGGAGTACAAGCTCTTCGAGCCCGCCTTCTATGCCACCGACGTGCCCGACTGGGGCACCGCGTACGCCCACTGCGTCAAGCTCGGCCCCAAGGCGCAGGTCGTGGTGGATACCGGGCACCACGCGCCGGGCACCAACATCGAGTTCATCGTCGCCTTCCTCCTCCGCGAAGGAAAGCTCGGCGGGTTCGACTTCAACTCCCGCTTCTACGCCGACGACGACCTCATGGTGGGGGCGGCGGACCCGTTCCAGCTGTTCCGCATCATGTTCGAGGTGGTACGCGGCGGCGGCCTCGACCCCGAGACCGGGGTGGCGTTCATGCTGGACCAGTGCCACAACATCGAGCCCAAGATCCCGGGCCAGATCCGCTCGGTCATGAACGTCCAGGAGGCCACCGCCAAGGCCCTGCTCGTGGACCGCGAGGCGCTGGCCACCGCCCAGTCCGAGGGCGACGTGCTGGGCGCGAACGCCGTGTTCATGGACGCCTTCAACACCGACGTGCGGCCGCTCCTCGCCGAGCTGCGTGAGGAGTCGGGCCTCGCGCCCGACCCGATGGCCGCGTACGCCAAGTCCGGATATTTCGAGAAGATCGCCGCCGAGCGCGTCGGCGGCAACCAGGCCGGCTGGGGGGCCTGAGCAATCATGGAAGTCATCAGGGAACTGCTGGAACGCTCTCACCGCCTGGGCGCCGACCCGCGCAACACCAACTACGCGGGCGGCAACACCTCGGCCAAGGGCGCCGCGCCCGACCCGGTCACCGGCGAGGAGGTCGAGCTGCTCTGGGTCAAGGGCTCCGGCGGCGACCTCGGCACGCTGAAGGAGTCGGGGCTCGCCGTGCTCCGCCTCGACCGGCTGCGCGCGCTCAAGGGCGTCTACCCGGGCGTGGAGCGCGAGGACGAGATGGTCGCCGCGTTCGACTACTGCCTGCACGGCAAGGGCGGGGCCGCGCCGTCGATCGACACGGCCATGCACGGCCTGGTCGAGGCCGGGCACGTCGACCACCTGCACCCGGATGCCGGGATCGCGCTCGCGACCGCGGCCGACGGCGAGGAGCTGACCAGGCGCGTCTTCGGCGACCGGGTGGTGTGGGTGCCGTGGCGGCGGCCCGGGTTCCAGCTCGGCCTGGACATCGCCGCCATCAAGGAGGCCAACCCGCAGGCCATCGGCTGCATCCTCGGCGGCCACGGCATCACCGCCTGGGGCGCCACGTCGGAGGAGTGCGAGTCGCGCTCGCTGGAGATCATCCGCGCCGCGGAGGCGTACCTGGCCGAGCACGGCCGCCCCGACCCGTTCGGCTCGGTGATCTACGAGACCCTGCCGGAGGCGGAGCGCCGCGAGCGCGCCGCCGCCCTGTTCCCCTACATCAGGGGCCTGGCCTCCACCGACGTCCGCGTCGTCGGCCACTACACCGACACGCCGGAGGTGCTGGACTTCGTCTCCCGCGCCGAGCACCCGCGCCTGGCGGCCCTGGGCACGTCCTGCCCCGACCACTTCCTGCGGACCAAGGTCGCGCCGCTGGTGCTCGACCTGCCGCCGGACGCGCCCCTGGAGCAGGCCGTCGAACGGCTCCGCGAGCTGCACGCCGCCTACCGCGAGGACTACACCGCCTACTACAACCGGCACGCCACCCCTGACTCCCCGGCCATCCGGGGCGCCGACCCGGCGATCGTGCTGGTACCGGGCGTCGGCATGTTCTCGTTCGGCAAGGACAAGCAGACCGCCCGCGTGGCCGGCGAGTTCTACGTCAACGCCATCAACGTCATGCGCGGCGCCGAGTCCGTCTCCACCTACGCGCCCATCCCCGAGTCGGAGAAGTTCCGCATCGAGTACTGGGAGCTGGAGGAGGCCAAGCTCCGCCGCATGCCCAGGCCCAAGCCCCTCGCGACCCGCGTCGCGCTGGTGACCGGCGGCGGCTCGGGCATCGGCGCGGCCACCGCCCGCCGCCTGGCCGCCGAGGGCGCCTGCGTGGTGGTCGCCGACCGCGACGTGGCCGCCGCGGAGAAGATCGCCGCCGAGATCGGCGCGGCCGCGTACCGGGTGTCGGACGTCGCGGTGGCGGTCGGGGTGGACGTCACCTCGGAGGAGCAGATCGCCGAGGCGGTACGCGCGGCGGTGCTGGCGTTCGGCGGCGTCGACCTGGTCGTCAACAACGCCGGTCTGTCGCTGTCCCGCTCGCTGCTCGAGACCACTCTCGACGACTGGGACCTGCAGCACGACGTGATGGCCAGGGGCTCGTTCCTGGTCTCCCGCGAGACGGCCCGGGTGCTGATCAACCAGGGCATGGGCGGCGACATCGTCTACATCTCCTCCAAGAACGCCGTCTTCGCCGGCCCGAACAACGTCGCCTACGGCGCCGCCAAGGCCGACCAGGCGCACCAGGTGCGGCTGCTGGCGGCCGAGCTCGGTCCGCACGGCGTCCGCGTCAACGGCATCAACCCCGACGGCGTCGTACGCGGCTCCGGCATCTTCGCCTCCGGCTGGGGCGCCAACCGGGCGGCCGTCTACGGGGTGGAGGAGGAGAAGCTCGGCGAGTTCTACGCGCAGCGGACCCTGCTCAAGCGCGAGGTGCTGCCCGAGCACGTGGCCGCCGCCGTCTTCGCCCTCACCGGCAACGACCTCACCCACACCACGGGCCTGCACATCCCCGTGGACGCGGGCGTGGCCGCGGCCTTCCTGCGCTGACGACTCAGGAGTAAGCCGCCACCATCCCGATCACCGCCAGCGCGGCTCCGGCCGCCGTGACCAGGAGACCCCCGGCCACGGCGGCCCGACGCCTGCGCGCGCCCGCCCAGTACATGATCACGTACGGCAGGAATCCCAGCCCGCCGAACCCGACCGCCGGCAACGTCAGCGCCGCCAGCACCCCCTTCGTCCCGGCCGGTACCGCGCGGTCGCCCTCCGGCGTGAGCCGGGCCCGCGTCACGTCGCCCGCGTCAGAGTCGGGCGAGGCCGCCACCTTCACGACCGGCCCGCCCGAATCGGGCGTGAACCGCCCCCTGCAGTCGTACCTGCCGTGGCCCAGGTCCGCACACGAGACGACCCGCAACGTGCCCGGCGTCCCCGTCCGGCCGGTGGCGAGCCGGAGGTCCGGGACCGCGAGGACCGACGGCAGCACGCCGATCGCCAGCCAGAGCAGCACCAGGACGACCCGGCCCACCGGCCCGGGGCCGCGACCCCTTCTGTCAGGGGTCACAAATGAGAGATCGGGCAAGTACTCGGTCATGCGCCGATCCTGTCCCAGTCCATTTGTCGTTCACTTGCAACGGACTGGGGGTAGTGCACCCTGACTTGCATGTTCATCCTCTGCAGTGCATTATCTTCAACAGCAAGGTCATGAGATGTGATGCATGAACATGCAGGAGGGGTTTGATGAGGGCAGCGATCGCGGGAGCCAGCGGCTACGCAGGCGGTGAGTTGCTGCGCATCCTGCTCGGCCACCCCGAATTCGAGATCGGCGCGCTCACCGCGGCATCGAGCGCGGGCAGCCGTCTCGGCGCCCACCAGCCCCACCTGCCGCAGCTGGCCGACCGGGTCATCGAGGACACCTCCGCCGAGACACTGGCCGGCCACGACGTCGTCTTCCTGGCCCTGCCGCACGGCCACTCGGCCGCCGTCGCCGCCCAGCTGGGCGATGAGACGGTGGTGGTCGACTGCGGCGCCGACCACCGGCTCACCGACCCGGCGGCCTGGCAGGAGTTCTACGGCGGCGAGCACGCCGGCTCATGGCCCTACGGCCTGCCCGAGCTGCCCGGTCAGCGGCAGATTCTCACATCGGCCACCCGCATCGCGGTGCCCGGCTGCTACCCGACCTCCGTCCTGCTCGCCCTGTCGCCCGCCTTCGCCGCGGGGCTGGCCGAGCCGGACGTGGTCGTGGTGGCCGCCAGCGGCACCAGCGGCGCCGGCAAGTCGCTCAAGCCCAACCTGCTCGGCAGCGAGGTCATGGGCTCCGTCAGCGCGTACGGCGTGGGCGGCGTCCACCGGCACACCCCCGAGATGGAGCAGGGCCTGTCGGCCGTCGCCGGGACCCCCGTGCGGGTCTCGTTCACGCCGACGCTGGCCCCCATGAGCCGCGGCATCCTCGCCACCTGCAGCGCTCCCGCCGCACGGGGCGTCACCAAGGAGTCGCTGCGGACGGCGTACGAGGTCGCGCTGAAGGAGGAGCCGTTCGTCAAGCTCCTGCCCGAGGGCGTCTGGCCGGCCACCTCCATGACCTACGGCGCCAACACCGCCGCCCTGCAAGTGACGCTCGACGAGCGCGCGGGCCGCGTGGTCGCCGTCATCGCCATCGACAACCTCACCAAGGGCACGGCCGGAGGCGCCGTGCAGAGCGTGAACATCGCACTCGGCCTGCCGGAAGAGCTGGGCCTTCCCCTGACAGGAGTCGCACCGTGAGCGTAACGGCACCACTCGGATTCAGAGCTGCGGGCGTCGCCGCCGGGATCAAGTCCGGCGGCGCCCGCGACCTCGCCCTCGTCGTCAACGACGGGCCCAGCAGGGCCGCCGCGGGCGTCTTCACCGCCAACCGCGTGAAGGCCGCCCCCGTGCTCTGGTCCCAGCAGGTCCTTGCCGGCGGGCGGGTGCGAGCCGTGGTGCTCAACTCCGGCGGCGCCAACGCCTGCACCGGCCCCGAGGGCTTCCAGGACACCCACGCCACCGCCGAGAAGGTGGCCGAGGTGCTCCAGGACTCCGCCGGCGAGGTCGCGGTCTGCTCGACCGGCCTGATCGGCGAGCGGCTGCCCATGGACGCGCTGCTGTCCGGTGTCGAGACGGCCTCGACCCAGCTCTCCCGCGACGGCGGCCTGGCCGCCGCCGACGCCATCCGCACCACGGACACCGTCTCCAAGATCTCGTTCCGCCGGGGCAGCGGCTACATGGTGGGCGGGATGGCCAAGGGCGCCGGCATGCTCGCCCCGGCCCTGGCCACCATGCTCTGCGTGATCACCACGGACGCCGAGCTGACCGATGAGGAGCTCGACGCCGCGCTGCGCAAGGCCACCGCCACGACGTTCGACCGCCTCGACACCGACGGCTGCATGTCGACCAACGACACGGTGCTCCTGCTGGCCAGCGGCGCCGCCGGGGTCAAGCCGGACCTCGCCGAGTTCGAGCAGAAGGTCCAGGAGGTCTGCGCCGACCTCGCCAGGCAGCTCCTGGTGGACGCCGAGGGTGCCTCCAAGGCCATCGCCATCGAGGTGATCGGCGCCGCCTCGGAGGACGACGCGGTCAAGGTCGGCCGCACGGTCGCCCGTTCCAACCTGCTCAAGTGCGCCATCCACGGCGAGGACCCCAACTGGGGCCGCGTCCTGGCCGCCGTCGGCACCACTGACGCGGTGTTCGAGCCCGACCGCCTGAACGTGGCCATCAACGGCATCTGGATCTGCCGCGGCGGCGCGGTCGGCGACGACCGCTCCAAGGTCGACATGCGCCCCAGGGACGTGACGATCACCATCGACCTGTCGGCCGGCCCGCACACCGCGACCGTCCACACCACAGACCTGACGGCCGAGTACGTCCACGAGAACTCGGCGTACTCCTCATGAGGGCCACCACCGCACAGGCCAAGGCCGGCGCGCTGATCGAGGCGCTGCCGTGGCTGACCCGCTTCCACGGCGCGACCGTCGTCATCAAGTACGGCGGCAACGCCATGACCGACGAGTCGCTCAAGGAGGGCTTCGCCGAGGACATCGTCTTCCTGCGCCACGCGGGCCTGCGCCCGGTCGTCGTGCACGGAGGCGGCCCGCAGATCAGCAGCGCGCTCGACAAGCTGGGCATCGAGTCCACGTTCACCGCCGGGCTGCGGGTCACCACGCCGGAGGCCATGCAGGTCGTCAGGATGGTGCTCACCGGCCAGGTCAACCGCGACATCGTGGGCCTGGTCAACCGGCACGGCCCGTTCGCCGTCGGCATGTCCGGCGAGGACGCCCACCTGTTCACCGCCGTGCGCAAGCAGGCGATCGTGGACGGCGAGCCCGTGGACATCGGCCAGGTCGGCGAGATCATCAAGGTCGAGCCCGGCGCCGTGCGGGCCCTCATCGACGACGGCCGCATCCCGGTCATCTCCAGCGTGGCGCGCGGAGACGACGGGGAGATCTACAACGTGAACGCCGACACCGCCGCCGCCGCGCTGGCCGTCGCGCTCGAGGCGCAGAAGCTGATCGTCCTCACCGACGTCGAGGGCCTGTACGCCAACTGGCCCGACGACACCGACGTGATCGACCTGCTCTCCGCCGACGAGCTGGAGACGCTCATGCCCACGCTGTCGAGCGGCATGGTCCCCAAGATGGAGGCCTGCCTGACCGCGGTCCAGGGCGGCGTCCCGCAGGCCCACGTGCTCGACGGCCGCGTGCCACACCCACTGCTGCTGGAAATCTTCACCAATGAGGGAATCGGAACGATGGTGGTGCCCTGATGAGCGAGTCTTGCGTGCGAATCCATAAGCACAGCAGCCTTAGGGTCATGCGGACAACGGAGTCGGCCGCATGAGCATTTTCGACAGGTTCGAACAAGCCTTCATGCCCAACTACGGCGTCCCGCCGGTCGCACTGGCACGAGGCGAGGGCACTCGCGTCTGGGACGTGGACGGCCGCCAGTACCTCGACTTCATCGGCGGCATCGCGACCAGCTCGCTCGGTCACGCGCACCCCGCCCTGGTCGAGGCCGTCTCCACACAGGTCGCCAAGATCGCGCACACCAGCAACCTGTTCCTGCACGAGCCGGAGGTGCTGCTCGCCGAGAAGCTCCTCGCCCTGCTGGACTCCCCGGCCAAGATCTTCTTCGCCAACTCCGGCACCGAGGCCAACGAGGCCGCGTACAAGCTCGCCGTCAAGTACGGCAAGCGTGAGGGCCGCTCCTACTTCGTCGCCGCCGAGAACGGCTTCCACGGCCGCACGATCGGCGCCCTGTCACTGACCGGCAAGGCGTCCATCCGCGACCAGTTCGGCCCGTTCCCGATCGACGTCCGCTTCGTCCCGTACGGCGACGCCGACGCGCTCAAGGACGCCGTGACCGGCGACTGCATCGCGGTGTTCCTGGAGCCGACCCAGGGCGAGGCCGGCGTCGTGCCGCCGCCCGACGGCTACTTCGAGGCGGCCCGCGAGATCTGCGACTCGACCGGCGCCCTGCTGGTGGCCGACGAGATCCAGTCCGCGATCGGCCGTACCGGTCACTGGTTCGCCCACCAGGCCGACGGCGTGACCCCCGACATCCTGACCCTGGCCAAGGGGCTGGGCGGCGGGCTGCCGATCGGCGCGTGCATCGGGTTCGGCGACGCGGGCAAGCTGTTCGCCAAGGGCGACCACGGCTCGACGTTCGGCGGCAACCCGGTGGCGTGCGCCGCGGCGCTGGCCGTGCTCGACAACCTCGACCTCGGCCACGTCAGGTCGGCCTCCGCGCGGCTGCGCGCCGGCCTGGAGTCGATCAGCCATCCGCTGCTCAAGGGCGTGCGCGGGCGCGGGCTGTGGCTGGCCACCGTGCTGACCGAGCCCCGCGCGGCGCAGGTCCAGAAGGCCGCGCAGAGCGCCGGCTTCCTGGTCAACGCCCTCCAGCCGGACGCGGTACGCCTCGCGCCACCGCTCGTCGTCACGGCGGAGGAGATCGACGCTTTCGTGGCCGCGTACCCGGCGATCCTCACGGAGGCGGCCAAATGACCAGACATGGCGCGGACTCGGCGCAAATCAGACACTTCTTGCGCGACGACGACCTCACGCCCGCCGAGCAGGCCGAGGTCCTCGATCTCGCCGCGGCGATGAAGAAGGACCGCTTCGGCTACCGCCCGTTCGAGGGCCCGCAGAGCGTCGCCGTCCTGTTCGACAAGCCGTCGGCCCGCACCCGGATCTCCTTCCACACCGGCATCGGCGAGCTCGGCGGGCTGCCGCTGATCGTGGACAACGTCTCGGTCCTCATGGGCCGCGGCGAGCCCACCGCCGACCTCGCCAGGGTGCTCGACCGGCAGGTCGCCGCCATCGTCTGGCGGACCACGGGGCAGGAGCTCATCGACGAGATGGCCGCCCACTCCCGGGTGCCCGTCGTGAACGCGCTCACCGACGAGTTCCACCCCTGCCAGATCCTCGCCGACCTGCAGACCGTCCAGGAGAAGCTGGGCAGGACCGCCGGGGTCACGCTCACGTACCTGGGCGACGGCGCCAACAACATGGCCCACTCCTACCTGCTCGGCGGCGCCACCGCGGGCATGCACGTGCGCATCGCCGCCCCGGCCGGCTACCAGCCGGACGCGGTCATCCTCGACCAGGCGGCCGCCATCGCGGCCAGGACCGGCGGCTCGGTGATCGCGCTGTCCGACCCGGTCGCCGCCGTCCAGGGGGCGCACGTGATCGCCACCGACACCTGGGTGTCGATGGGCCAGGACGGCAAGGAGCAGCGGGTGGCCGTGCTCAAGCCGTACCAGGTGAACTCCGAGCTGCTCGAGCACGCCGCGCCGGACGCGATCGTGCTGCACTGCCTGCCGGCCTACCGCGGCTACGAGATCACCGAAGAGGTGCTCGAAGGCCCGAAGAGCGTCGTCTGGGACCAGGCGGAGAACCGCCTGCACGCCCAGAAGGCACTCCTCCACTGGCTGGTGACACGCCGGTGATGATCCCGATGACCAAGGCCGCGCGGCAGGCGAAGATCACCGACCTGCTGATGCGGAAGGCCGTGCGCTCCCAGCCGGAGCTCGCCAAGCTGCTCGCGGAGAGCGGCGTCGAGGTCACCCAGGCCACGCTCTCGCGTGACCTCGACGAGCTGGGCGCGCTCAAGCTGCGCGCCGACGACGGGTCCCTGGTGTACGCCCTGCCCGGCGAGGGCGGCGGCCGGATCCCGCTCACGAGGCTGGGCACCGGCGAGTCCCCGGCGGCGCGGCTGCACCGCATCGCCGAGGAGCTGCTGGTCGGCGCCGAAGCCTCGGCCAACCTGGTCATCGTGCGCACCCCTCCGGGCGCGGCCCAGTTCCTGGCCTCCGCCATCGACCACGCCGACTGGGAGTCGATCCTCGGCACGGTCGCCGGCGACGACACGATCCTCGTCATCAGCCGCGATCCGACAGGCGGCCAGGCCGTCGCGGAGGCGCTGCTGAGGGTGGCCGTCCGGCGCGGTTAGCGCTCCGCATCGAGATTTGTACCTGGAGATAGTGACATGCCGGAACGAGTGGTTCTCGCGTACTCCGGCGGCCTGGACACCTCGGTCGCCATCCCGTACCTCGCCGAGAAGATGGACGCCGAGGTGATCTGCGTCGCCGTGGACCTCGGCCAGGGCGGCGAGGACATGGCGGTGATCCAGAAGCGGGCGATGGACTGCGGCGCGGCCGAGTCGATCGTGGTGGACGCCAAGGAGGAGTTCGCCGCCGACTTCTGCGTGCCCGCCCTGCGGGCCAACGCCCTCTACATGGACCGCTACCCGCTGGTCTCCTCGCTGTCGCGCCCGCTCATCGTCAAGCACCTGGTCTCGGCGGCCAAGCAGTTCGGCGGCACGGTCGTCTCCCACGGCTGCACCGGCAAGGGCAACGACCAGGTCCGCTTCGAGGCCGGCCTGGCCGCCCTCGCCCCCGGCCTCAGGATCGTCGCGCCCGCCCGCGACTACGCCTGGACGCGCGACAAGGCCATCGAGTACGCCGAGGCCAAGGGCCTGCCCATCGAGACGTCGAAGAAGAACCCGTTCTCGATCGACCAGAACCTCTGGGGCCGCGCCGTCGAGACCGGCTTCCTCGAGGACATCTGGAACGGCCCCACCGAGGAGGTCTACTCCTACACGGCCGACCCGTCCCAGCCGCGCGACGCCGACGAGCTCGTCATCACCTTCGAGCAGGGCGTACCCGTCAAGATCGACGATCGTGCGCTGACGCCGTACCAGATCATCGACGAGCTCAACAGGCGCGCGGGTGCGCAGGGCGTCGGCCGGATCGACATGGTCGAGGACCGCCTCGTCGGGATCAAGTCGCGGGAGGTGTACGAGGCGCCCGGCGCCATCGCGCTCATCACCGCGCACATGGAGCTGGAGAACGTCACCGTCGAGCGCGACCTGGCCCGCTTCAAGCGCGGCGTGGACCAGCGGTGGAGCGAGCTGGTCTACGACGGCCTGTGGTTCTCGCCGCTCAAGAGCGCCCTCGACGCGCTCATCGCCGACGCGCAGAAGCACGTCTCCGGCGACATCCGCATGACTCTGCACGCCGGCAAGGCCACCGTCACCGGCCGCCGGTCCGAGCAGTCCCTGTACGACTTCTCGCTCGCCACGTACGACAGCGGCGACACGTTCGATCAGTCCCTGGCCAAGGGGTTCGTCCAGCTCTTCTCGCTACCGGCTAAGATCGCCGCCGCGCGGGACGCCAAGTAGGGGTGACGTGCACTATGGCCGCGCCGGAGCACAGGAGCTCGGGGCGAGAGAGCGAGCGAGCGATGCCAACGAGTCCCGAAGCGGGTGCGACCATTGGAACGGACAAGAAGGAGATGACGGTGAGTGATGGCAAGCCGATGCGGCTGTGGGGCGGACGCTTCGAAGGAGGCCCGTCCGACGCGCTGACCCGGCTGTCGGTGAGCGTGCACTTCGACTGGCGGCTCGTGCCGTACGACCTGGCCGCGTCCAGGGCGCACGCGCGCGTGCTGCACAGGGCGGGGCTGCTGAGCGACGACGAGCTCGAGCGCATGATCGGCGCGCTCCACGACCTGGAGCGCGCCTGCAAGGAGGGCGAGTTCCGGCCGACGGTCGCCGACGAGGACGTGCACACCGCGCTGGAGCGCGGCCTGCTGGAGCGGCTCGGCTCGCTCGGCGGCAAGCTGCGCGCAGGGCGCTCACGCAACGACCAGATCGCCACCGACCTGCGCCTCTACCTGCGCGACCACGCCCGCACGGTCGTCTCTCGCCTGGTCGAGCTCGAGACCGCGCTCATGGCCCAGGCCGAACAGCACGCCGAGACGGCCGCGCCCGGCATGACGCACCTGCAGCACGCTCAGCCGGTGTCCTTCGGCCACCAGCTGCTGGCCCACGTCCACGCCTTCACCCGCGACATCGACCGGATCACCGACTGGGACAAGCGCGCCGCGATCTCCCCGCTCGGCGCGGGCGCGCTCGCGGGCTCGTCGCTGCCGCTCGACCCGCAGGCCGTGGCGGAGGAGCTGGGCTTCTCGGCCGCCGCGCCCAACTCGATGGACGCCGTCGCCGACCGCGACTTCGCGGCGGAGTTCCTGTTCGACGCGGCCATGATCGGCGTGCACCTGTCGCGGCTGGGCGAGGAGATCGTCCTGTGGGCCTCGCAGGAGTTCCGCTGGATCGAGATGGACGACGCCTACTCCACCGGCTCGTCGATCATGCCCCAGAAGAAGAACCCCGACGTCGCCGAGCTGGCCCGCGGCAAGTCCGGCCGCCTGATCGGCAACCTGATGTCGCTGCTGACCACGCTCAAGGGCCTGCCGCTGACCTACAACCGCGACCTGCAGGAGGACAAGGAGCCCGTCTTCGACGCGGTCGACACCCTGCTGCTGGTCCTGCCCGCGATGGCCGGGCTGGTCGCGACCATGCGGGTCAACACCGCCCGCATGGAGTCCTCGGCCCCTGACGGGTTCGCGCTGGCCACCGACCTGGCCGAGCTGCTCGTACGCCGAGGGGTCGCCTTCCGCGAGGCCCACGAGGCGGTCGGCCACCTCGTGGTGTGGTGCCAGGTCAACGACAAGGACCTTGGCGAGCTCACGGACGACGAGCTCGCCAAGGTGTCGCCGCACCTGACGCCCGACGTCCGCGACGTGCTCAACGTGCCCGGCGCCCTGGCCGCCCGCAAGGCCCACGGAGGCACCGCCCCTGACCGCGTACGCGACCAGCTCGTCGCGCTCAGGGAAGCGGTCGACGCACAGGCGGCATGGGCAGCGGGGAGCTGAGCCCCGCCGCGCTGCCGCGGAGCTTCTTCGACCGGCCGTCGCACGAGGTGGCGCCCGACCTGCTCGGGCGCGTGCTCGTACACGGACCCGTCGCCGTACGCCTGACCGAGGTCGAGGCGTACGGCGGCCCCGGCGAGGACCCGGCGGCGCACACCTACCGGGGCAAGACGCCGCGCAACGCCGTCATGTTCGGCCCGCCGGGACACCTGTACGTGTACTTCACGTACGGCATGCACTTCTGCGCGAACCTCGTCTGCCTGCCCGAGGACTTCGGCTCGGCCGTGCTGCTGCGGGCGGGCGAGGTGGTGGCGGGCATCGAGGAGGCCCGCGCCCGGCGCTCCGCCACGGGCAACGGCACGGGCGAAGGCACGGGCAAAGGCACGGGCAAAGGTACGGGGGCGCGCGGCAGGACGATCCCCGACCGGGACCTCGCGCGCGGCCCCGCCAGGCTGGCCGTCGTCCTCGGTCTGCTCCGCGAGCACAACGGCCTCGACGCGATCGTGGACTCCTCGCGGGCGCTCCCCGGCGACGCGCCCTTCGCGGTCGGCCGCCGGCTGACCGGCGTGCCCCACGGGGCGGCCGCCGTCCTGGAGGGCCTGCCGGCCGACCCGGCGTCGATCAGGTCAGGCCCGCGTACCGGCATCTCGACGGCCAAGGAGACCCCTTGGCGGTTCTGGATCGACGGCGACCCGACCGTGTCGCCGTACCGCCCTCACGTTCCGCGCCGCCGCAACGCCGCGGCCACCTCCGTGGGAGAGGCGCCCAGCTCGTGAGGACTGAAGATGTGCAGGTAGTCGCCGGTGTCGATCTCGAGCATCTCGCTCCGCAGCCCCCAGCGCCTGCGCACGTCCACCTTGACGTCCTGGATCGCCTCCCAGGGCACGTGCCGCCTGCCCGCGAACCCGTGCACCACGGTGATCCCGCTCTCGTCGGCGGCCAGCCGTACGGGGGCGATGAGGTCGCGCAGCCCCATCCCGCCGACCAGCACGGCCGCGGGAACGGCCAGGATCACGCCGCGCAGGTCGCTCTCGAGCCACCAGTAGACGGCGAGCCCGGCACACACAACAGCCCCTAAGATCTTGAAAACGGCCAGCTCGCGACGGACCTTCCACATGGAGACAGAGCGTATCCAAGTGGCGGTCAACCCAGGCGATCGGGCACGCTTGTCATACTTAATGTCCAACGTCTCAATGGAAAGCCGGCACCGTGACCGACATTCTCGATGACCTCGCGTGGCGAGGGCTGATCGCTCAGTCCACCGACCTCGACGCCCTGCGCGCGTCCATGGCCAAGGGACCGATCACGGTCTATTCCGGTTTCGACCCGACCGCCCCTTCCCTGCATGTCGGCCACTTCGTACCCCTGCTGACGCTGCGCCGCCTGCAGCTGGCCGGGCACCGCCCGATCGGCCTGGTCGGCGGCGCCACCGGCCTGATCGGCGACCCGAGCGGACGCAACACCGAGCGCTCGCTCAACGCCAGCGAGGTCGTGGCCGAATGGGTGGAGCGCCTGCGCGGGCAGGTCGGCCGTTTCCTCGATTTCGACGCTCAGCCGAACGCCGCCCTCATGGTCAGCAACCTCGACTGGACCGGAGAGCTGAGCGCCATCGACTTCCTGCGCGACATCGGCAAGCACTTCCCGGTCAACCGCATGCTGGCCAGGGAGTCGGTCTCCGCGCGGCTGCAGGGTGAGGGGCTGAGCTACACCGAGTTCAGCTACCAGATCCTCCAGGCCAACGACTACCTGGAGCTGCACCGCCGCTACAACTGCACGCTGCAGATCGGCGGCAGCGACCAGTGGGGCAACATCACGGCGGGAGCCGACCTGGTGCGCCGCATCGAGGGCGCGCACGTCCACGCGCTCACCCTGCCGCTGATCACCAAGGCCGACGGCACCAAGTTCGGCAAGACGGCGGGCGGCGCGCTCTGGCTCGACCCCGAGATGACCTCGCCGTACGCCTTCTACCAGTACTTCCTCAACTCCGACGACCGCGACGTGATCCACTACCTCAAGGTGTTCACGTTCAAGAGCCGCGAGGAGATCGAGGCCTTGGAGAAGGCCGTCGCCGAGCGGCCCTTCGCCCGCGAGGCGCAGCGGACGCTGGCCGAGGACCTCACCGAGCTGCTGCACGGGAAGCAGGAGCTCGACGCGGTCGTGGCCGCCTCCAAGGCGCTCTTCGGCCAGGGTGCGCTGGAGGACCTGCCCGCCTCGACGCTCGGAGCGGCGCTGGCCGAGGTGCCCAAGGCCACGATTCCCGCGCTCGGCACGCCGCTCGTGGATCTCATGGCCGACAGCGGGCTGGTGGAGTCGAAGTCGGCGGCCCGGCGTGCCGTGAAGGAGGGCGGGGCCTACCTGAACAACGTCAAGATCACCGACGAGGCGTACGTCCCGACCTCCGACGACCTGCTGCAGGGGCGCTACATGGTGCTGCGGCGCGGCAAGAAGTCGATCGGCGGCGTCGAGGTCGCCTCATAGGTCGTCTTGGTTGAAGCGGGCCTTTCCGGTTTCCAGGGGGGAGGGCCCGCTTCCGCGTTCAGCGGCGGGTGAACAGCGCCACCGTCAGCCCCGGCAGGTCGGTGGAGTGCTTGGCCATGCTGAGCTCGAACCCCGCCTTCTCCACTTCCGCCGCCCGCGGGATCGCCGACTGCTTGCTCCCGCGCCAGACCACCCACACCCGTTCGCGCCCCTTCAAGGCGGCGTTCACGTCGGGCCGCTCGGGATATCCGAACCCGTCGGGCGAGGGCGCGTCGCCGGCCTTGAGCACGTCGACGGGCATCAGCGAGTCGGCGTAGTACTCGAAGCCGATGCGGAGCTGGCTCTGCCCGTAGACGATCGCGTCATCGGGCTCGGCCTTGATGACGCGCAGCGCCCAGGGGATGTTCTCGAACCGCCCGTTCTCCTCGCGCACCGTCACATGCTCCTGGAACGAAAGTGCGCATCCCAGCAGCACGACCACCACCGCGGCCACCACGTGGAGCCGGGGGAGAGACGCCAGGGCGAGCCCGGCCAGCAGGGCGAGCGCGGGGGCGGTGACGAAGAGGTATCGATCCACATAGACGGGCGTCACGAGCCGCGACACCGCGAGCAGCTGCACCGGAGGCAGGAGCAGCCATCCGGCCAGCGCGAACACCCACGCCCGCCGGTCGTCGCGCGACGCTCTCCACAGCAGCACCGCGCCGGCCAGCGCCATCGCGAACAGCATCACCCCGAGCCCGGTCGCCCCCGCCGCCATCTTGGGGAACTTCAGCCACACCTCGGGCCCGCGCTGCGGGATCCAGCTGATCGCATGCCGTTCCCCGAACCCCACCAGCCCCAGCACCACAGCGGGCAGGCAGCCGACCGCGAGCGCCGCCAGCATCGGCACCACCCGGCCCCGGCGCGCCAGCGCCAGCTGGGCGGGGAGCACCAGCACGGCGAAGAGATGGGTGCAGCACACGAGCGCGACCGCCACCCCGTACACCACCCACCGTCTTCCGTCCGGCCGCTCGATCGCCCGGTGCAGCGCCCAGAACGAGAACACGACGGCGGCCGCGGCGAACGCGTACGGCCTGGCGAAGGCCCCGAAGTAAGCCACCGAGGGCAAGATCGCGAAGATCGCGGCGGCGATCACCCCGGCGCGGGTGCTGTGCAGCCGCCGGCCGAGATCGACCAGGAACCAGGCCGCCACACCGATCCCCACCGCCGACGGCAGCCGCAGCCACAGCTCCGCCGTGCCCGCCTTCACCCAGAGGTGCATGAACAGGTAGTACGGGAGGAAATGCCCGTCGATGTGACGTGCCAGCTCCCACATGCCCGGCAGCGACCGGGGGGGGCGGCGCTGATGGTGGCCAGCTCGTCGCCGTTCAGGGTGGCGGAGCCCGTCCCCGTGAAAGCCGCGGCCCCTGCGATCAATGCCATCCACCACGGGGTGGACGTGCGGAGCCGTTCGGCGGGACGGGCCGGGGGAGCGAGTGTGGCGGCAGTGGTCACCGGGGCAGGATACGCGTTCGGCGGGCTACTGCTGGGTGGTGCGTGTCGGCTTCATAACGATCACCACCCGCCGCTCGGCGTCGCCGACCGGGCGCTCGTACTCCAGGCCGTAGCGGTTGGCCAGGACGTCGAAGAAGTCGCCCGAGGGGTCGGGGTCGACCCGCTCGACCACGCCACGGATCTCCACATAGCGGTACGGCTTCTCCGGGTCGTTGATGGAGACCGCCACCTGCGGATTTTCCACGACATTTCGGTACTTGCGGCGGTCCGTCGTGGTCGTGAACCGCAAGTACTCTCCGTCCCAGATCGTCCAGACCGGGTTCACGTTGGGCGCTCCGTCCGGTCCGATCGTCGCCAGGTGGGCGAACAGCGGCCGCTGCAGCAGGTCCAAGTGGCTCTCGGGAATCATCACGTCTCCTTCTCGACAACGGTTGCCTTCAACATATCAAAGCTTTTATAGCTATCAATGTTGTACGATTCCCGACATGGGGATGCCTGCGGAGGAACGCCTCGGACTGGACATCAAGCGCGCCGAGCAGGCTTTGATCGCCGCGAAACAGGCCGCCGTCCGGCCGGCAGGGTTGACCGTTCCCCAGTATGCGGCGCTGTTCGCGCTGGCCGGCAGCCCCGGGATCTCGGGCGCGGCGCTGGCTCGGGCGTGCCTGGTCACGCCCCAGGCCATGACCGTCGTGCTGAAGAACCTGGAGGAGCAGGGTCTCGTCACGCGCTCACCGCACCCTTGGCACCGCAAGGTCCTGGAGAGCCGGCTGACCGAGGCCGGGCATGCGGCGCTGAAGGCGGCGGATGAGCGGGCCGTGGTGGTCGAGCGGGCGATCGCGGCCGAGTTCAGTACGGAGGAGCGGGAGACGCTGCGGCACCTGCTGGCCCGATGCGGCGAGGCCATCACCCGTGCCGCCCGGGAGCTGTGACATGCCTACCCGTCTGCGCAGCGGGCCCCGTCTGGTGTGCCCGCCCGATGGGTGCGGTTTGCCGGCCGTATGTCCGGCGTGCCTGCTGCCTGTCCGCTTCCGGGTGCCTGCCCGACTGCTAGGCGTGGACGGACGGCCCTCAGCCGGGCCGTGACGGGCCGCTTCGCGCGACGATTTGACGTGTCGCGGATCGCGACCTAATGTTTCTGTTCGCGCCGGGAGTGAGCCGGACGCCGCTGAGGCGGACGGGCCCCCGCGCAAGCCCCTTGAATTAACGAGCCACTCGGCGGAGCTGCTTCGGCGTGCTCTGGCATCGAGGTCATCGTCGGGCATGCCGAAGTCACCGGAAAATCGGTTGATTCGACAAGCTCTGGATGACACGGTAAGTTGTGAGGGTTGCCCCGGAGACGGGGTGCAACATCCTAGCTCGGCATGACCAGCTCCTAGCAAATCCTTGGATTTGACAGGCAACTGGCAAACTGAGTAAAGTTTAGGAAAACGAACGGTACGCCTCCGAGCGAGGGCCAGCAGGCTTGAGCAAGGATGTACGCGTCCGTTTCTTGAGAACTCAACAGTGTGTTAAAAGCCAGTGCATGAGATACACATGCATGACCCCGTCATGATTGACGGTTATTGCTTGGATTCACAATCCAGACGAGACATTGTTTGGAGAGTTTGATCCTGGCTCAGGACGAACGCTGGCGGCGTGCTTAACACATGCAAGTCGAGCGGAAAGGCCCTTCGGGGTACTCGAGCGGCGAACGGGTGAGTAACACGTGAGCAACCTGCCCCTGACTCTGGGATAAGCCCGGGAAACTGGGTCTAATACCGGATATGACCGCCCCTGGCATCGGGTGGTGGTGGAAAGTTTTTCGGTTGGGGATGGGCTCGCGGCCTATCAGCTTGTTGGTGGGGTAGTGGCCTACCAAGGCGACGACGGGTAGCCGGCCTGAGAGGGCGACCGGCCACACTGGGACTGAGACACGGCCCAGACTCCTACGGGAGGCAGCAGTGGGGAATATTGCGCAATGGGCGGAAGCCTGACGCAGCGACGCCGCGTGGGGGATGACGGCCTTCGGGTTGTAAACCTCTTTCAGCAGGGACGAAGTTGACGTGTACCTGCAGAAGAAGCGCCGGCTAACTACGTGCCAGCAGCCGCGGTAATACGTAGGGCGCAAGCGTTGTCCGGAATTATTGGGCGTAAAGAGCTCGTAGGTGGCTGGTCGCGTCTGCCGTGAAAGCCCGCAGCTTAACTGCGGGTCTGCGGTGGATACGGGCCGGCTAGAGGTAGGTAGGGGCAAGTGGAATTCCTGGTGTAGCGGTGAAATGCGCAGATATCAGGAGGAACACCGGTGGCGAAGGCGGCTTGCTGGGCCTTACCTGACGCTGAGGAGCGAAAGCGTGGGGAGCGAACAGGATTAGATACCCTGGTAGTCCACGCTGTAAACGTTGGGCGCTAGGTGTGGGGGTCTTCCACGATCTCCGTGCCGGAGCTAACGCATTAAGCGCCCCGCCTGGGGAGTACGGCCGCAAGGCTAAAACTCAAAGGAATTGACGGGGGCCCGCACAAGCGGCGGAGCATGTTGCTTAATTCGACGCAACGCGAAGAACCTTACCAAGGTTTGACATCACCCGGAAAGCTCCAGAGATGGGGCCCTCTTCGGACTGGGTGACAGGTGGTGCATGGCTGTCGTCAGCTCGTGTCGTGAGATGTTGGGTTAAGTCCCGCAACGAGCGCAACCCTTGCTCCATGTTGCCAGCACGCCCTTCGGGGTGGTGGGGACTCATGGGGGACTGCCGGGGTCAACTCGGAGGAAGGTGGGGATGACGTCAAGTCATCATGCCCCTTATGTCTTGGGCTGCAAACATGCTACAATGGCCGGTACAGAGGGTTGCGATACCGTGAGGTGGAGCGAATCCCTAAAAGCCGGTCTCAGTTCGGATTGGGGTCTGCAACTCGACCCCATGAAGTCGGAGTCGCTAGTAATCGCAGATCAGCAATGCTGCGGTGAATACGTTCCCGGGCCTTGTACACACCGCCCGTCACGTCACGAAAGTCGGCAACACCCGAAGCCCGTGGCCCAACCCGTAAGGGGGGGAGCGGTCGAAGGTGGGGCTGGCGATTGGGACGAAGTCGTAACAAGGTAGCCGTACCGGAAGGTGCGGCTGGATCACCTCCTTTCTAAGGAGCACACTCGCCCGTCACCGGCGCACGATCGGTGGGGCGACAGCTCACTAGTGGAGCACTGGCTAGTCAGTCGGACCGGGTTGCCGGGCCGCTAGTACCGCCCGTAAGGGAGTGGGAACGTGGTTGCGGGGTTTTGGTTCGGGTCTGAACACACTGTTGGGTCCTGAAGGAACGGGCATGCGTGCCTGGTTCTTCTTGGATGACAGGGCCGCTGAAGCAGCTTTTCGGAGTTGTGGATGCGGTTGCTGTTTGTTGTTTGAGATTTGCATAGTGGACGCGAGCATCTTTGTGGCCAAGTTTTTTAGGGCACACGGTGGATGCCTTGGCATCAGGAGCCGATGAAGGACGTGGGAGGCTGCGTTAAGCCTCGGGGAGTCGCCAACCAGACGTTGATCCGGGGATGTCCGAATGGGGAAACCTAGCACCAGTCATGTGGTGTTGCCTCCGCCTGAATGTATAGGGCGGTTGGTGGTAACGCGGGGAAGTGAAACATCTCAGTACCCGTAGGAAGAGAAAACAATATGTGATTCCGTGAGTAGTGGTGAGCGAAAGCGGATGAGGCTAAACCGGGCGTGTGTGATAGCCGGCAGGCGTTGCATGTCCGGGGTCGTGGGACCTTCTGGTGGTTTCTGCCGGAACTGCAAGCAGTGATAAATCGATGGGGTAGTTGAAAGCTCTGGGAAGGGCTGCCGTAGACCGTGAGAGCCGGGTAGGCGAAACCTTGTCGACTGCTGGAGGGGATCCCAAGTAGCACGGGGCTCGAGAAATCCTGTGTGAATCTGCCAGGACCACCTGGTAAGCCTAAATACTCCCTGATGACCGATAGTGCACGAGTACCGTGAGGGAAAGGTGAAAAGTGCCCCGGTGAGGGGTCGTGAAATAGTACCTGAAACCGTGTGCCTACAAGCCGTAGGAGCTTACAGCAGCTTGCTGTTGTGTGATGTGACTGCGTGCCTTTTGAAGAATGAGCCTGCGAGTTATGGTGTGTGGCGAGGTTAACCCGTGTGGGGGAGCCGTAGCGAAAGCGAGTCTGAATAGGGCGTTTGAGTCGCATGCTGTAGACCCGAAGCGGAGTGATCTACGCATGGGCAGGTTGAAGCTCAGGTAAGACTGGGTGGAGGACCGAACCCACCAGGGTTGAAAACCTGGGGGATGATCTGTGTGTAGGGGTGAAAGGCCAATCAAACTCCGTGATAGCTGGTTCTCCCCGAAATGCATTTAGGTGCAGCGTCGCGTGTTTCTTGCCGGAGGTAGAGCACTGGATGGCTAATGGGCCCGACAAGGTTACTGACGTCAGCCAAACTCCGAATGCCGGTAAGTGAGAGCGTGGCAGTGAGACTGCGGGCGATAAGGTTCGTAGTCGAGAGGGAAACAGCCCAGATCACCGACTAAGGCCCCTAAGCGTGTGCTAAGTGGGAAAGGATGTGGAGTCGCAGAGACAACCAGGAGGTTGGCTTAGAAGCAGCCACCCTTGAAAGAGTGCGTAATAGCTCACTGGTCAAGTGATTCTGCGCCGACAATGTAGCGGGGCTCAAGTACACCGCCGAAGTCGTGGCACTGACAGCTATGAGCTGTTGGTGGGTAGGGGAGCGTCGTGCAGCTGGTGAAGCAGCAGAGTGATCTAGTTGTGGAAGCTGTGCGAGTGAGAATGCAGGCATGAGTAGCGAATCGAGGGTGAGAAACCCTCGCGCCGGATGACCAAGGGTTCCTGGGGCAGGCTAATCCGCCCAGGGTAAGTCGGGACCTAAGGCGAGGCCGACAGGCGTAGTCGATGGACAACGGGTTGATATTCCCGTACCCGCTTCAATGCGCCCATACTGAACCTCGTGATGCTAAGAGTCCTTAACTCGCTTGAGCCTTCGGGCTTGGGGTCAGAGTGAACGCTCGAACCGATCGGGTAGTAGGTAAGCGATGGGGTGACGCAGGAAGGTAGTCCAGCCCAGGCGATGGTTGTCCTGGGGTAAGCATGTAGGGCGGAACGTAGGCAAATCCGCGTTCTTTATGTCTGAGATGTGATGCCGAGCCAATTGTGGCGAAGTGGATGATCCTATGCTGCCGAGAAAAGCCTCTAGTGAGTGTTGTGGCGGCCCGTACCCTAAACCGACTCAGGTGGTCAGGTAGAGAATACCAAGGCGATCGGGTGAACTGTGGTTAAGGAACTCGGCAAATTGCCCCCGTAACTTCGGGAGAAGGGGGACCTCTGCTGGTGATGAGTTTTGCACTCGGAGCTGGTGGGGGTCGCAGTGGCCAGGGGGAAGCGACTGTTTACTAAAAACACAGGTCCGTGCGAAGTCGTAAGACGATGTATACGGACTGACGCCTGCCCGGTGCCGGAACGTTAAGGGGACCGCTTAGTGTGAGTGATCACGCGAAGGTGAGAACTTAAGCGCCGGTAAACGGCGGTGGTAACTATAACCATCCTAAGGTAGCGAAATTCCTTGTCGGGTAAGTTCCGACCTGCACGAATGGCGTAACGACTTCCCCGCTGTCTCAACCGCAGACCCGGTGAAATTGCAGTACGAGTAAAGATGCTCGTTTCGCGCAGCAGGACGGAAAGACCCCGGGACCTTCACTACAGCTTGACATTGGTGTTTGGAACGGCTTGTGTAGGATAGGTGGGAGACTGGGAAGCTCGGACGCTAGTTCGGGTGGAGTCATTGGTGAAATACCACTCTGGTCGTTTTGGATGTCTAACTCTGGTCCGTGATCCGGATCGGGG
Organism: Nonomuraea helvata; assembly: GCF_039535785.1. NCBI lineage: Bacteria > Bacillati > Actinomycetota > Actinomycetes > Streptosporangiales > Streptosporangiaceae > Nonomuraea > Nonomuraea helvata. The sequence continues at coordinate 727,198 of NZ_BAAAXV010000008.1, forward strand.
ACAGTGTCTGGTGGGTAGTTTAACTGGGGCGGTTGCCTCCCAAAGAGTAACGGAGGCGCCCAAAGGTTCCCTCAGCCTGGTTGGCAATCAGGTGTTGAGTGTAAGTGCACAAGGGAGCTTGACTGTGAGACTGACGGGTCGAGCAGGAGCGAAAGCTGGGACTAGTGATCCGGCATCGGCGTGTGGAAGCGGTGTCGCTCAACGGCTAAAAGGTACCCCGGGGATAACAGGCTGATCTTCCCCAAGAGTCCATATCGACGGGATGGTTTGGCACCTCGATGTCGGCTCGTCGCATCCTGGGGCTGGAGTAGGTCCCAAGGGTTGGGCTGTTCGCCCATTAAAGCGGTACGCGAGCTGGGTTTAGAACGTCGCGAGACAGTTCGGTCCCTATCCGCTGCGCGCGCAGGAGACTTGAAAGGGGCTGTCCCTAGTACGAGAGGACCGGGACGGACGAACCTCTGGTGTGCCAGTTGTACCGCCAGGTGCACGGCTGGTTGGCTACGTTCGGGAGGGATAACCGCTGAAAGCATCTAAGCGGGAAGCTTGCCTTGAGATGAGGTCTCCCACCACGAGAGTGGGTAAGGCTCCCGGTAGACGACCGGGTTGATAGGCCGGAGGTGGAAGCACGGTAACGTGTGGAGCTGACCGGTACTAATAGGCCGAGGACTTGACCACAAAGCAGACTTTTTGAAAGTCGTTCTTGCTCGCGTCCACTAGGCAATTCTGAGACAGCAAACAGTTGCTGCTCGAGGGGTTGCGGCGGTTATGGCGGGAAGGAAACACCCGGTTACATTCCGAACCCGGAAGTTAAGCTTCCCAGCGCCGATGGTACTGCACTCGGGAGGGTGTGGGAGAGTAGGTCACCGCCGCACAATACTTATGGAGGGGGTCCGACGGCGTCGGACCCCCTCTTTTTGTTTTCCTCCGCACGCTGAGAAAGATCTTGCCGACGTCCACGCCGGCTCCTGGGCGCCGTGAACCGGCCCTCCACCGGGGAAGCGGCTTTCATCTGGGCTCATGGACGCTGCTGGGCTTGCTAGGCTGGAGGAACCGGGCCACCCCACAGGTGGCCTTCGTCGCGTAAGGCCCGAGGACGGGCGGCGACCCAGCCACGGTGGACCGTCATTGTGAGTCCGCTGGGTGAGCCAACGAAATGGACCAGAAGTGAACAGAGATAACGGATCGGACGGCGGACAGCGCGGGCGCGGCGACTACGGGGATAGGCGCTCCAGCGGAGACGGCAGGAGCGGCGGGTACAGCTCTCGTGGGCGAGACTCCGGCGGCGACCGTCCGTTCCGTTCCGACGACAGGTCGCGCTCCTACGACCGAGACCGGGCGCCCCGGCGGGACGAGGGCCATCGGGACGATCGCGGCCCGCGTCGCGAAGGTGACGAGCGCCGTTCGTTCCGGGATCGGGACGATCGTGGCCCTCGACGCGAGGGTGGCTTCGGCAACCGTCGCGAAGGTGGCTACGGCGACCGTCGTGAAGGCGGCTACGGCGACCGTCGTGAAGGCAGGTTCGGGGACCGGCGTGAGGGTGGTTCCCGGGATGATCGGGGTCCGCGCCGGGAAGGCGGGTACGGCGATCGTGGGCCGCGCCGCGACAGCGACCAGGGGGACCGTGGGCCGCGCCGTGAGGGCGGATACCGGGACAACCGTGGCCCTCGGCGCGAAGGTGACGATCGCGGACCTCGTAGTGACGATCGTCGTACCTATCGGGACCGCGACGATCGCGGTCCGCGCCGTGAGGGCGATGAGCGTCGTTCGTTCCGGGATCGGGATGATCGTGGTCCGCGTCGCGAGGGTAGCTTCGGCGATCGTCGCGAGGGTGGCTATGGCGACCGTCGTGAGGGCAGGTTCGGGGAGCGGCGTGAGGGTGGTTCCCGGGACGATCGTGGTCCGCGCCGTGAGGGTGGCTTCCGCGACGATCGGGGTCCGCGCCGGGAAGGCGGCTACGGTGATCGTGGGCCGCGCCGTGAGGGCGGATACGGGGACCGTCGTGAGGGCAGGTTCGGGGACCGCCGCGAAGGTGGCTTCCGCAACGATCGGGGTCCGCGCCCTGAGGGTGACGAGCGTCGTTCGTTCCGGGATCGGGATGATCGTGGTCCGCGTCGCGAGGGTGGCTACGGCGACCGTCGTGAGGGTGGGTTCGGCGCCCGCCGCGAGGGTGGCCCCGCACGCCCGGGCTCGCGCGACGACCGCGGTCCCCGCCGGGAAGGCGGCTACGGTGATCGTGGGCCGCGTCGCGACAGCGGCTACGGCGATCGTGGGCCGCGTCGCGAAGGCGACTCCGGTGGCCGTCGTGAGGGTGGTTTCCGCGATGATCGGGGTCCGCGTCGTGAGGGTGGCTTCGGTGGCCGTCGTGAGGGTGGTTTCCGCGATGATCGGGGTCCGCGTCGCGAGGGTGGCTTCGGTGGCCGTCGTGAGGGTGGTTTCCGCGATGATCGGGGTCCGCGCCGTGAGGGTGGCTACGGTGGCCGTCGTGAGGGCGACCAGGGTCCCCGCCGCGAAGGTGGCGCCGGCCGCCCGTTCTCACGCGACGACCGCGCCGAGCGTCCTGGCTCCTCCGGCACCCGCGCCAGGTACGGCAGGCCCGATCGCGAGTCGGACGCTCCGCAGCGCGAGAAGCTGCCCGATGTCCCGGCCGACGTCACCGCGGAGGAGCTCGACAAGGAGGTCCGCGAAGAGCTGCGTTCCCTCCCCGGCGACCTCGCCGAGCTGGTGGGCCGGCACCTCGTCGCCGCCGAGCGGGCGCTCGAGGACGACGACCCGGACCGGGCGCACGAGCACACGAAGGTGGCGCGTAGGTTCGCGGCCAGGATCGGCGTCGTACGCGAGGCCGCCGGCATCGTCGCCTACCGCGCCGGGCACTTCTCCGAGGCGCTGAGCGATCTGCGCGCGGCCAGGAGGATGACGGGTTCGGAGGCGTACCTGCCGGTCATGGCCGACTGTGAACGCGGCCTCGGGCGTCCCGAGCGGGCGATCGACCTCGTACGTTCACCGGAGGCCGAGCGCCTCGACCGAGCCGGACGCATCGAGCTGACCATCGTCGAGTCCGGCGCCCGCCGCGACCTCGGCCAGCACGACGCCGCCGTGATCACCTTGCAGCGGCTCCCCGAGCTGCGGGATCCGCAGCCGAAGCCCTGGTCGGCGCGGCTGGCGTTCGCGTACGCCGACGCGCTGGCCGACGCGGGGCAGCAGGAGGCGGCCGCGGCCTGGTTCGGAAGGGCGATGGCGTTCGACGAGGACGGGGAGACGGACGCGGCGGAGCGCTACGCCGAGCTGACCGGCGCCGTCATCGAGGACGTCGAGGAGGACTTCGACGACGCCGATGCCGACGAGACGGGTGACGTTCTGGAGGACGCGCCGGTCTCGGAGGGCAGGGTCGCGGAAGAGCCTGCCGACGTGCTCGATCGAGAGCCGGCAGCAGAGGAGCCGTCCGACGGGCCGGAGCAAGAGGGTCCGGCTGAGGTGTCGGATCAGGAGAGCCCGGCTGCCGCAACGGATCAGGAGAGTTCAGCCGCTGTCCCGGACCGGGAAGGTTCGGCTGCCGTACCGGATCAGGAGCCGCAGCAGGCCGGCGCGGCCGCGGTGCGTGACGAGGGCTTCGAGCAGCAGGACGGCCCGGCCGGCGTCGAGGAGAGCCTGACGGAGGCCGACGAGGGCTCGGCCGGACAGCAGGACACGCCCGAGGTGACGCCTCAGCTCCAGGCGCCGAGCATCAACCCCGCGTTCATCGAGCCGAACTTCGGTGACGTGCTCGACGAGCCCGATGAGCCCGACGACCCGGCCTCGGACGACAAGCCCAAGACCGACAACTGACGCCCGAGGCTCGAGGGCTTCCGCACGTCCCGCCGTACTGCCGCTGCTGTCGCGGCGCTCGGTACGGCGGGACGTGGCGGGCGCGGCCTCTCGCGGCGCTCCTCGTAGAGGGATCACATTGGGGACGGCGAGGTGCCGGCTCCCCTTCCAACGGAACCGGTGATGCGGCGGTGTGCGCGTGGGCGGCGAGACGACACCGCGCGGCCTACGGTGAGACGCGGTCCAGCCAGTGGAGGATTCCCGCGACGTTCGAGGGAGCACCGCTCAGCAGCTCGAGCTGCTCGTTCATCCCAGCGTCCGCATCGGACTGCACCGGGCTGTAACGCTCCTTCGTACGGTCCCTGACCATGGCCACGGCGTGGTCCAGGTCCATCCCCTCAGAACGCGCCTGCTTGGTGAGATCCACCCAGACGCGGAGCTCCTCCGCGGACCGTTCGAGAGTCTCCTGTACGGCGTCGACCGGCCCGTAGTGGCTGAACAGCAGCCGTTGCGGCCCAAGAGCCTCGAACAGCGCGATCGAGTCGAGTGCGGTCTGCAGGTCGAAGTCCGGCGGAGGGGTCGCGGGGCGAAGATCGCCTGTTTCGGGCAGGTAGACGCCGGCCGCGTCGCCGACGTACAGATCGCCGGTGACGGAGTCGACGAGGCCCACGTGATGTTTCGCATGACCGGGCGAGTAGTGGCTGTTCAGCGTACGGCCGTTGCCCAGGTCGATGGCTCCGGTGTCGCCGAGGGCGACGATGCGTTCGGCCTCGGTGGGGGACAGTTCGCCGAAAAGCACGTCGAGCTTGTCACCCCACACCATCCGCGCGCTGGCCATCAACCGTGACGGATCAGCCAGATGGCGGGCGCCCTTCTCGTGTACGACGATCTGCGCGGACGGGAAGAACTTGGCGATGTCGCCCACCCCGCCCGCATGATCCAAGTGGATGTGGGTCACCACGACGGTGGCCAGGTCCTCCGGTCCGACGCCGAGCGAGGCGAGTGCGTCACGGACCACGGGTGCCGACGTCGACGTACCCGTCTCCACCAGGCACGGCCGATCACCCAGAATCAGGTAACCGGCGGTGATGCCTGTGTATCCCGCCATTTTGGTGTCGATTTCATAGACGTCGCCGCCCAGCGCGGTGATGTTGTCCACAGGAACTCCCGAGCGTCCAGCCGTCATCCCCAGAACGGCATTCGAGCCGATCCGGGCTCCTCCTCATCGTAGAGAGTGATCTCCACCAGAGCACCGACAGGAGGACGACAGTGGACCGAAACGAAGTCTTGCTGGTGGGCCGGCTCTCGGCGGCAGTCGAGGAGCAGCCCCTGCCCAGCGGCGACACCGTGACGAAGTGGCGCATCATCGTGCGCCGCCGTCGCCACAGACGCGGAGCCGCCCTGACGGACAGCATCCCGTGCGTCACCTTCGACCCGGAGACGGCCGCCATAGTGCGCAGTCTCAAGCCGCGCGATTACATGGAGGTGGCGGGCTCCTTCCGCTGCCGCGTGTTCGGCCCGTCCGCGGCCAAGACCTGGCGATACGAGGTGGAAGTGAGCTCCGCCAAGCCGTACGAGGCCGACCTGCCCCAACCCGACGCCCTCCCCGACGACCCTACCCTCAGCCCTCATGGGGGCCTCGCCGCCCTGATCCCCCGCCAGGTGGCCTACCTGGCACCAGCGATCTGACCTCCGTCGCTCGTGCGCGGGTCCGTTGTCCCGAGGGTTTACGACCGGGATGCGCGTTGCGGGCTACTACGAGGGATGTGCTGGCAGTGGGCGCTGTGGACCATGGCGTCTGTCGGCAGGGGAGAGCGGTTGCGCGTCAGTCGATGGCGAACGTACGGAGCACCAGGCCGGTTCTGGGCTTCGGGCCGAAGGAGGTGGATTTGCGGGGCACTCGTTCGCCGCCGGCGGCGACGGCCAGCACGTCGTCGACCGCCAGGGGCTTGATGAGCACCGCGGTGCCGCCGGTACGGATGGCCAGCCGCACCGCGGCATCCGTGTCGTGGTGCACGATCCGTACGGTCTGTTCGTCGTCGTGCATGCCCCACACCTTGGGCAGCACGAACTCTGTGAGGACGGAGGTGTTGAGGGAGTTCCAACGCTCGGAGTGGTCGGGCGGCATGGCGTGGGCGAGCTGCATCGGATCGGGGTCGGTGAGCAGGTGGGAGCCGCCTCCGCCGGCGAGCAGAAAGGCCGGCTCCGGAGCCTCCTCGAGCGCCGCCAAGCCCTGCGCCAGGTCGTCGAAGTCGCGGACCCGCCACGCGCCCTTCGCCTTGGCGGCGGCCTCGGACAGGGGAAGCCCGGGGATCACGCGGTGGATGGCCTGGAGATTGGGCGGGTACGCGGTGGAGTCGACGAGCAAGGCCAACCCGAAGTCCCACGGCCCGACGGCCGGCCCCGCGTGCCCCGGAGCCGAATCGTCCCTCCCGGCGCCCCCAGCAGCGGCGCCCTCCGCCGTGGCGGGCTCGCGTGCGGGGCGCTCCGGTGTGGGGCGCTCGGGGGCGGACCCTCCGACAGGATCGGCGCTTCCCCCAGTGTCGGGTCCCTCAGCGAGAGGGCGACCCCCGGGTGTGGCGGTGCGCGGTGGCGGTGTTTGCCGAGCGGTGGAGGTCGGGCTGGGGGATGGCTCTTCCGGGTGGGGCAGTGGCTCAGGGTGCGCGCGGTGGCGGGTGGCGTGCTCCTGGCGTTGGAGTACGCGGTACGTCGCGTACCGGTGGTGGCCGTCGGCGATCAGAGCTTGGCGGTGGTGGAGGTCGGCGTTGATGGCCTCGATTTCGGACGTGTTCGTGATTGCCCAGAGACGGTGCGTGAGCCCGTCTTCCGTGTGCGCGGACACGAGGGGAGGCCGCGTCGAGGCCACCTCGCCCACCATGCGGGTGGCCGTGCCCTGGTCGCCGTCATAGAGGAGGAAGATGGGTTCGAGGTTGGCCTGGGTGGTGCTCATGAGGGCGAGCCTGTCGGCGATGGGTCCCGGCACGACATCCTCGTGGGGCAGGATGATGCGCTGCCCCGGGTCGGCGAGGCCCACATCGCCGATCAGGCCGCGTTGCAGGACACCCGGCCCGCTCTGCTCGTACACGTAAAGCGCCGGCGCCTTGTCCGGGACCAGGACGCCCGAGTCCAGCCACGCTCTCAGCGTGTCCCTGGCCTCGATGTATCGGCTTGCGACCGCCGCCTCGGCCGGTGGGGAAGCGACGCGATGGGGCGCGGCGGCCGGTGGCGTGGGGGCCGGTGCGGAAGGGGTGTGCTGAGGCGGGGTTTGCCGGCGGGCGGTCGGGTCCTGGGCCGGGGAGTCGCCGCGGGGCGAGCGGGGAAGGATGAGACGGACGACGTTGTTCGGATGGGAGTCCAGGAGGGCGTCCACGTCCGCATCGGAGATCAGGTCGTACGGTGGGGAGGTCACCTTGGCGGGATCTTCGACAGCGAAACGTACGCCTCGGAAGGGCCGTAGCACGAGTCCATCCGGCAACGGCAGTTCAGGAATCCCCATACCGGGCATGCTCCCATAAATGCTTGTGCCTTCCGGAAGTCGCCCCTTGGTTGCAGTCGTGCCCGTTCCGCAGCAGGGCGGAGCGGGACCGCCCCCTCAGCGCCGAAGGAGTCCTCGCGCATGACCCACGATGGAAACGTTCACGACGACAACTCTGGCGCTCCTAGAGGAAATATTTACGATTGGTATCAGCGTGGGATGAAGTTGCTCAAGGAAGGCAGTCCGGCTGCCGCTGCCGCGTTGCTGGAGCGTGCCGCCGCGGCCGAACCGGAGTCGCGCAGCATCCTGGAGGGGTTGGCGCGGGCGCAGTTCAACTCACGGCAGTACGCGGAGGCAGCGGCCAGCTTCCGGCAGATCGTCGATGCCAATCCGGCTGAGGATTATGCCTACTTCGGGCTGGGGCTGGCGTTGTGGCGGACCGGGGATGTGGAGGGCGCCCAGGAGCCACTGGCGATCGCGGTGGCCATGCGTCCGGATGAGCGGCATTATGTTTCGGCCTTGAAGAGTGTTCGCGCTACCTTGCGGGCCCGCCGGGAAATGTAGGCGGGCCGATTCTTTCGCCCTGTGATGTCGTTCCCGTTGTTGTTCTTGCTCTCGTGGCCGCGTAGCGTCCACGATCCCGGTGGATCGTTCATGGTCGGGCCTCCTGCAGGTGGACGTGAGCACGGCGCTAGAGTCACACGCGGCGTGAAAGGCGAACGGGGAGAGGCGGCACTGTGCTGATCGACGGCTATGACACCCTGCTGCTCGACCTCGACGGCGTGGTCTACCTCGGCAGTCATGCGGTGCCAGGTGCGCCTGCGGCGTTGGAGGAGGCTCAGCGGCGTGGGGCTCGGCTCGCGTACGTCACCAACAACGCCTCCCGTACGCCCGCCGCCATCGCCACCCACCTCCGCGAGCTCGGGGCGCCCGCCACGGCCGATGACGTGGTGACCTCGGCGCAGGCGGCGGCCCGGCTGATCGCGGAAAGGGTGTCACCCGGCTCGAACGTGCTCGTCGTCGGCGGGTCGGGGCTGCGGCTGGCCGTACGGGATCGAGGGTTGCGGCCTGTCTCGACCGCCGCCGAGTCGCCTGTCGCCGTGGTGCAGGGGATCGCCCCCGGCCTGTCGTACGGGCTGCTGTCGGAAGGGGCGCTGGCCGTGCGGCAGGGGGCGTGGTTCGTGGCCTCCAACGGGGACAGCACGATGCCCACCCAGCGGGGGGAGCTGCCGGGGAACGGCGCGATGGTCCGGGTGATCGCCGCTGCCACCGGGGTCGAGCCGGTTTACGCGGGCAAGCCCGATCCGCCGCTGCATCGGGAGTCCATGATCCGAACGGGGGCGCGGCGGCCGCTGGTCGTGGGGGATCGGCTGGACACCGATATCGAGGGGGCGTCCAACGCGGGCGTCGGCAGCCTGCTGGTGCTGACCGGGGTGGCCACGGCCGTCGATGTGCTGACGGCCGCTCCGCGGCATCGGCCCACCTATGTCGGTGATGACCTGAGCGCCGTGCTCCTCCCGTATCCCGAGGTGCGGGACGGGGCCTGCGGAGGATGGCAGGCCCGGTGGCAGGACGGTGTTCTGCGCCTCGACGGTGACGGGAGCCGGATCGACGGGTTGCGGGCCGCCTGTGACGCGGCCTGGACCGCGGCCGGCGAGGGCCGGGTCGAGGAGGACGCCGTCAAGCCCGTGCTCGATCGGCTCGGTTGAGCGCGCAGCGGCAGCGGATGTGGCCCCACATGTGGTGGATCGATCAGGTCCTGATCGGTGAGTGGCGTCTCGTCGCGAGTGAGCGCCTCAACGGGTCGGGGTCGTGAGTGCTCCGGAGGGAGGGCGGATGGGGTCTTTCGGGGGTCAGAGCCAAGGGGACAGGGGAGTCAGATCAGTTTGCGCAGGCGCAGCAGGTCGCCGAAGCTGGCGTCGACCTTCACCCGCCCTCCGAGCAGCGCCCTGGCCAGGTCCAGCTCCCCGTCCACCAGCGCGATCAGGTCGCTGCTCGCGATCGTGAGCTTGACGTCGGCGGGCTTGCCGTTCGCAGGCGGCTGCTCCGTGAACGGGTCGAGCCCTCCGTGGTGCAGGCGGCCGTAGAAGATCACGTCAAGGTCACTGACGCGGCAGCTGACCGTCCGCTCGACCACGTGTTTGGCGCGGTCCTCCTCGTCGATCTCGTCGAACTGGGCGACGAGCTTGGTCAGTGCCGTCCGGCACTCCTCGACGCTTGCCATGGTGCGCATCCTTTCTTCCTTCTTGGGGGAGCGTAGCGTTCCACATGAGTAGCACCCCCGTATGGGCTACAACGCATGACACGCCTGCCAAGGTCCCGGGCGCTCGCGGGAGGCGTTACCGTCGAGTCATGAGTGAGCTGCCGGAGGAGACCGGCGACGAGCGGGTCGACGCCATCGTGGCCGGTCTCGGCCGCTTGGCCGAGCTGCCGGTGAGTGAGCACGTGGGGGTCTTCGAGGAGGCGTTCTCCGGGCTCGAGTCCACGCTGGCCACCGCCGTGGAAGAGCAGTGAGCCGCAGGATCCGCCTCGACAGCGAGCTGGTACGCCGCGGCCTGGCCAGGTCGCGCGAGCAGGCAGGCCAGCTCATCGAGGCCGGCCGGGTCACCGTCGGCGGCCAGCAGGCCCGCAAGCCCGCCACCCAGGTCGACACCGCATCCGCCATCGTCGTCGCGGCCTCGGAAGAGGGGCCCGACTATGTTTCGCGAGGAGCGCACAAACTGCTCGGCGCGCTGGAGGCGTTCGAGAGCCTGCGGGTGGAGGGCCGCCGCTGCCTCGACGCGGGCGCCTCCACGGGCGGCTTCACCGACGTGCTGCTGCGCCGCGGCGCAGCCCACGTGCTCGCCGTGGACGTCGGCTACGGCCAGCTGGCCTGGTCGCTGCGCACCGATGAGCGGGTGACGGTCATGGAGCGCGTCAACGTCCGCGACCTGACCCCGGACCTGGTCGGCGAGCCCCCCACGCTGGTCGTCGGCGATCTGTCGTTCATCTCGTTGAGGCTTGTGCTGCCCGCCCTGGCCTCGGTCGCCGCGCCGCGGGCCGACTTCGTGATGCTCGTCAAGCCGCAGTTCGAGGTGGGCAAGGACCGCGTGGGGGCAGGCGGCGTCGTACGCGATCCGGAGCTGCGCAAGGGCGCCGTTCGCGACGCCGCCGCCAAGGCCCGGGAGCTGGGGCTGGCCGTGCGCGGCGTGACCGCGAGCCCGCTGCCGGGACCATCGGGAAATGTCGAATATCTGCTCTGGCTGGGCAAGGGGGAGGGCGAGCCGCCGGTCGCCGACCTCGAGGCCGAGATCGAGCGTGCCGTCGCGGAAGGGCCGCAATGAAACGGACCGTGCTGGTCGCCGTACACACCGGGCGTGATGCCGCAGTCGAGAGCGCACGCCTGGTCATCAACCGGCTGGTCGACGCCGGGATCGCCGTACGGGTGCTGGAGTCGGAGTTCGGCGAGATCGGCTGCCGCGGAGTCGAGGCGGTGCCCGCGGACCCGGGCGCCGTCAAGGACGCCGAGGTCATGATGGTGCTCGGCGGCGACGGCACGCTGCTGCGCGCGGCCGAGCTCGCCAGGCCCGCCGGCACGCCGCTGCTGGGGGTCAATCTCGGACATGTCGGGTTCCTGGCTGAGGCTGAGGTCGCCGATCTGTCGGCCGCGGTCGACAGTGTCGTGGCGGCCCGCTACGACGTCGAGGAGCGCATGACGATCGACGTTCTCGCCCGGCTGAACGGCCGGGTGCTCGCCGACACGTGGGCGCTCAACGAGGTCACCGTCGAAAAGCAGGAGCGCATGCTCGAGGTGGTCGCCGAGATCGACGGCCGGCCGCTGTCTCGGTGGGGCTGCGACGGCGTGATCTGCGCCACTCCGACCGGCTCCACCGCCTATGCTTTCTCGGCGGGCGGACCTGTCGTATGGCCGGAGGTGGAGGCGCTGCTCATGGTGCCCATCAGCGCGCACGCGCTGTTCGCCAGGCCGCTGGTGGCCTCCCCGCGCTCCACGCTGGCCGTCGAGATCCTGCCCGACACGCCGGGGGGCGTCCTGTGGTGCGACGGCCGCCGCCGCTTCGAGCTGCCCTCCGGCTCGCGGGTGGAGGTGCGCAGGGGTGCCGATCCCGTACGCCTGGCCCGCCTGCACGGCGTGGAGAACACCGGCGCGCCGTTCACCGACAGGCTGGTCGCCAAGTTCGAGCTTCCTGTTCAGGGCTGGCGCGGAAGGGTGCGACCCTGAGTCAATGGATGGGAGAGCGCGTAGGATCACATGGGCGCAGGTGTTCGGAAACGACGCGTGTGACCATCAGACACGGCAGTGAACGGGAGTGGGCAGTGCGACCAAGGGTCGAGGAGGTCCGCATCCAGGGGCTCGGCGTCATCGATGAGGCCGTTCTCGAGCTCTCGCCGGGCTTCAACGTGGTCACCGGCGAGACCGGCGCGGGCAAGACGATGGTCGTGACCGGGCTCGGGCTGCTGTTCGGCGGCCGGGCCGACCCTTCGCGCATCCGCCCGGGAGCCGAGCGGGCGTCCGTCGAGGGCACGCTGGTCATCGAGTCGGGCGGGCGCGTCTCCCAGCAGGTGGAGGACATCGGCGGCCAGGTCGAGGACGGCGAGCTGATCATCTCGCGCACCGTCTCGGCCGAGGGCAGGTCCAGGGCGTGGCTCGGCGGGCGCACAGTGCCCGTCGGCACCCTGACCTACCTGGCCGACGACCTCGTGGCGGTGCACGGGCAGATGGACCAGCAGCGGCTGCTCCAGCCGGCCAGGCAGCGCGCCTCGCTCGACCGCTACGCGGGTAACGAGCTGGTCAAGCCGCTGCGGGCCTACTCTCAGGCGTACAAACGGCACAAGCAGGTCGGCGCGCTGCTCGAGGAGCTGACCACCAGGGCCAGGGAGCGGGCGCAGGAGGCAGACATGCTCCGCTTCGGCCTGGAGGAGATCGAGAAGGTCGACCCCAAGCCGGGCGAGGACGCCGAGCTGCGCGGCGAGGAGGAGCGGCTCTCGCACGCAGACGCCCTGCGCAGCGCCGCCACGACCGCGCACACGGCGCTGCTCGGCGACCCGATGGAGGCGGCGGGGAGCCCTCATGATGTGATCTCCCTGCTCGGCGAGGCGCGGGCGGCCGTGGAGGTCGTGCGCGACTTCGACCCCCAGCTCGCCTCCGTGGCCGACCGGCTGGCCGAGGCCGGCTACCTCATCTCCGACGTGGCCACCGATCTGGCGGCGTACGCGGAGTCGATCGAGGCCGACCCGGCCCGGCTGGCGGCCGTGCAGGAACGCCGGTCCGTGCTGTCCGGGCTGATCCGGAAATATGCGGAGGACAGCGCAGGGGTCCTGACCTGGGCGCAGCAGGCCGCCGCGCGGCTGGGCGAGCTCGAGGGCGACGACGAGCGCATCGAGGAGCTGACCCGCGAGTACGAGGAGCTGACCGCCCGCCTCACCGAGCTGGCCGACGAGCTCACCCGGGTGCGCCAGGCCGCCGCCGAGCGGTTCGGCCAGGCGGTGACCGAGGAGCTGACGGCGCTGGCCATGCCCCACGCCAGAGTCGTCGTCCAGCTCGCCCAGAGCCCGGAGTTCGGGCCAGAGGGCCGCGACGAGGTGGAGCTGCGGATGGCCGCCCACCCCGCCGCGCCGCCCCTCCCGCTCAACAAGGGCGCCTCCGGCGGCGAGCTGAGCCGGGTCATGCTGGCGATCGAGGTGGTGTTCGCCGGTGCCGACCCGGTGCCGACGTTCGTCTTCGACGAGGTCGACGCGGGCGTGGGCGGCAAGGCCGCGGTCGAGATCGGGCGCAGGCTGGCCAGGCTGGCCCGCACCGCGCAGGTCATCGTGGTCACGCACCTGCCGCAGGTCGCCGCGTTCGCCGACCAGCACCTGGTGGTCGAGAAGGCGAGCGACGGCAGCGTCGTGCGCAGCGGCGTGGTCACGCTCGACCACGAGGGCCGCGTACGCGAGCTCTCCCGCATGCTGGCCGGCCTGGAGGACTCCGAGCTGGGCCGCGCGCACGCCGAAGAACTGCTCGGTCTGGCCGCGGCAGACAGGTGATCCTGAGTGACATAGCGGACACGCCGCGTGATGCGTGGCCTCTGCGCTGTTTCGCTCTGGCAGGATGGTCTTGATGAAGGTTCCGGGAAGCAAGATGCCGGGCCTCCGCGGCAGGAAGGTTGATGACCTTCCCGGTGTAACGGCAGTGGCGAGAATCGACCGGCGTACCAAGAGGCTGACAAAGCGCCTCCAGCCCGGTGAGATAGCGATTATCGACCACGTCGACGTTGACCGGGTCAGCGCGGAGGCACTCGTCGCGTGCGGTGCCGCGGCCGTGGTCAACGTCGCCAGCGGCATCAGCGGTCGCTATCCCAATCTGGGGCCACAGATCCTGGTCGAGGCGGGCGTGCCGTTCGTCGACAACGCCAACCAGGAGCTGTTCGAACGGGTCAAGGACGGCGACGTCATCCGCGTCAACGACGGCGTCGTCTATCTCGACGACGACGTCGTCGGCAAGGGCGAAGAGCAGACAGCCGAGGCCGTCGAGGCGGCCATGGCCGAGGCCCGAGCCGGGCTCGCCGTGCAGATCGAGGCTTTCGCCGTCAACACGATGGAGTACGTCCGCGGTGAGGGCAGGCTGCTCATCGACGGAGTCGGCGTGCCCGAGATCCGCACCTCCATGGAGGGCAGGCATGTCCTTATCGTGGTGCGCGGATATCACTACAAGGAAGACATCGCCACCCTTCGTCCCTACATCCGCGAATACCGTCCCGTCCTCGTCGGCGTCGACGGCGGGGCCGATGCGCTGCTGGAGGCCGGCTACCTGCCCGACGTGATCGTGGGCGACTTCGACTCGGTCTCCACCAAGGCCCTGACCTCCGGCGCCGAGCTCGTCGTGCACGCCTACCGCGACGGCAGGGCGCCCGGCCTGGAGCGCGTCCACCAGCTCGGCCGCGAGGCGGTGATCTTCCCCGCCACCGGCACCAGCGAGGACATCGCGATGCTCCTGGCCGACGACAAGGGCGCCGAGCTGATCGTCGCCGTCGGCACCCACGGCACGCTGGAGGAGTTCCTCGACAAGGGGCGCTCCGGCATGGCCAGCACCTTCCTCACCCGGCTGATCATCGGCAGCAAGCTCATCGACGCCAAGGGCGTGAGCAGGCTCTACCGCAGCCGCATCTCCACCCCGCAGCTGCTGCTGCTCGTGATCACGGCGTTGATCACGATGAGTGTCGCACTCTTCATCTCGCCGATCGGTCAGACCTGGCTGAACGGCCTGCAAGACGCCTGGAACGCATTCATCTTCTGGCTGGTCGGACTCTTCTCGTGATCGATTTCCGCTATCACCTCGTCTCCATCGTCGCGATTTTCCTGGCGCTCGCGGTGGGCGTCGTGCTGGGCACCACGCTGTTGCAGGAGCCCGCCGTCAGATCGGCGCGGGAGGTGACCGCCCAGCTCACCAAGTCGAAAGAGGAGCTGCGGACACAGCTCGACGCACTCCAGAGCCGCGAGACGGGCAACGACACGTTCATCGCCGCCATGACGCCGAGCATGGTGGCGGGCGACCTGACGGGCCAGCGGGTGCTCCTGGTCGAGACGCCCGGCTCCAGCACCACCATGCGCGAGGCCGCGCAGCAGGTGCTCACCCAGGCGGGCGCGCAGATCTCCGGGCGGCTCGCGCTGACGGAGAAGCTCCTCGACCCCAAGGCCACCGGCGTGCTCGACGGCCTGGTCAACCAGCTCAAGCCGGCCAACATGACGTTCCCCACTACGGCCACCTCCTGGGACAGAGCCGCCACGCTGATCTCGGCCGCTTTCGTCACCACAGACCCGGCGCAGGCGGGCACCCCCAATCCGGCCACCGCCGACGTCGTGAGCGCGTTCGAGACGGGCGGGCTGCTCTCCACCGAAGGCGACCCTCTCAAGCGGGCCACGCTCGCCGTCATGTTCACGCCGGAGAAACCGTACGAGGGAGAGAGCGCCGAGCTCCAGGCAGGCGCCCTCGTCTCCATGGCGAGCGGCCTCGACGTGGCCGGCAAGGGTACGGTGCTGGCCGGGACCGCCATCACCACCGCCGTCCCGGGCGACGCGATCGGAGCCCTGCGCGACGACAGCGAGATCTCCAAGCGCGTCAGTTCGGTCGACACCGCCGACATGCCCGCGGGGCGCGTCGCGATCGTCTACTCTCTCCGTGAGCAGCTGAGCGGCCGCGCCGGCCAGTACGGCATCGGCAAGGGCAACTCCGCACCGCTGCCGGCGGTGCCGAGCGCCACTCCGTCCCCCACAAACCAGTCAGGGAGCTGACATGCCTGCCACCCGGGTCCGTGGCCTGCTCTACGCGCTCGCCGGTGCCGCGATCGGCGCCGTGGCCGCCCGCGTCGCCTACACCGCGTTCACCGGCAACCGCCCGGCCGACCTGACCGGCCGCTGGACGCGCAAGAACCACCGCGGCGAGCCCATCACGCTGCTCGAAGGCCCCGCGTTCGCCGCGGGGGCAGGCGCGGCGGCGGCGCTCACGCCCGGCCTGCCGGGGCGCCTGCGCCTGGCCGCGCTCGTCGCGGGCGGGGGCAGCGCCGCGCTCGGCGCGTACGACGACCTGTACGGCACCACGTCCTCCAAAGGGTTCAAGGGCCACCTGACCGCGCTCGCCCGCGGCGAGGTCACCAGCGGCGCCGTCAAGATCCTCGGCATCGGCGCCACCGGGCTCGGCGCGGCCGCCCTCGTCTCCCAGGGGCCGGCCGACATCCTGGTCAACGGCGCCACCATCGCCGGCGCCGCGAACCTCGCCAACCTCTTCGACCTGCGCCCCGGCCGCGCCATCAAGGTCGCTCTGCTGACCGGCGGGCCACTGCTGGCCGCCTCCCTCTTCCGCGACGAGCCCGCCGCCGCCGCGCTGGCCGCCGTGCCGCTGGGCGCCGCCGCGGCGCTGCTGCCCGAGGACCTCGGCGAGCGCGCCATGCTCGGCGACGTCGGCGCCAACGCCCTGGGCGCCCTGCTCGGGCTCGCCGCCGTCACCAAGCTGGGCAGGCCCGGCCGGTACGTCCTGCTGGGCACCGTCGTGGCGCTGACCGCCGCCGCGGAGAAGATCAGCTTCACCAAGGTCATCGCGGGCAACCCCGTGCTCAACCGCCTCGACATGCTCGGCCGCCGTCCCGCCCAGCCTGTGTGAGCCCGCGTTTGTCGGTACGGCCTGCCAGGATGTTCTGCGTCAGCTTGGTCGGGAGCGGGGCTGGGGAGGCCTGGTGGCTGTGGTGACGGCGCGAGGGGTCGCGGGCGGCGCCATGCTCATCGGGGCCATCACAGTGCTGGCGCGCATCGCGGGCTTCGCCAAGCAGTACGCCTTCGCGCAGACGGTGGGGACCAACTGCCTGGCCACGGCCTACATGACGGCCAACCAGATCCCCAACATCGTCTTCGAGGTGGTCGTCGGCGGGGCTCTGGCGGGGATGGTGGTCCCGGTGCTCGCGGGAGCCGCCGCCCGGGCGCCGGGTGCGCAGCCCTTCAGCGGTGCCGGCCCGTCCGGCAGGCAGGCGTCGGCTCCGGGCGGCATCGGTCGTCGCCCAGCTGAGGAGGCCGCTGGTCTGCCCGGAGAGGGCCCGGGGGTGAGTCGCGCCGGTGAGCGGGTCGGGTGGATCAGCTCGGCGCTGCTGACCTGGGTGGTCGTCGTGCTCGTCCCGCTGGCCGTGCTCACCGCGCTGCTGGCCGGGCCGATCATCGGGTTGTTCTTCGGCGCGACCATCGACCAGTGCACGGACACCGGGGCGGTGACGGCCGTCGCCGCCCGGATGCTGGTCGTCTTCGCCCCCCAGATCCCCCTGTACGGCGTAGCCGTCGTGCTCTACGGCGTGCTGCAGGCGCACAAGCGCTTTGCCGGGCCCGCGGTCGCGCCTCTCGTGTCCAGCATCGTGGTCATCGTGGCCTACCTGCTGTTCGTGCCGCTCAGCGGCGGGGTGACCGATCCCGCCAAGGTGCCCGGGCCTGCCGAGCTGGCACTGTCGGTAGGCACCAGTCTGGGGGTGCTGTCGCTGGTGCTGGCCGTGATCGGGCCCACGAGCCGGCTGGGGCTGCGGTGGCGGCCCACCTTGAGGTTCCCCGACGGGGTGGCCGTCCAGGTGCGCAGGCTCGCCATGGCCGGCATCGCGGCGCTCCTCGCCCAGCAGGCCGCCATGATCGTGGTGGTGCTGCTGGCGAACAGAACGGTCGGCAACGGCGCCCTCGCCGTCTACAACTACGCGTGGGCGATCTACCTGGTGCCGTACGCGGTGCTGGCCGTGCCCATCGCCACCAGCGCCTTTCCCCGGCTGGCCGCGCTGGCAGGCGAGCCGCGGGCGTTCTCCGAGCTGGCGGCGCGCACCACGCGGGCCGTGGTGCTGGTGTCCGGGCTGGCGGCCGGCGTGCTGGCCGCCGCCTCCTCGCCCGGCGCCGTGGTGTTCCTGGGCTCCAAATCCGACGTGCTGTCGCCGGCCGAGCTGGCCCGCGCCATCGCGCTGTTCGCGCCGGGGCTGGTGGGATACGGGCTCATCGCGCACCTGAGCCGCGTCCTGTACGCGGTCGGGCGCGGCCGGGCGGCCGCCACCGGGACCGTGACGGGGTGGGTGGTCGCGATGGCCGGGCAGGTGGTGTTCGCGCTGGCGCTGCCCGAGGGATGGCGGATCGGGGGGATGGCGCTCGGCATGAGCGTCGGGATGAGTGTGGGCGGGATGCTGCTGCTCGGCTCGGTGGTCCGCGCCCGGGGGAGCGGGGCCGTGGCGGGGCTGCCCCGGGCCGTCGGCGCGGCGCTTGGCGGCGGGCTCCTGGGGTACCTGGCGGGGGCCGGCGTCGTGGGGCTGCTGGGGGCGAGTGGCATCTGGCCGAATGTGGGGGCCGCCGTGCTGGCCGCTGTCGTGGCGCTGGTGGTGGGCGCGGCGGTCGTGGCCGTCGTGGACAGGGCCGACGCCGCCACTGTGGCGGGGCTCGTACGGCGGGGCGGAGCTGCGACAGGGTCGAGCGAGGGTGACGGGGCCGAGTAGGTAAGCGCGGGTGGGCTCCGGTTGGAGACCACGTGAAGACGGGTCTGAGACCACGTTAGGAGCGGTTGTGCGGGTGGCTTTCGTGCTGGGCACCACGTCCGGGGGCACCGGGCGGCATGTCCTGATGCTGGTTGAAGGGCTGGTGCGGCGGGGGCACCAGGTGGCCGTCATCGGGCCGCGCAGTGTCGAGGAGAAGTTCTCCTACGCCCGCGCGGGGGCCCGTTTCGTGGAGGTGGCCGTGTCGGACCGGCCGCACCCGGTGAACGACCTGCGCGCGGTCCTGGCCGTCAGGCGGCTGACCCGGGACGCCGACGTCGTGCACGCTCACGGGCTGAGGGCCGGGGCACTGGCCGCGCTCGCGAAGCTGGGTCGGCGAGGTGGGGCGGGCCGGCTTCGTGAGGAGGCAGGTCGGCGAGGTGGGGCGGGCCGGCTTCGCGAGGAGACGGGCCGAGGTGGAGCGCGGCTGGTCGTCACTCTGCACAACGCGCTGACCGCCGGCGGGTTCGTCGGGCTCGTCTACGGGGTGCTGGAGCGGATCGGGGCCCGGGGGGCCGATCACGTGCTGGTGGTTTCGCCGGACCTCGGCGAAAGCATGTCCCGGCTCGGCGCCAGCGACGTGCGGGCCGCCGTGGTGCCCGCGCCCGCGCCCGAGCCGGCGAAACGCACGCCTCGGGAGGTCAGGGACGAGCTGGGCGCGGGCGAGCGTCCCGTGTTCCTGACGGTCGCCCGGCTGGCCCAGCAGAAGGGGCTCGAGACGCTGCTCGACGTCGCCGCCGGGCCGTGGCCGTCCGGTGAGCCGCTGTTCGTGATCGCGGGCGACGGGCCGCTGCGCGAGGAGCTGCGGCGCAGGATCGAGGACGAGAAGCTGCCCGTGCTGCTCCTGGGACACCGGACGGACGTGCCTGACCTGCTCGGGGCCGCTGTCGCCCTGCTGATGCCGAGCCGCTGGGAGGGCCAGCCGCTCACCCTGCGCGAGGCGCTCATGTCGGGAACACCGGCAATTGCCTACAAAGTAGGGGGGATTCCGGACATTTTGGGGGATGCCGGGGTTCTGGTTCCGTACGGGGATGCCGAGGGGGTGCGCAGAGGCGTACGTGAGCTGATCGAAACGCCGGGACTTGCGGAAACGCTGGCCGCGGCGGCCGAGCGGCGGGGGCGGGAGATGCCCGGCGCCGACGACGCGGTGCAGGACGTGCTCGCCGTGTACGGGGCTCAAGATCGGGAGGGATGATTAGGCCGGGTCGGGGCGTTCTTATATAGTGCCTGGGTTAGGGAGGGGAGTATCCCTTCGCGACAGCCTCGTCATCACGGTGCAGCCCCACTCCACGGGGCCCCCGGGGCTGCCGGTCCGCGGTTGAAAGCGGGCGGGAGAGACCTCCGGCAATGAGTCGTGCATGCCGGAGGCTTGAGACGTGACTGTACCTATGTGGGCCTGGATCGCCGTGATCGGCGGTCTCCTCGTTGTGCTCGCCATTGACCTCTGGATCGTCGACCGCGGCGAAGCCCGAGAGTTCTCCATGCGGCAGGCCGGATACTGGGTCACGTTCTACGTCGCCCTGGCCGCGGTGTTCGGTGCGATTCTGTGGGTCACGTTCGGAGCCGGCAAAGCCGGCGAGTTCTTCGCCGGCTACATCACCGAATACAGCCTGAGCGTCGACAACCTCTTCATCTTCTTCATCATCATGAGCAGGTTCGCCGTGCCACGGGCGTACCAGCACAAGGTGCTGCTCGTCGGCATCCTGCTCGCCCTCGTGATGCGCGGTCTCTTCATCGCGCTCGGAGCGGCGGCGCTGCAGCGCTTCAGCTGGCTCTTCTACCTGTTCGGGGCCTTCCTCGTCTACACCGCGATCAACCTCGTCCGCCAGCACCTCAAGGGCGAGGAAGAGGAGTTCAACGAGAACATCCTGCTGAGGTGGGTGCGCAGGGCCTTCCCCACCACCGAGGGGTACGTCGGCTCCAAGGTCACCGTCAAGATCGACGGCAGGCGCATGGTGACCCCGATGCTCATCGTGATGATCGCGATCGGGAGCACCGACCTGCTGTTCGCGCTCGACTCGATTCCCGCCATCTTCGGGCTCACCAAGGACCCCTTCATCGTCTTCACGGCCAACGCGTTCGCCCTGATGGGGCTGCGTCAGCTCTACTTCCTGCTGGGCGGTCTGCTCCAACGACTGGTCTACATCAGCTATGGTTTGGCGTTCATCCTCGGGTTCATCGGGGTTAAGCTGATATTGGAGGCGTTGCACGCCAGCCATGTCTCCTGGGCGCCCGAAATCCCCATCTGGGTGTCGCTCACGGTCATCGGTGTCACCATGGTCGTCACCACCGTGGCCAGCCTGGTCAAAGCGCGGATCGACGCGCGCCAGGAGGAGGAGCCGCACCCGGAGCAGGTCTAGCGAAAAGGACTTCGAGGCGCTTTGCTTGTGTAGTTGCGCCGTGTCATAGTTGCTTGTTCTGTAACATCACGGCAAAGCGCCCAATTCAGTCTCCACCAAAGGTTGTACGTGTCAGACGATTCTGCCAAGTCGAGCCGCGTCAGGCTCGCACGCGGGGTCTCCCCGTGGCTCATCCCGACGGCGGCCGCGGCGGCCGCAACCGCGCTGCTGACGCGCAAGGACCGGCGATGGGCGCTCGCGGCGGCGCCGCTGAGCGCGCTCACCGGGGGCATGCTCTGGTTCTTCCGTGACCCCGACCGCACGCCGGGCGAGGGACGCATCCTGTCGCCCGCCGACGGGGTGGTACAGAGCATCGACCCGTGGCCGGACGGCCGCACCAGGGTCGCGATCTTCATGAGCCCCCTGAACGTCCATGTCAACCGTGCCCCTCTTGCGGGAAATGTCGCCTCCGTGCAGCATGTGGCAGGTGGGTTCCTGCCGGCGTTCAACAAGGACAGCGACCAGAACGAGCGCGTGGTGTGGCATTTCGAGACCGCGCTGGGTGACATCGAGATGGTGCAGATCGCTGGCGCGGTCGCGCGCAGGATCGTGCGGTACGTGAGCAGCGGAGCGAAGGTCGCGCAGGCCGAGCGGATCGGTCTCATCAGGTTCGGTTCGCGCGTCGACATCTACCTTCCCGAAGGGATATCTCCCGCGGTGTCCGTGGGTGACAAGACGGTTGCGGGGGTGACCAGAATTGACCGCGGCTGACGCCGGCAGTTGGCAGGTGGATGAGGAGGAAGAACCTCGGGGTCCGGTCGGCAAGGCGTTCCGCCTGTCTGCCGCGGACTCGCTCTCGCTGGGCAACGCGGTCTGCGGCTTCCTCGCCGTGTGCGTCCTGGCCTACTCCGCGATCCAGCAGCTCCAGGGCGGTCATCGCTTCACGCCCGATCCGAGCTACTTCGCCACCGCCATCGTGCTGCTGCTCATCGGCGCGACGTGCGACCTGTTCGACGGCCTCGTCGCGCGGCGCTTCCGTGCCTCCGCGATGGGCGCCGAGCTCGACAACCTGGCCGACGTCATCAGCTTCGGGTTCGCGCCCGCGTTCATGGTCGTGATCTGGGGCGGGTTCACCGATCAGGTGCCGTTCATGATGGTGGTCGCCGCCGCGGCGGCCGTGCTGGTGGCCGGGGTCGTGCGCCTGGCCAGATTCGCCTGCGTCAAGACCAAGAGCGGCGACTTCATGGGCCTGCCCATCCCCATGGGCGCCATGACCGTGATCTCCATCGTGCTGCTGTTCCAGCCGAGTGTCTGGTCCCTGCTCGCCGTGCTGGGCGTGGCATGGCTGATGGTCAGCCGGATCGAGTACCCCAAGCCGAAGGGCCAGCTCGCGGCGGGCGTCCTGGGGTGGATCATGGTGAACGTGGCCTTCCTGACCGTCTGGGTGGCCTGGCCGGAGGGCGGCGACCTGCCGATCAAGATCGGTGCGAGCATGCAGATCGCGCTGGTGGCGGCGATCCCGCTGCGCATGCTGGTCTACAAGCGGGAGCAGCGCAGGGAAGCGGCCACGCGCATCAGCAACTGACGGGATTTTTCGTCTTACTTCGGCTTTGGTCTTCCTTCGGCTTTGATAGAGCCATGTCGGCCACGCCGCGCGAGCACACGCGCACGTACTATCTCGGCAAGCTGGCCACGGAGTTGGAGCAGCGCGGGCTGACCGCCACGTTGCGGTCCTATCCGCCCGCGTTGCGCATCAGTGATCCTGAGACGGTGATGCTGGCGGAGACGATCGACTGCGTGCCGATGCCGGAGGGGTGGTTCTACCGGTGGTCGTGGGGCGAACTCGTCGGCATCGCCGACGACCCGGCCCTCGCCGCCGACCGCATCCTCCACGTCCTGCGCCGCTGATCCGTGGTGACTTCGTGAAAACCCTCCCACCTTGTACGGCTGCGCACAGTGGGCAGCGCTCCCGTCTGATCGTTCATCTTGTACGGCTGCGCACGGTGGGCCGCACGCGCCGACGTCCCTTGCCTTCTGTCATGGCCGGTCGTGAAGGCTCACGGGTTGCTCGCCGTGACGACGCGCGTTCTGGGCCGGCTCCGTGGTCAGCTTGACCGTGGAGCACGGTGGGTCACCAGCCGCGGGCCTTCCATTCCGGCAGCGCGGGGCGTTCGACACCCAGCGTGGTGTCCTTGCCGTGGCCCGGGTACACCCACGTCTCGTCAGGGAGACGGTCGAAGACGCGCTCGACCACGTCGTTGTAGAGCTGCGTGAAGCGCTCCGAGTCCTTCCACGTGTTGCCCACGCCGCCAGGGAACAGTGAGTCCCCCGTGAACAGGTGCCGGCCCGCCCCGCCGCCGTCGTACAGCAGGGCGATCGAGCCGGGCGTGTGGCCGCGCAGGTGGATCACCTCGAGCGTGACCGCGCCGAAGGCGATCGTGTCGCCGTGCTCGACCGTGCGGTCCACCCGAACCGGGAGGGCGGGCGCGTCGAGCGGGTGGGCGATCGTGTCGGCGCCGGTCACCTTGCTCACCTGCTCCAGAGCCTGCCAGTGGTCACCGTGCTGGTGCGTGGTGACGATCGAGCGTACCGGCTGGTCGGCGACCAGGGCGAGCAGGCGGTCGGCGTCGTTGGCCGCGTCGATCAGCAGCCCTTCGCCGGTCTCGGTGCAGCGCAGCAGATAGGCGTTGTTGTCGTACGGGCCGACGGCGAGCTTGCAGATCGTGAGCGCGGGCAGCTCGCGCACGTCGGCGGGGCCGCCGACCTGGACGTCACCTGTGTAGGTCATGGATAGTCCTCTGGGGGCGTCGCGGGCAGATCAGCGGGGGCCGGCATCGTCAGCCACGGCGGCGGCTCTGGAAGGACGGCGCCACCGGGCATGCACGGCTGCCCCACGGGCACCAGCGTAACGCCCTCGCCACGTGATCTTCCGGTCAGCCAGGCCGGCATGGCGGCGGGCGCACCCCTCGACCGCGGGGCCGGGACCGAGGCGCGGCCAGCTGCCGATGGCCTGGCCGGACGTGTTCTTGAGCACGATCTCGCTCACCGTGCTGCGGCGGGCGGCCGCATGCCCTCCACCGGCTCCGACCGGCGCTCCCGCGGCAGGTCGCGGACAGCGGCAGCTGGTCGGTGGCCGAGGCCGGCTCGGCCTGCAGCGCGGGTAGGACGGTTATGTCTGGATATTTCATCATTGAGGACGCCTGCCCGGGGCCCGGCATAAAGCGGCAGGTCAGCTGGTTGAATGCAGAAGGGCTCCTGGCGGGGTGGGAGATGGCCGTAGTCTGTGTAGGACGGATTTTCGGGGGTCGGGCAACGGTCCGCCGAAATTGTCGGTGCCCCCGTCTACCATCCCCGTGGACCTATCCGCCTTTAGACCTCCGGGATCGCCGTGGCTGACCGCCTGATCGTGCGTGGTGCACGAGAACACAACCTCAAGGACGTCTCGCTCGACCTGCCGCGAGACTCGCTGATCGTCTTCACGGGCCTGTCCGGCTCCGGCAAGTCGAGCCTGGCCTTCGACACGATCTTCGCTGAGGGGCAGCGGCGCTACGTCGAGTCGCTGTCGGCGTACGCCCGCCAGTTCCTCGGCCAGATGGACAAGCCCGACGTCGACTTCATCGAGGGCCTGTCGCCCGCGGTGTCGATCGACCAGAAGGCGACCAGCAAGAACCCCCGCTCGACCGTCGGCACGATCACCGAGGTCTACGACTACCTGCGGCTGCTCTGGGCGCGCATCGGCAAGCCCCACTGCCCGGTGTGCTCGCGTCCGATCGCCAGGCAGACGCCCGAGCAGATCGTCGACCGCGTGATGGACCTGGAGGAGGGCACCCGCTTCCAGGTGCTCGCGCCGGTGATCAGGGGCCGCAAGGGCGAGTACGCCGAGCTGTTCCGCGAGCTGCAGACCAAGGGTTTCGCCCGGGCCAGGGTCGACGGCACCATCGTGCGGCTGGAGGAGCCGCCGACGCTGAAGAAGTACGAGAAGCACGACATCGAGGTCATCGTCGACCGCCTGTCGGTCAAGGAGTCGGCGCGGCGCCGGCTCAACGACTCGGTCGAGACGGCCTTGCAGTTGTCGGGCGGCACGATCACGCTCGAGTTCGTCGACCTGCCCGAGGACGACCCGGGCCGCGAGCGCTTCTACTCCGAGCACCTCTACTGCCCCTATGACGACCTGTCGTTCGAGGAGCTGGAGCCGCGCTCGTTCTCCTTCAACTCACCGTTCGGCGCCTGCCCCGAGTGCACGGGCCTCGGCACGAAGATGGAGGTCGACCCCGACCTGGTGGTGCCCGACCCCGAGCGCACGCTCGGCGACGGCGCGCTCCACCCGTGGTCGGGCGGCCACACCAGCGAATACTTCGTCAGGCTGATCGAGGCACTCGGCCACACGGTCGGGTTCACGCTCGACACGCCGTGGGAGAAGCTGCCGAAGAAGGCGCAGAAGTCGCTGCTGTACGGGCACGACGAGCAGGTGCACGTCCGCTACAGCAACCGCTACGGCAGGCAGCGCTCCTACTACACCACCTATGACGGCGTCATCCCGTGGGTGCAGCGCCGGCACGCCGAGGCGGAGAGCGACTCGACCCGTGAGCGGTTCGAGGGCTACATGCGCGAGATCCCCTGCCCGGCCTGCAAGGGTGCCCGGCTCAAGCCGGTCACGCTGGCGGTCACGGTCGCGGACAAGTCGATCGCCGAGGTGGCGGCCATGTCGATCGGCGAGTGCGCGAAGTTCCTGGCCGGGCTCAAGCTCTCCGACCGCGACATGCACATCGCCGAGCGGGTGGTCAAGGAGATCAACGCCCGCATGGGCTTCCTGCTCGACGTCGGCCTCGACTACCTGACCATGGACCGCGCCGCCGCCACCCTGGCGGGCGGCGAGGCCCAGCGCATCAGGCTGGCAACGCAGATCGGCTCGGGCCTGGTCGGCGTCCTGTACGTGCTCGACGAGCCGTCCATCGGGCTCCACCAGCGCGACAACATGCGGCTGCTCGACACGCTGATCAGGCTGCGCGACATGGGCAACACGCTGATCGTGGTCGAGCACGACGAGGACACGATCGCGGCGGCCGACTGGGTGGTCGACATCGGCCCCGGCGCAGGCGAGCACGGCGGCCAGGTCGTGGTGTCCGGCACCGTCCAGGAGCTCCTGTCCAGCGAGGAGTCGATCACCGGCCAGTACCTGTCCGGGCGCAGGAGCATCCCGATCCCGCCCAAGCGCCGCAAGCGCGACAGGAAGCGGCAGATCACGGTCAAGGGCGCGCGCGAGCACAACCTCAAGGGAGTCGACATCGACTTCCCGCTGGGCGTGTTCACGGCGGTCACGGGCGTGTCGGGGTCGGGGAAGTCGACGCTGGTCAACGACATCCTCTACAACGCGCTGGCCAAGGAGCTCAACGGCGCGCGCACGGTGCCGGGGCGGCACTCGCGCATCAACGGCATGGACCACGTGGACAAGGTCGTCCATGTCGACCAGTCGCCGATCGGCCGCACCCCCCGTTCCAACCCGGCCACGTACACCGGCGTCTTCGACCACGTCCGCAAGCTGTTCGCGGCCACGACCGAGGCGAAGGTGCGCGGCTACCAGCCCGGGCGCTTCAGCTTCAACGTCAAGGGCGGGCGCTGCGAGGCGTGCGCGGGCGACGGCACCATCAAGATCGAGATGAACTTCCTCCCCGACGTCTACGTCCCCTGTGAGGTCTGCCACGGCGCCCGCTACAACCGGGAGACGCTGGAGGTCCACTACAAGGGCAAGACGATCTCCGAGGTGCTCGACATGCCGATCGAGGAGGCCCTGGGCTTCTTCGACGCGATCCCCGCGATCAAGCGCCACCTGCAGACGCTCCACGACGTGGGCCTCGGCTACGTACGGCTCGGGCAGCCCGCCACCACGCTGTCCGGCGGTGAGGCACAGCGGGTCAAGCTCGCGTCGGAGCTGCAGCGGCGGCAGACGGGGCGGACCATCTACGTGCTGGACGAGCCGACCACCGGCCTGCACTTCGAGGACATCCGGCGCCTGCTGGGCGTGCTCGGGCGGCTCGTGGACGGCGGCAACACGGTGATCGTCATCGAGCACAACCTCGATGTGATCAAGACGGCCGACTGGATCATCGACATGGGGCCCGAGGGCGGCTCCCGGGGCGGGACGCTGGTCGCCAGCGGGACGCCCGAGGAGATCGCACTGGTGGACGAGAGCCACACGGGGCGCTTCCTGCGGAAGATCCTGGCCTTCTGAGCCGTCGCGCGCCGCTGGGTGGCGTGTGACGGCTCGCCCTGCGCCGGCCTGGGCACGGTGTGGTCAGCCGGTGGTGGTGCGAGCGCGGGCGCGGCGTTTGGCGGCGTCGCCGCGTTCCAGCCACCACTCGGCCACCAGCAGCGGCAGCACCCAGCCCAGCCACGCGCTCATCGCCGCCGCGGTGCTCACCAGGAACGCCTGGTCGCCGTGGAAGGCCGTGTCGAGCTGCGGCGACAGGGTGATGACGAACACGGCGGCCCAGATGCGGTTCGTGACGATGGACATGGTCAGGGCGAAGCTGCGGATCATCCATCGGCGGTGGTCGACGAACCTGCGCTGCCTGGCCATCCGCCAGCCTGCCAGCGTGCAGCCCACCCAGAGGGGCGCCAGCACGACTCCGCTGGCCGCCGTCGCCGGGCCGAAATACGGGGTGGTCACGCTGACCACCAGCGCCAGCAGGCCGCTCGGGACGCAGCCGCCGAAGACGTACACCCGGCCGATGATCCGGTGCGCGCGCGGATAGCGTCCCCGGAACCACGGCCAGATCTGCAGGCAGCACGTGATCATCGCGGTCGAGCCGAAGATCACGTGCAGGGAGAGCACCACGAAGTGCGGCGGGAAGAAGTCCGGAGCCGGCACTCGGGACTGGGCCGGGTCCAGGGAGAGGTACGGCGGCAGTGAGTACGCGACGAACACGGCCGACACCACCGCCAGTGGAGCCACCCACGGCCGCCGCCACCAGCGAGGCTTGGACGGGGAGACAGGCGGGCGTTCTGTCGTAAGAGTCATATGGTCAGCGTCGGCCCCGCCGCTGACCGTCCGCCTACCGCTCGCTGACCACGCTCTCACCGGCGAGCCGATCTGTGGGCCGATCCCGTGGTCCGCACGTGGCGGCGATCCTGCGGCCCGCGACCCGGTAACCGGACCGAGGGGTGCCGCCAATAAAGTTGAGCATCGGTAACGGCCTGGCCTGCAGGGGGTCAGCGGCGACGCGGAAGGTCGGCACATCATGACGGTGAAGGAGCGGGGCGGAGCCATGCCTGAAAACGGTTTGGGGCGGCGCGAGGTGCTGGGGGCGGCCGGGATCTCGGTGTGCGGGCTGGCGCTGGCCGGGTGCGGCGGGGGAGAGACCAAGGCCCAGCCGAGCCTCAAGGGCAAGGTCATCGCCAAGACGGCCGACGTGCCCGTGGGCGGGGGCACGGTGATCGAGGACCTGCAGGTCGTGGTGACGCAGCCCACACAGGGCGTCTACAAGGCGTTCAGCTCGGTGTGCACGCACAAGGGCTGCGCGGTCGGCGCCCCCAAGGAGAACGTCATCCGGTGCGCCTGCCACGGCAGCGAGTTCTCCGCCGACAGCGGCAAGGCCACCAAGGGACCCGCCACCGCCCCGCTGGCCTCCTACAAGGTCAAGGTCGAAGGCGACGGCATCGTGGTCGCCTGAAGGCGTACTTATGCGTAGAGAACCGGATTGGGCTCGGGCACGCTGAACCGGTGCGAGGGCGCCGGCCGTACCTGAAGTGAAAGCCAATCTGGGAGGAACGCACGATGACGGATAAGACGCGCCGGACGGTGGTCCTGGGCGCAGGAGGCGCCGGGCTCGCGGCGGTTCTGACGGCATGTGCGAGCTACGGTTCGCCGACGACGGAGGCGAGTGCGGAGCCGCCGGCGGAGCAGCCCTCGGAGTCGTCGGCACCGAAGAAAAAGAAGACGGCCTCGAAGAGCAAGGCGCTGGCCGACACCGCGGACATCCCCGAGGGCGGCGGGAAGGTCTTCGAGAACGAGAAGATCGTGGTCACGCAGCCGAGCGCGGGCGAGTTCAAGGCGTTCACGGCGGTCTGCACCCACGCGGGCTGCACGGTGGCCAGCGTCTCCAACAAGACGATCAACTGCCCGTGTCACGGCAGCAAGTTCAACATCAACGACGGCTCCGTCGCGAACGGGCCGGCCAGTGAGCCGCTGGCGGAGAAGAAGATAACCGTCGACGGTGACAAGATCCGGCTCGCATAGGCCGTGTCTCATGAATTTCTCACCTGCATGCGGTTGGGTGAGCACATGGGAGATGACCTTCAGAGTCGCCGTACGGTGATCGCCGGTGTCGGAGCGGGCGGCCTGGCGCTGGCGCTCACCGCCTGCGGCGGCAGCGCAGAAACCACACAGCCCGCGGCCGGCGGGAGCGCGTCGCAGTCCGGCGCACTGGCCGGTGGCACGCTGGCCAAGACCGCCGACATCCCCGTCGGCGGCGGCACGGTCTTCAAGGATCAGAAGATCGTGGTCACCCAGCCCACGTCGGGTGAGTTCAAGGCGTTCAGCGCCGTGTGCACGCACAACGGATGCACGGTCGGCAACGTCTCGGACGGTGTGATCGTCTGCCCGTGCCATGGCAGCAAGTTCGCCATCGCGGACGGCTCGGTCAAGCACGGGCCGGCCGACAAACCGCTGCCCGCGCAGCAGATCAAGGTTGAGGGCGACCAGATCACGCTCGCGTAGCCGGGCAGGCCCGTCGCGCCGCTGGGAAGCGCGGCGGGCCACCTTGTCGGTGGGGGCTACTAGGCTTTGAACGTGGCGAGATCAGCGGGCAGCCCCTTGAGTTTCCGGCCCAAGCCGGGTTCGATCCCCGATTCCCCCGGGGTCTACCGGTTCAGGGACGCGCACGGCCGGGTGATCTACGTCGGCAAGGCCAAGAGCCTGCGCCAGCGGCTCAACTCCTACTTCGCCGACTTCTCCGCGCTCCACCCGCGCACCCAGTCGATGCTGACCACGGCCGCGGACGTCGACTGGACCGTCGTCGGCACCGAGGTCGAGGCGCTGCAGCTCGAATACTCCTGGATCAAGGAGTTCGACCCGCGCTTCAACGTGAAATACCGCGACGACAAGTCGTACCCCTATCTCGCGGTCACCATGGGCGAGGACTTCCCGCGCGTGCAGGTCATGCGCGGGGCCAAGCGCAAGGGCACGCGTTACTTCGGCCCCTACTCGCACGCGTGGGCCATCCGCGAGACCGTCGACCTGCTGCTGCGGGTCTTCCCGGTGCGCACGTGCAGCGCGGGGGTGTTCAAGCGGGCCGGCCAGATCGGCCGCCCGTGCCTGCTCGGCTACATCGACAAGTGCTCGGCGCCCTGCGTCGGCCGGGTCACCCCGGAGGAGCACCGGGAGCTGGCCGAGGACTTCTGCGACTTCATGGCGGGCAACACCAGCCGCTTCATCAAGCGCCTCGAGAAGGACATGCGCGACGCGGCCTCGGAGCAGGAGTACGAGCGCGCGGCCCGGCTCCGCGACGACATCCAGGCGCTGCAGCGGGCGCTGGAGAAGCAGGCCGTGGTGCTCGGCGAGGGCACCGACGCCGACGTGATCGCGCTGGCCGAGGACCCGCTCGAAGCCGCCGTCCAGGTCTTCTACGTGCGCGGCGGCCGCATCCGCGGCCAGCGCGGATGGGTGGTCGACAAGGTCGAGGAGACCTCGCCCGGCGCGCTGGTCGAGCAGTTCCTCCTCCAGATGTACGCCGAGGCGAGCCCCGACGCGATGCCGCGCGAGGTCCTCGTGCCCGCGCTGCCGCCCGACTGCGAGGCCGTCGCCGAGCTGCTGAGCGAACAGCGCCGCACCCGCGTCGAGGTGCGCGTGCCCCAGCGCGGCGACAAGAGAGCGCTGATGGAGACCGTCGAGCGCAACGCCAAGGAGTCGCTCGCCCAGCACAAGATCCGCCGTGCCAGCGACCTGACCACCCGGAGCAAGGCGCTGCAGGAGATCGCCGACGCGCTCGACCTCGACCAGGCGCCGCTGCGCATCGAGTGCTTTGACGTCTCCCACCTGCAGGGCGAGAACGTCGTGGCGTCGATGGTGGTCTTCGAGGACGGCCTGGCGCGCAAGAGCGAATACCGGCGCTTCGCCGTCAAGAGCAAGGAGGGCGACGTCGCGTCGATCCACGAGGTGATCACGCGGCGGTTCCGCCGCTACCTCGAGGAGCGCTCGGCCACCGGCGAGCTGGCCGCTGACGACGACAGCGGCCACGGCCCCATCGACCCCGAGACGGGCAAGCCGCGCAAGTTCGCCTATCCGCCCAACCTCGTCGTCGTCGACGGCGCGGGTCCCCAGGCGGCCGCCGCGCAGCGGGCGCTCGACGAACTCGGCATCGATGACGTGTCGGTGTGCGGACTGGCCAAGCGGCTGGAGGAGGTGTGGCTGCCCGGCGACGACCAGCCGGTGATCATGCCTCGTTCAAGTGAAGGTCTCTACCTGCTGCAACGCGTGCGGGACGAAGCACACAGGTTCGCCATCACCTACCATCGGTCCAAGAGGTCCAAGACGGTGAAGGAGAGCGCGCTCGACAGCGTGCCGGGCCTCGGGCCGGCTCGCCGGCAGGCGCTGCTCAAGCACTTCGGCTCCGTGAAGAAACTACGCGAGGCCACTGCCGCGGAGATCTGCGAGGTTCCAGGCATCGGCCCGTCCATCGCCGAGGTCATCGTGTCGACGCTGAAGGGAGAGTCACCTTGATCTCGCCAGGACGCCAGGGCGTGCCCGGGTGCCTCCGCTATGGTGGTGCGCCCGTCCAGGGCGCGCGGGACGGAGAGAGGAAATGAGCACGGAGCCGGCGTTCGTCATCGTCACCGGCATGTCAGGGGCGGGGCGCAGCACAGCCGCCAAAGCGCTCGAGGACCTGGGCTGGTTCGTCATCGACAACCTGCCGCCCGGGCTGCTGTTCGCGATGGCGGAGGAGGCGGGCAAGGTCAAGCTGGCCGCCGACAAGGTGGCGGCCGTCGTGGACGTCCGCAGCCTGGCCTTCACCACCGACCTCAACGCCGCCATCGAGGAGCTCGAAGGGCGCGGCGTGCGGGTCCGGGTCGTGTTCCTCGAGGCCAGCGACGAGGAGCTGGTGCGCAGGTTCGAGAACGTCCGCAGGCCGCACCCCCTCCAGGGCGAGGGGCGGCTCGTCGACGGGATCACCCGCGAGCGGGGCATCCTGCGGGAGGTCAGGGCCAATGCCGACCTGGTGATCGACACCTCCTCGCACAACGTCCACGACCTGCGTAACAAGATCGTCGCGTACTTCGGCGGTGAGGACCGGCCGGGGCTGCGGCTCAACATCGTGTCCTTCGGGTTCAAGTACGGCCTGCCGGTGGACGCCGACCTCGTGGTCGACTGCCGGTTCCTGCCCAACCCGCACTGGGTGCCCGAGCTGCGGCCGATGACCGGGCTCGAGTCGCCGGTGAGCGACTACGTGCTGGGGCAGCCGGGGGCCAAGGAGTTCCTCGACGCGTACGAGGAGGTCCTGCGGGTGGTCGTCGCCGGATACGCCCGCGAGGGCAAGAGCTACGCCACGCTGGCGGTGGGCTGCACGGGAGGCAAGCACCGCAGCGTGGCCATGGCCGAGCAGATCGCCGCCCGCCTGCATGACCGCGACATGGAGGTCCAGGTGAGCCATCGGGATGTGGGGCGGGAGTGACCGATGAAGGCGGCGCAGCGGCGGGTTCACCGGATCCGGTAGAGGGGCGTCCGGCCGCGGCGGAGGCCGGTGCTGGCGTGTGCCCGGTGCGGCTTTCGCGTCCGGCTGAGGAGAGTCCGGAGCCGGGAGAGGGTGAGCCGGCCCCGAAGGGGTTCCCGGGGTTCGGGCCGCACGTCGTGGCGCTGGGCGGCGGGCACGGGCTCTACGCGTCCCTGTCCGCGTTAAGGATGGTGACCGACCGGCTGACGGCCGTGGTGACCGTCGCCGACGACGGCGGGTCCAGCGGGCGGCTGCGGCGCGAGCTCGGCGTGCTGCCACCCGGCGACCTGCGGATGGCGCTCGCCGCACTGTGCGGCGACGACGAGTGGGGCAGCACGTGGAGCGAGGTCGTGCAGCACCGCTTCCGCAGCGAGGGCGAGCTGCACGGGCACGCCGTCGGCAACCTGCTCATCGTCGCCCTGTGGGAGCTGCTCGGCGACCCCGTGGCCGGGCTCGACTGGGTCGGCCGGCTGCTGGGCGCGCACGGCCGCGTGCTGCCGATGGCGTCGGTGCCGCTCGACATCGTCGCCGAGGTCGAGCTCGACGGCGTCATCTCGATCGTGCGCGGGCAGGTGGCCTGCGCGCTGACGCCCGGACGCGTGCAGGCGATCTCCCTCGTGCCCGAGGACCCGCCCGCGCGGCCCGAGGCGGTCGAGGCGGTGCTGGACAGCGACTGGTTGGTGTTCGGGCCGGGGTCGTGGTTCACCAGCGTGCTGCCCCACCTCAAGGTGCCCGAGCTCGCGAGGGCCCTGCACGCGACCAAGGCCAAGCGGCTCGTCACGCTCAACCTGGCGCCCCAGCCGGGCGAGACCGATGACTTCTCCCCTCAGCAACACCTGGAGGTGCTCAGACAGCACGCGCCTGACCTGGCGATCGACGTCGTGCTCGCCGACACCGGGGTGGTGGACGACCCGGGCGCGCTGGAGAAGGCCGCCGGCGCGCTCGGCGCTCGGCTCGTGATGGCCGACGTGGCCGCCGCCGACGGCTCCCCGAGGCATGACCCACGACGTCTTGCCTCCGTCCTGGACGAGATTTTCCTCCAGAAGCGTTGATCCTGGCCGGGGCGGTGCGAAGGTGCGAGAGACTGCTGAGAGCCGGTCTGAATGGGGGAGAGGACTAACGCATGGCCATGACAGGTGTGGTGAAGGACGAGCTGAGTCGCCTGCCGGTGCTGAAGCCGTGCTGCCGTAAGGCGGAGGTTTCGACGCTGCTGCGGTTCGCGAGCGGCCTCCACCTGGTGGGCGGGCGGATCGTGATCGAGGCTGAGCTCGACACCAACGCCACCGCGCGGCGGCTGATCAAGGACATCGGTGAGGTGTTCGGGCACAAGGCCGAGGTTCTCGTGCTCGCTCCCGCCGGGTTGCGTAAGGGCTCGCGCTACGTCGTACGCGTCTACCGCGACGGCGAGGCGTTGGCCCGGCAGACGGGCCTGATCGACAACCACGGCCGCCCGGTGCGCGGTCTGCCCCGCCAGGTCGTGGCGGGCGCGGCCTGCGACGCGGAGGCCGCCTGGCGTGGCGCGTTCCTCGCGCACGGCTCCCTCACCGAGCCGGGCCGCTCGATGTCGCTCGAGGTCACGTGCCCGGGTCCGGAGGCGGCGCTCGCGCTGGTGGGCTCGGCCCGGCGCCTGAAGATCCACGCCAAGGCGCGTGAGGTGCGCGGAGTGGACCGCGTCGTGGTGCGTGACGGCGACGCGATCAGCGCGCTGCTCACCCGGCTGGGGGCGCACGACAGCGTGCTGGCCTGGGAGGAACGCCGGATGCGCCGCGAGGTGCGCGCCACCGCCAACCGGCTGGCCAACTTCGACGACGCCAACCTGCGGCGCTCGGCCCGTGCGGCGGTCGCGGCCGGGGCCCGGGTGCAGCGGGCGCTGGAGATCCTGGGGGAGGAGGCGCCGGATCACCTGGTGGTGGCCGGGCGGCTGCGGGTGGAGCACAAGCAGGCGTCCCTGGAGGAGCTGGGGCAGATCGCCGACCCGCCGCTGACCAAGGACGCCATCGCGGGACGCATCCGCCGCCTGCTCGCCATGGCCGACAAGCGCGCCTCCGACCTGGGGATCCCCAACACCGAGGCCAACCTCACCGTCGACATGCTCGCCCCCTGACGGGCGCGCGTTCTCTACCTGTCCCGGGCGCGCGATCTCATGAGTGACGGCCCGCACGCCGGCCGAGGCGAGCTCGTAAGTCCCGGTGCGCACGGTGTGCCGCGCCGGGCCCGTGGGTGACGGTTGCGCGCAGTGGAGCCGCGCGCCCATCAAATCGTCCATCTTGTACGGCTGCGCACGGTGGGCCGCGCGCCCGTCAAGCCGTCCATCTTGTACGGCTGCGCACGGTGGGCCGCGCGCCCGTCAAGCCGTCCATCTTGTACGGCTGCGCACGGTGGGCCGCACGCGCCGACGTGGGTTGCCGTCCGTCATGGCCGGTCGTGAAGGCTCACGGGCCGGTCGCCGTGACGACGCGCATTCTGGGCCGGCTCCGTGGCCGCCTTGACCGTCCCCCACGGCCGTCGGTTCGTCGGCCGTGGGGACTCCGGTTCGAGCGGCATGCCGTTCCGGGACGTCCCCTGTCAGGCCCGGCCGGAGTGGCGGCTCAGTCCTTGCCGGCGGGCTTGCGGGGAGTGAACAGGTCCGCTGTCGGCTTCTGGCTCGGGGCCTGGACGGGCTCGAACGGGGCGCGGTACTCGGGCTCCTCCGCCGAGACCTCGTCGGCAGCCAGGGCGCGCTGGGCCCGCCGGACGCGGGCTACGCGTAGGGTGAGCAGGACGAGGGCCGCGAGGGCGGCCACGGCGATGTAGAGCCAGGCGGCCCACGTCTCCGACAGGGGGTCCCGGTAGAGCGACGGCGCGTAGGGGAGGCCGGCGGAGAAGTTGTCCAGGGTGATGTCGGCCAGGTCCACGGGGCCGCGCTCGGCGGCCGGGGTGCGCAGGGTGGCGCCGATCATGATTGACGATCCCGCGATCTGGCCCGCCGCCACGGCTCCGCCCGCGTACAGGGCCGCCACGGGGACGAGGATGACGCTGCGGGGGCGTACCGCGCCCATCGCCAGGACGACGATGAGAGCGATCGCGAGGGACGAAACGAGCGAGAGAGGGTGGCCGTTCCCGAACGTCGTGACGGCGGCGGGAAGGCGCGTCTGGAACAGGACGGCCGCCCCCAAAGCCGCCGCGCAGACGAGCGCGGCGATCAGCCCTGTGATCAGCCCGGGCAGCAGGCCGGACCGCTTATGTGACATCTCAGCCCCCAGAGAATGCACGAATTTACATCGATGAGTCGGGCACTTTACTCGAACGTCGCAAAACGTGCCTCCTGAACGCCGATTCAGAGTGGGTACCTCCAGTGGTCTAAACCAATTTAGGTCCGATAAGGTTCGTGGTTGAGGTTTCAGCCCGCCATCTGGTTCGAGGAGATCGGTTTCCGTGAGCATCCGCGTAGGCGTCAACGGCTTCGGCCGCATCGGCCGCAACTTCTGGCGCGCTGTGGCCGCCAGCGGCAAGGACATCGAGATCGTCGCGGTCAACGACCTGACTGACAACGCGACGCTCGCTCACCTGCTGAAGTACGACAGCATCCTGGGCCGTCTGCCGTACGAGGTGAAGGCCTCCAGCGACGAGATCACCGTCGACGGCAAGGCGATCAAGGTCTTCGAGGAGCGCGACCCGGGCAAGCTGCCCTGGGGCGACCTCGGTGTCGACGTGGTCGTCGAGTCGACGGGTCTGTTCACCGACGCCACCAAGGCCAAGGTGCACGCCGAGAACGGCGCGAAGAAGGTCATCATCTCCGCCCCGGCGAAGAACGAGGACGTCACGATCGTGATGGGCGTCAACGAGGGGTCCTACGACCCGGCCAGCCACACGATCATCTCCAACGCCTCCTGCACCACCAACTGCCTGGCGCCGATGGCCAAGGTCCTCCACGACACCTTCACCATCGAGAAGGGTCTGATGACCACCATCCACGCCTACACGCAGGACCAGAACCTGCAGGACGGCCCGCACAAGGACCTGCGTCGCGCCCGCGCCGCCGCGCTCAACGTGGTGCCCACCTCGACCGGCGCCGCCAAGGCCATCGGCCTGGTCCTGCCCGAGCTCAAGGGCAAGCTCGACGGCTTCGCCATGCGCGTGCCGATCCCCACCGGCTCGGCCACCGACCTCACCGTCGACGTCAGCCGCGAGGTCACCGTCGAGGAGGTCAACGCCGCGGTCAAGGCCGCCGCCGAGGGCCCGCTCAAGGGCATCCTCAGCTACACCGAGGACGAGATCGTCTCCTCCGACATCGTCACCGACCCGGCCTCGTGCATCTTCGACGCCGGTCTCACCAAGGTGATCGGCAACCAGGTCAAGGTCGTCGGCTGGTACGACAACGAGTGGGGCTACTCCAACCGCCTCGCCGACCTGATCGAGCTGGTCGGCCGCGACCTCTGATCCAGCGGGTCCGAGCGACCGGGCGCGCGTTTAGTGGGGGCATGAGCCCGCGAGGGAAGGCGGCTGCTCCAGGGGAGCGAGCCGCCTTCTCGGAGTGACGAGGGAAGGCGGCGGCTTTCCGGCGACCGAGTCCGCCTCTGCGGAGCAGAGGCAATGAACACGCGAGGGAGCGCCGTCGCTTGGACTGAGGAACGCAGGGAGCGTAGCGACCGGAGTGACGAGGGAAGGCGGCGGCTTTCCGGCGACCGAGCCCGCCTCTGCGGAGCAGAGGCAATGAACAGGAGTATGAGCATGCGCACGCTCGACGATCTCGACGTGAAGGGGCGGCGCGTGCTCGTGCGCGCCGACCTCAACGTCCCCCTCGACGGGGAGACGATCACCGACGACGGCCGCATCCGGGCGTCGGTGCCGACGATCAGGACGCTGGTGGACCGGGGCGCCAAGGTCGTCGTCTGTGCCCACTTGGGCAGGCCCAAGGGCAAGGTCGATCCGAAATACTCGCTCAGGCCGGTGGCCGGACGCCTGGGCGAGCTGCTCGGCCAGGAGGTCGCCTTCGCCACCGACGTGGTCGGCGACAGCGCCGGGAGCACGGTCGAACAGCTCCAGGACGGCCAGGTGGCGCTGCTGGAGAACCTGCGCTACGAGCCGGGCGAGGAGTCCAAGGACGACGCTGAGCGGGGCGCGTTCGCGGAGAAGCTGGCCGGGCTGGCCGAGCTCTACGTGGGTGACGGGTTCGGCGCGGTGCACCGCAAGCACGCCAGCGTCTACGACGTGCCCAAGCTGCTGCCGCACGCGGCGGGCGGCCTGGTCGTGGCCGAGGTCGAGGTGCTGAAGAAGCTCACCGAGAGCCCCGAGCGGCCCTACGCCGTGGTGCTGGGCGGCGCCAAGGTCTCCGACAAGCTCGGCGTCATCGCCAACCTGCTGACCAAGGTCGACCGGCTGCTGATCGGCGGCGGCATGGCGTACACCTTCCTCAAGGCCCAGGGCCACGAGGTCGGCAAGTCGCTGCTCCAGGAGGACCAGCTCGACCAGGTGCGCGGCTTCCTCAACGAGGCCGCCGAGCGCGGCGTCGAGCTGGTGCTGCCCGTCGACATCCTGGCGGCGGTCACGTTCGCGCCGGACGCCGAGCACGACGTGG
Organism: Nonomuraea helvata; assembly: GCF_039535785.1. Lineage (NCBI taxonomy): Bacteria > Bacillati > Actinomycetota > Actinomycetes > Streptosporangiales > Streptosporangiaceae > Nonomuraea > Nonomuraea helvata. The sequence continues at coordinate 765,084 of NZ_BAAAXV010000008.1, forward strand.
TCGAGGCCACGGCGATCCCGGCCGACCGCGAGGGGCTCGACATCGGCCCCAAGACACGCGAGCTGTTCGCCTCCAAGCTGGCCGACGCCGGCACCGTCTTCTGGAACGGCCCCATGGGCGTGTTCGAGTTCGACGCGTTCTCCGGCGGCACCAGGGCGGTGGCCGAGGCGCTGATCGCCCGTACCGGCAGCGGAGGGGCCTTCACCGTGGTGGGCGGCGGCGACTCGGCGGCCGCCGTACGGAAGCTGGGGCTCCCCGAGGACGGTTTCTCGCACATCTCCACCGGTGGCGGGGCCAGCCTCGAATATCTTGAGGGCAAGACCCTTCCCGGACTCGCGGCTTTGGAGGACTGAGTTGACCCAGCGGAAGCCGCTCATCGCCGGCAACTGGAAGATGAACCTCAACCACCTCGAGGCCATCGCGCTGGTCCAGAAGCTCGCCTTCGCGCTCAACGACAAGGACTTCGACAAGGTCGACGTCGCCGTCCTGCCGCCGTTCACCGATCTGCGCAGCGTGCAGACGCTGGTCGACGGCGACAAGCTCAGGATCGTGTACGGCGCGCAGGACCTGTCGCAGTACGACGCGGGCGCCTACACCGGTGAGATCTCGGGCGCCATGCTGGCCAAGCTGGGCTGCACGTACACGGTCGTGGGCCACTCCGAGCGCCGGCAGTACCACGGCGAGGACGACGACCTGGTCAACGCCAAGGTGCAGGCCGCCTACCGCCACTCGCTCACCCCGATCCTCTGCGTCGGAGAGGGCCTGGCGGTGCGTCAAGAGGGCGGCCACATCGCGCACAGTCTCGGTCAACTCGACGCCGCGCTGCGCAAAATCAGCGCCGAGCAGGCAAAATCGATAGTGGTGGCCTACGAGCCGGTGTGGGCGATCGGCACCGGCGAGGTGGCCACCCCGGAGGACGCCCAGGAGGTGTGTGGTGCGCTGCGAGTCAGACTCGCTGAGCTCTACGACCCCGAAGTGGCCTCCGGCGTCCGTATTCTTTACGGAGGCTCGGTCAAGTCAGGCAATATCGCAGGGATCATGGCACAACCCGATGTCGACGGCGCGCTCGTGGGCGGCGCCAGCATCGACGCCGGGGAGTTCGCGAAGATCTGCCGTTTCTACGGTATGCCAGGCTAACTGAGTCGTTCTGGGGGTGCGACTTGACAGCAGGCCGTACCCTCAGAAGGCAAGTCTGAATCGTCACGCGTAACAAAGCATTGAAGGAACAGGCATACCGTGGAAATCGGAATCTCCATCGCCCTCATCCTGGCGAGCGGTCTCATGATCCTGCTCGTGCTGCTCCACAAGGGCAAGGGTGGCGGCCTGTCTGACATGTTCGGCGGCGGTTTCTCGTCGAACTTCGGTGGTTCCTCGGTGGTGGAGCGCAACCTCGACCGGCTGACCGTCATCACGGGCACCATCTGGTTCGTCTGCATCATCGCTCTCGGCTTGCTCATGAAGCCCTGAGCAACAAGTTAACGCGTGACAGTGATTCTCCCCCCGTGTCTGCGCGCGGGGCGATCGAGCGAGGAGTTCATCCGTGGGTAGTGGCAACGCGATCCGTGGCAGTCGAGTCGGAGCCGGCCCGATGGGGGAGGCCGAGCGCGGCGAGGCAGCTCCGAGAGTGCGGGTCTCGTTCTGGTGCGCCAACATGCACGAGACGCGCCCCAGTTTCGCCAGTGACGCGGCGGTCCCCGAGAATTGGGACTGCCCCCGTTGCGGCCTTCCTGCCGGACAGGACGAGTCGGCCCCACCTGCCCCGCCGAAGAACGAGCCGTACAAGACGCATCTTGCCTACGTGAAGGAGCGCAGGAGCGACAAGGACGGCAAGGCGATCCTCGAGGAGGCACTGGAGCGCCTGCGTAACAACAAGTCCCCCTGGTAGTGACCGGATTCGGCGAAGGGGCCTCGGACTCCCGAGGCCCCTTCGCCGTTTCCCCGGACGCTCAGCGGCGCTCGTAGACCGCGTCGCCGTCCACGAACGTCATGCGCGTCCGCGTCGTCCAGATGTCGCCGGCCGGGAGCTCGAACGGGTCGCGGTCCAGCACCACCAGGTCGGCCGGGCGGCCCGGCTCCATGGCGCCGGCGGGGGAGCGGTTGATCCAGGCCGAGCCCTCCGTGTACGCGGTCATGGCCGCGGCCAGGTCGATGCGCTGGCCGGGCAGGAACGGGGTCTGCGCGGTCGGATAGCTCGCGTGCACCGAGCCGCCCGGCTCGGTGCGGTTCACCGCGACGTGCATGCCCTGGAGCGGGTCGGCGTCGGAGACCGGCCAGTCGCTGCCCGCGCAGAAGCGGGTGCCGTGCGCCAGCAGGTCCGCGAACGGGTACTGCCACGACGAGCGCGGCTCCCCCAGGTACGGCAGCGTCAGCTCGTCCATCTGGGCGTGGTGCGTGGCCCACAGCGGCTGCAGGTTGGCGGTGACGCCCAGGGCGGCGAAGCGCGGCACGTCCGACGGCTCGATGATCTGCAGGTGGGCGATGTGGTGCCGGTTGCCGGGGCTCGTGCCCTCGAAGCTGTCCAGGGCCTCGCGCACGGCCCGCTCGCCGATGGCGTGGAAGTGCACCTGGAAGCCGAGCCTGTCCAGCTCGGCGACGTACTCCTTGAGCTTCTGCGGGTCCACGTACGACAGGCCCGTGCCGCCGCACAGGCAGTACGGCTCCAGGGTGGCGGCCGTGAAGTTCTCGGTGATGCCGTCCTGCATGATCTTGACCGAGGTGGCCATGAAGCGGTCGAGCCCTTCGGCGGCGGCCCGGCGTTCGACCAGCTCTTCTACCTGGTCCAGGCCGCGCGTCCGGTCCCACCACAGAGCGCCCACCACGCGTGCCCTGAGCCTGCCTGAGCGGGCCGCGGCCAGGTAGGTGGGCAGTTGGTCCTGCGAACCGGCGTAGGAGCCCACGATGGCGTCCTGCCAGCCTGTGATGCCCAGCGAGAACAGGTGCTCCTGCGCGTCCGCCAGCGCGTCCTCCAGGTCCTGGGCGGTCGGGCGGGGAGTGAGCAGGCCGACGAGGTCCATCGCGCCCTCGTGCAGGACCCCGGTGGGCTCGCCTGCGGCGTCGCGCTCTATGCGGCCGTCGGCCGGGTCCGGCGTGTCCCTCGTGATGCCGGCCTCCCGCAGGGCTCGGGTGTTGACCCAGGCGGCGTGGTGGTCACGCTGGATGAGGTACGCGGGGCGGTCGAGGAAGTCGAGCTGCTCGCGGTGGGGGAGGCCGCCGGGGAACGCCGACATGTCCCAGCCGCCGCCATCGATCCACTCTTTGCCAGGATTTTTCGCGGCGTAGTCGGCTATCACGGCTATGTACGCGTCAAGGCCGAAATGCTCGGACAAATCGCACTTCGACCGTTCGAGGCCTGCCTGGATCGGGTGCATGTGCGCATCCGTGAAACCCGGCACCAGCAGGCCGCCGTCCAGGTCCACCGTCTCGTGGGACGGCACCTGGCGCGCCAGCTCTCCCTCGGGGCCCACCGCGGCGATCATGCCATCGCTCACCAGCACGGCCTCGGACAGCACGCCCTTCGGGGTGAAGACTCGGCCTCCTCGGAAGAGGATGTTCATGGGTTCCCTTTCTCAGCGGTGGATCGGCTCGCGCACGCCGAGCCCGCCGTACATCTTCCCGCCCGGCCCGGTGACCTGCGAGGGGTGGGGTGATATGGAGGGCTAAAGGGGGATAAATCGTGGCTTCTTGCGATGAAATACGCGATGAAACACATCGTTAGCGGTTGCGTAACAGCCGCCAGGCATGCTCATGGCCATGGGATTCTTGCGCATCCGCACCACGGTGGACGAGCGACCCGGCCGGCTGGCCTCACTCACCGCGGCCCTGGCAGCCAGGGGCGGCAATATCCTCGGGCTGAGCGTGCAGTCCGACGCGGACGGCACCGTCGACGAGTTCGTCGCCGACATCCCCGCCAACCCCGAGACGGTGCGCGAGGCGCTGGAGGCGGCCGGGGGCCGCCGGGTCCAGGTGGTCCCCGCCACCGCCCACGAGCTGACCGACGAGCCCACCAGGGCGCTGCTGCTGGCCTCCAGGCTGCGCTCCATGCCGTGGCGGCTGCCCGACCTCCTGGCCGAGTTGCTGCGCGCCGACGACGCCAGGTGGATCTATGGTGAAGCGGTGAGTGATCTTCCCGACCCGACCCAGCTCGTCGTCCCCGTGGCCCCCAGAAGGGCGGTACGGCTGCGCCGTGCGGAGCTGCCGTTCACGCTGACCGAGGCGGCCAGGGCGGCCTCCTTCGCCCGGCTCGCCCAGCCCGCCACCGAGCAGGCCGTGGCCGACCGCGCGATCAAGCTCGCCGACGGCGCGGAGGTCACAGTCCGCCCGCTCACCTCGATCTACCGCGAGGCCGTACGCGACCTGCACGACCGGTGCTCGCCCGAGTCGCGCAGGTTCCGCTACTTCACCTCGATGCCGACGCTGCCGGCGCGCATGTTCGACCGGCTCTGCGACAGGAACAGGGCACATTCGCTGGTCGCCGGGCATGACGGGCAGGTCGTGGGGATGGCCAACCTCATGTTCACCCCCGACCCCGGCATCGCCGAGATGGCCTTCCTGGTCGAGGACCGCTGGCAGGGGCGCGGTCTGGGCACGGCGATGGCCAGGATGCTCGTGCGGGGCGCCCGCGACCTCGGGTACGCGGAGGTCAGGGCCACCATGCTGTCCGACAACGCCAAGATGCGCAGGATGCTGATCTCGCTGGGCGCCACGCTGGGTTACACCGAGGACCCGGGCGTCATGGAGGCCAGACTGCCGGTCGGCGCGCTGGCGTCGGCTTAGGTCTCTCTTCGGAGCGGTGCGCCGGGGCCCCGTTCAGGCCGGTGCGCCGCCGTCAGCCCAGACCCTCTTCGGCCGGTGGCGGCTCGTCGAAAGGCCTCGCGGAAGGCTCTCCTGAAGGACTCTCGGCGGGTTTCCCGTCGGCGGCCGGCTGGATGCCCAGGTGGCGTTCGATGCGTTCCAGGCTCTCCTCGATCCGCGTGAGCCGCTCGCTCAGCACCGAGCCGCCGGCGAACACCATCTCGCTCGGGCGCTCCTTTGAGGCGCGCCCCACGCGTTCGAGCAGGCGCTGCCGTACGTCCGGCAGATCCGCGCCCGCGTCCACGAGCGCCTGGGCGGCCAGCCCCTCGCCCTCCCTGATCAACCCGAGCAGGATGTGCTCGGTGCCGATGTAGTTGTGGCGCAGCTGCAGGGCCTCGCGCAGCGACAGCTCCAGCACCTTCTTGGCGCGCAGCGTGAACGGGATGTGCCCGCCGGGCGACTTGGTGCCGGGGCCCACCTCGCGCTCGACGAAGGCCCGTACGTGATCGAGCTCCACGCCGCAGCCGTCGAGCACCAGCGCGGCCAGGCCCTCGCCCTCGTGGATGAGGCCGAGCAGGATGTGCTCCGTGCCGATGTAGTTGTGGCTCATCATCCGCGCCTCCTCCTGGGCGAGGACGACGACTCGGCGCGCACGGTCGGTGAAGCGTTCGAACACGGGGGCCTCCGTTCGACTGCCACTGCCTCCACTATGCGCTACAAACCAGCGGATGTGGGGTATTTGTCCTGTGTGGATCTTGACGAGGTGGCCGGCAGGCTATATGTGCTGCCGCCGTCCGAGTTCACCGCTGCGCGCGAGGCCGAGGCCCGTGCGGCGAAGGAAGCGGGCGACGTACGGCTCGCGCGCGAGATCGCGAAGCTGCGCAAGCCGACGGTGTCCGCCTGGGCCGTGAACCGGCTCGCCCGCGAGCATCCAGGGGAGCTGGCCGAACTGCTCGAGGTGGGGGAGCGGCTGCGTGCCGCCTGGCAGGAGCAGGACCCCGACGCGCTGGCCGAGCTGACCCGGCGCCGCGGCGACGTGACGGCCAAGGTGGGCCGGCTGGCGCGGCAGGACGGCGGCCTGTCGCCCGCGGCGGCGGCCGAGCTGGACCAGACACTGGAGGCCGCCGTCGTGGATGCCGACGCGGCCGCGCAGGTGCGCGACGGCCGTCTGGCCAAGCCCCTCAACTACAGCGGCTTCGCCCCCGCCCCCATCCCCCGGGAACGGCCCGCCAGGCGCAAGCCACCGGAAGAACAGGAGGAGGAGGCGAGGCAGCGCGAGGAGGCCGAGGCCAGGAAGGCCAAGGAGCGCCAGGAGGCCGAGGCCGCGCACCAGGAGTGGCAGGAGGCGCTGGACGTGGCACTCAAGGAGCACGACGAACGCGCCGAGCGGGTCGCCCGGCTGGAGCGGAAGCTGGCCAAGGCCCGCAAGCGGCTCGCCGAGGCCGAACAGCGGCTCGAAGTCACGCGGCGCGAGGAGCGCCACGCGCGTCAGCGACTAGGTTAAAGTGTACGAAACGGTTTCGTACACCGTGGGTCGCGTCCAGCGGCTCGCGGCCCGCAGCGGTTCAAGCACCCGAGGAGTGGCGATGACTGGCTGGACCCCTGACTCCATGCCCGATCTGACCGGCAAGACCGCCATCGTGACCGGCGCCAACAGCGGCATCGGGCTCCCCACCGCGCTGGAGCTGGCCAGGCACGGCGCGCGCGTCGTCGTCGCGGCGCGTTCGCCGGAGAAGGGTGCCGCGGCCGTCGCGGAGATCCAGCGGGCGGTCCCCGGCGGTCAGGTCGAGTACGGCCACCTCGACCTGGCGGACCTGGCCTCGGTCAGGCGGTTCGCCGAGGGCGTGGACAAGGTCGACCTGCTGATCAACAACGCGGGCATCGGCCTGATCCCCAGGCAGGAGACCAAGGACGGCTTCGAGATGCAGTTCGGCACCAACCACCTGGGCCATTACGCGCTCACCGGCCTGCTGCTGCCGCTCCTGCTCGCCTCTCCCGGCGCCCGCGTGGTGACCGTCTCCAGTGACGCGCACAAAGGCGGCAGGATCGACTTCGACAACCTCGCGCTGGAGCACGGTTACGGCCGGATGAGCTCGTACGGGCGCTCCAAGCTCGCCAACCTGCTCTTCGCCCTGGAGCTCCAGCGACGCGCTGAGAAGGCCGGTGTGGACTTGACCAGCGTCGCCTGCCATCCAGGCGCGACCGCCACGAACATCGTCAGCGTGGGGCGGCTACAGCCCCTCGTGGGCCTGGTCCTCAAGTCGGCGGCGGCCGGCGCGCTGCCCACTCTCTACGCCGCGACCTCTCCCGACATCCATGGCGGCGAGTTCGTGGCCCCCAAATTCAAGATCATAACGCCGTCGGCCGCGGCCAGGTCGGAAGAGCTCGCCAGAAGGCTGTGGGACGTGTCGGCCGAGCTGACGGGCGTACGATTCGAAAAAATCGCCTACAGCTAGAAGGACGTGTACGTGGCTCCACTCGACCCCGAGCGCGAAAGGGCCATCCTCGACGCCACGATGGAGCTGCTGTCGGAGGTCGGTTACGACCGGATGTCGGTCGACCAGATCGCCAAGCGGGCCAAGGCCAGCAAGGCCACGATCTACCGGCGCTGGCCGGGCAAGCCGGAGCTGGTGGTGGACGTCATCTGCCGGCGATTCGACATGGACGCGCCGCAGGGCGCCGACACCGGCTCGCTCCGCGGCGACCTGGCCGCCGTCTTCCTGAGCCTGTGCAAGACGGTGGAGCGCAAGCACACGCTCATCATCGGCCTGTCGTCGACGTTGCTGTCCCACCAGGAGCTGGCGCGCACGCTGCGCGCGCATCTGAGCACGAGAGACCTCGACGCCGTACGCGATCCGCTGGAGCGGGCCGTGGAGCGCGGGGAGCTGGTCGGGCCGGTCGACATCGGGCGGCTCTTCGCGGTCGCGGAGGCGCTGGTGTGGCATCGGTTGATCTTCGCCGGGCCGCCGTTCGGCCCGGAGTTCGTCGCGGAGTCGGTCGACGGGGTGCTGATGCCGCTGGCGACCGCCTGGTCGAAAGGCTGAGAGCAGGCTTCAGAGCCGATCTTGTCGGCGGACACCGGTAGGGTGCGGCGGCATGGCCACCCCCTCCACGGCACCGAACCTCGCGGCCTTACGCGCCCTCCTGCCCAGGGCGACCCCCACGCGCGCTTGGCGAGCGATCCGTGAGCTCGCCATCGTCGCCCCCACGGTCTCGCGGCCGGCACTCGAACTGGCCGCCGAGTTCGCCGAGATCGCATCACCACCCACGGAACGGCTGCTCAAGTTCTGGCCGACGACGCCGGATCCGGACGGGTTCGCCGAGTTCCTCCTCGCGCCCGCGTTCGTGCGTGAGGGGCGCACCGAGCTCCAGCTCAAAGGAAGTTCCCTCACTCCCGGTCTTCGGCATCTGAGCAATCTGCGCAAGGTGGACCTACGCGGCCACGTGTTCTACGAGGACATCGCCGAGCTCGCCGGCCTCACCCACCTGACCCAGCTCGAGCTCAGCTCGGCCGCGCTCGTGACCGATTTCTCGCCCCTGGCCGCCCTGACGCGGCTCGAATCCCTCCACCTTCTGAACACCCGGATCAGCGACCTCACCCCATTGCTGGGCATGCGCCGCCTGAGATGGCTGGACCTGTCCCGCACCGAGGTGACGAGGCTCGACGGATTCGCCGACGCCTTTCCCCTGCTCTCCCATCTTGACCTGTCCCACTGCCGGTCCCTCAGCGATGTGAGCCCCCTGTCCGGGCTGCCTCAGTTGCAGAGCCTCGACCTCAGCTACACCAAGGTCAGCACGCTCACCGGCCTCCGCGATCTCGATGCGCTCCAGGAGCTCGTCGTCGGTTCTCCCGACACCCCGATCACCTCGATCGACGGCATCGACGCGCTGCCCTCGCTGAAGACGCTCTGCCTGACCCAGTGCACAGGCTCGGAGATGCTGAACACCGGCGGGCCGTACCACCGCCTGACCAACCTTCGTCTTCCCTCCGCCCCACTGCCGGATCTGAGCTTCGTCCACCGTTTCCCGGACCTGGCTGAGATCAGCATCCACGACGATCACGCGAGGCCCTCGCTGAAGGGATTGGCAGGGCATCCGTCGATCGCCGAAGTGACGCTGAGCGGGGTCACCGAGCCGCGGGATCTGTCCGCCCTGGCCGGCCTGCCCGCCCTTCGCACGCTCCACCTGGTGATGCTGCGGGTCCGCGACCTCGGCCTGCTGGCGGACCTGCACCGCCTTGACGAGCTCGACCTGTATCACCTGGACCGGCTCTCCACCCTGGAGGGCATCCCCGCAGTGCGCTCGCTGACCCTCTGGAACTGCCGCGAACTCGCGGATCTGAGCGCGCTGGACGACCGGCTCGAAAAGCTCGACATCCTCGGATGCGGCTCCCTTGCGGACCCGCGCCGGGTGGCCCGGCTCGGCGGCCTCAAGGAGCTCCACCTCGACCTCCCGCTGACCTCCCTGGCCGACCTGCACGGGCTCGACGCCCTCACCGAACTGCACCTCAACTCCGACCAGCCGACCAGCCACGCGGGCATCGAAGGACTGCCCGCGCTGCGCACACTCAGCGCCGAGGCCGCGCTGACAGGCCTGGAGCAGGCCGGCCATCCCCACCTCGCCGTCCTGTCCCTTCCCCGCCGCCCCCTCCCCGGCCTGCGTTTCCTGTCGGGTTTCCCGTCCCTCGCCGAGATCTCGCTCTTGCCCGAGCACGAGCTCACCTGCCTGGACGGCCTGGAGGAGCACCCGTCGATCGCGACGGTCAGGCTGTTCGGGCCGCTGACGGTGAAGGACTTGTCCGCGCTGACCCGGCTGCCCGCGCTGCGAACGCTCACGTTCGGCTCCATGATGGATTTCGACGAGCTGCTCCTGCCTTCCGCGCTCTCCCGAGTGGAATCTCTGCGCCTTCGGAACATCACTCATCTGCGCACGCTCAACGGGTTCACGCACCTGCCCGCCCTGCGCTCACTACAGGTCGACAACTGCCCTGAGCTGCGCGACCTGGACGGGCTGATCGATCTTCCGGCGCTGGAGCGGGTCGAGATCCACGACTGTCCCGACCTGCCCGAGGCCGTCTTGGATCGAATCAGCTCACGCGTACTGCTCACGACCGACGGATTCGCGCGGTGAGCGGGTGGCGTGCGCCAGATAGGCGCACACGGGGAAGCCCTCCCGCTCGTACGGGGCCGCCAGCCTGAGGTAGTGCGCCCTGATCCGCTCGACAGTCTCCGGCGGCTGGCGCGCGATCACCGCGAAGCGGGGGCCGCTCGCCTGCACGATGTCGGTCCACCACGCCGCGAGGTCCACCCGGTGGCGCCAGCGCAGGGTCTCCACGGCTGCGCCCTGGAAGCCCGCCTCCTCCAGCAGCTCCGTGAAGCGTTGCGGCGTGTCGTCGCCGGTGAACGGCCGGGCAGGGGGCTGGTAGGGGACCTCGGCGGCGGCGATGGCGTCGGAGAAGACGTTCGTGGCGGTCATCTCGTCGGACTTCCACCAGGTCAGGGCGAGCGTGCCGCCGGGGCGCAGCACACGGTGGAGCTCCTTGAGTGCCCTGGCCGTGTCGGGCACGTGATTGATGATGAAATTTCCCGCTATGGCGTCAAACTCCTCGTCCTCGAACGGCAGGTCGGGGAGCGCGGCCTGGCGGATCGTCGCGTACGGGTGGCGGCGGGCGGTCAGCTCCAGCATCACCGGATTGACGTCCACGGCGGTGACCTGGGCGCCCAACGCGAGCGCCGCCGCGGTGACCACGCCCGTGCCGCAGCCGACGTCGAGCAGGCGGGGCGCGCACGCCCGGTCGAGGAGGGGGCCGACGGTGTGGGAGCTGAGCTGGGCGAAGCCGCGATCGTACGCTTCGGCGTTGGTCACGCGCACCAGTTTAGCCCAAGCCGCTGAAGCTAACATTTCTCTGTGAAATTCATCCTCTAATGCTGTTTTTTCGGGAAATGTGGCCCTTATCGTCGTCGCCATGACCCTCGACGCCTTCATCGACGCGCTGCCCAAGGTCGAGCTCCACGTGCACCTGGTCGGCTCGGCCTCGGTCCCCACCGTCCTCGAGCTCTCCCGCCGCCACCCCGGCGGCCCCGTGCCCTCGACGGAGGAGGAGCTGCGCCGCTTCTACACCTTCCGCGACTTCCCGCACTTCGCGCAGGTGTACCGGGCCGTCAACGCCCTGGTCCGCGAGCCCGAGGACGTGGCCACCCTCGTCCTCGGCCTGGCCCGTGACCTCGCCCCGCAGGGCGCCCGCTACGTGGAGCTGCAGGTGACCCCGTACGCCCACCACGTCGTCGGCATGCCCATGCGTGAGGTCACCGAGGCGCTGGACCTGGCCGCCCGCCGCTCGCTGAGCGACCACGGGGTGGAGATGGCGTACATCTTCGACATCCCCGGCGAGTACGGCGATGAGGCCGCCAAGGTGACGGTCGAGCACGCCCTCCAGGAACCTCCCGCCGCGCTGGTAGGTTTCGGCATCGGCGGCATTGAGCAGGAGCGCCCGAAATATCGTGACGCGTACCGCTCGGCGTTCTCGGCCGCCCGCGCCGCGGGCCTCCACAGCGTTCCGCACGGCGGCGAGATGAGCGGCCCTGAGACGATCTGGGAGGTCATCGAGGGTTACGGCGCCGAGCGCATCGGCCACGGCATCAACTGCCTCGCCGACCCGCGCCTGGTCGCGCACCTGCGCGACACCCAGCTCCCGCTGGACGTGTGCCCCACCTCCAACCTCCGTACGGGCCAGATCGCCCGCATCGAGGACCACCCGCTGCCGCGGATGCTGGAGGAGGGCCTGTACGTGACGCTCAACAGCGACGACCCGCCCATGTTCGCCACGACGCTGGCGGAGGAGTACCGGGTGGCCGCGCACACCTTCGGCTTCGGCAGGCAGGAGCTCGCGCAGCTTTCCAGGAACGGCGTCCAGGCGTCCTACCTGGCGCAGGAGCGCAAGCAGGCGCTGCTCAAGGAGATCGACGACCTGCTGGCGGCCCAAGGGGCCTGACACCGCCCGCCCCGCCCGGGTGCCGGACAGGTGACACCAGAAGCGAGACGGGCAGGGCGTCAGGGCGACGAGATGCGCCCCAGCTCCGGCGGGATCTTGCTGGCCGCCGCCCGGTCCAGCAGGAACAACGTGCGCGCACGACCCCTGGCCCCTGACGCGGGCACCTGGACGTGCCCCGAGTCCGACAGCGCCAGGCGTACCGCGCCCGACTTCTCCTCGCCGGCGGCCACGACCCAGACCTCGCGCGAGGTCTGGATGGCGGGCAGCGTCAGCGAGATGCGGGTCGGCGGCGGCTTGGGCGCGCCGTGCACGGCCACCACCGAGCGGGTGTCGTACAGGGCGGGCATGCCCGGGAACAGCGACGCCACGTGGGCGTCCGGCCCCATGCCGAGCAGCGTCACGTCGAAGCTCGGCACCGGGCCGTGGTCCTCGGGCCTGGCGGCCCTGGCCAGCTCGGCGGCGTAGGACTCGGCCGACTCCTCCGCCGTCATCCCCGAGTCGGGGCCGCGCATGACGTGGACCCGCTCAGGGTCCACGTCCACGCGGTCGAGCAGGGCCTCGCGGGCGCCGGTCTCGTTGCGCTCCTTGTCACCGGAGGGCAGGAAACGCTCGTCGCCCCACCAGATGTCCAGGCGGCGCCAGTCCACGGCGTCGCGGGCGGGCGTGGCGGCGATGGCCGCCAGCGTCGCGATGCCGACCGTGCCGCCCGTGAGCACGATCGACGCCGAACCCTTGGCCGACTGCACGTCGACCAGCCGCGTGATGATCCGCGCGGCCACCGCCTTGGCCAGGACGTCGGCGTCGCGGTGGACCACTACGTTGGGAACGCTCACGGGCACTACTCTCTCAGCCACTGAGGTCACCGGTCACCCCTTGTACGTACGGGCGAACCGCTTGACCGCGGCCTCGTAGATCTCGTCGCTGTCGAGCCTGCGCAGCTCCTCGGCCATCAGCTCCGAGGTCTGCCGCCTGGCCAGGGCCACGTTCCTGTCGGGCTGGCCGGGCCGCGACAGCGTGGCCAGCCGGGCATCGTGCCTGGAGATGATCAGCTCGCCGTCGTTGAGCTGCAGCCGCACGGCCGTCAGCCCCGGGCCGGTGGAGTCGACGACCTTCATCGGGGCGCCGAGCCGCTCCGACAGCCAGGCGGCCAGCAGCGGCGCGCTCGGGTTGCCCTGGGAGGCCTCGACGACGCCCTTGCGCACCTTGCCCACCGGCTGGTCGAACGCGGCCGCCAGCAGGCTGCGCCACGGCGTCAGCCTGGACCACGCCAGGTCGGTGTCGCCGGGGGCGTACCCCCTGGCCCTGGTCACCAGCGACTTGACGCCGCTGTGGTCGAAGCCCCTGGCGTCCGTGATCCGGCGCTGGGCGAGAGCGCCGACCGCGTCCTGGGACGGCGCGTCGGGCGCCGCGCCCGGCCACCACACCACGACCGGCGTGTCGGGCAGCAGGAGCGGGCTGACCACGGAGTCGGCGTGCTGGGTCAGCTCGCCGTACAGGCGCAGGACGACGACCTCGCCCGGCGTGGACTCGCCGATGCGCAGCTCGGCGTCGAGCCTGTTGGGCTCCTCCGGCTCGCGGTTGATCACCACGATGATGCGCGACGGGTGCTCGCGGGCCGCCTCGGTGGCGGCGCGCAGCGCGTCGTACTGGTGGCGCTCCTCGCAGACCACCACGAGCGTCAGCACCATGCCGATGGCCGGCGCGCCCATCTGGTGGCGCAGGTGCGTGAACTGCGCCGAGATCTTGCCGGCCGTGGTGTCCGCCAGCATGAACGTTGTCACTAGAGTCTCCTCCAGACACGGCCGTCGCGGGCCATCATCGCGTCGGCGGACGGCGGCCCCCACGAGCCCGCCTCGTACGGCTCCGGCTGCCCCTGCGTGGCCCAGAACTCCTCGATCGGGTCGAGGATCTTCCACGACAGCTCCACCTCCCGCTGGTGCGGGAAGAGCGGCGGGTCGCCGATCATGACGTCGAGCAGCAGCCGCTCGTACGCCTCGGGGGAGGACTCCAGGAACGACTCGCCGTAGGCGAAGTCCATGGAGACGTCCCGGACCTCCATGGCGGTGCCGGGGACCTTGCTGCCGAACCTGACGGTGATGCCCTCGTCCGGCTGCACCCTGATCACCAGGGCGTTCTGCCCCAGGATCTCGGTGTCAGTCTTGCTGAACGGCAGGTGCGGCGCGCGCTGGAACACCACCGCCACCTCGGTCACCCGGCGGCCCAGGCGCTTGCCGGCGCGCAGGTAGAACGGCACGCCCGCCCACCGCCGGTTGGCGATCTCCAGCTTGATGGCCGCGTACGTGTCGGTCTTGGACTCGGGCGGGATGCCCTCCTCCTGCAGGTAGCCGACTACCTTCTCGCCGCCCTGCCAGCCCGCGGAGTACTGGCCGCGGGCGGTGTTCAGAGCCAGGTTGGAAGGCAGCCGCACGGCCTTGAGCACCTTCTCCTTCTCCCGCCGCAGCGCCGAGGCGTCGAAGGAGGTCGGGTCCTCCATCGCGACCAGCGCGAGCAGCTGGAGCAGGTGGTTCTGGATCACGTCGCGGGCCGCGCCGATGCCGTCGTAGTAGCCGGCCCGCCCGCCGATGCCGATGTCCTCGGCCATCGTGATCTGGACGTGGTCGACGAAGCCGCGGTTCCAGATGGGCTCGTAGAGGTTGTTGGCGAAGCGCAGCGCCAGGATGTTCTGGACGGTCTCCTTGCCCAGGTAGTGGTCGATCCGGAAGATCGAGCTCTCCGGGAAGGCCGAGGTGGTGATCTCGTTCAGCTCGTGCGCCGACTTCAGGTCGTGCCCGAACGGCTTCTCGATGACCACCCGCCGCCACGACCCCTCGGGGGCGTCGGACAGGCCGGTCCGCTTGAGCTGCTCCACCACCACGGGGAAGAACTTCGGCGGCACCGACAGGTAGAAAGCGTAGTTTCCGCCCGTGCCCCGGGTCTCGTCGATCTCGGCGAGCGCCATGGCCAGCGCGTCGAACGCCCCGTCGTCCGAGAACTCACCTGGCACGAAATGGATGCCCTCGCGGATCTGCTTCCAGACCTCCTCGCGGAAGGGCGTTCTGGCATGCGCCTTGACGGCGTCGTGCGTCAACTGGGCGAAATCCTGGTCTTTCCAATCCCGCCGGGCGAAGCCGACCAGCGAGAAGCCGGGCGGCAGCAGCCCCCGGTTCCCCAGGTCGTAGATCGCCGGCAGCAGCTTTCGCTTGGCCAGGTCACCCGTCACGCCGAACAAGACCATCACACAAGGTCCCGCCACCCGGGGCAGCCGCTTGTCACGCGGATCACGCAACGGGTTGGCGGCGACCACCTCCTCGGTGGTGGCGGTGCCCGCGGCTGAGGTGGCCACGGTGGCCGCCAACGTGCTGTCGACGGCGGCGGCCTCCTCCGCGGGTGCTGCCGGGTCTGTCATCTCAAGCCTCCTGTGCGGCTGCGAGCAAGCGCGCGACACCCGCCGCGCGATCGGTCAAATGCAGGCGTACGGCGGGCCGCCCGCGGGTCTCGAGCGCCCCCAGGTCGCCGAGCGCCTGGGCGAGCTGGAGCCGCCCCAGCGTGTACGGCCTGCCGGGGACCGGCACGTCCTCGGCCACCGCCCCGGTGATCTGCAGGAACACCCCGTTCTGGGGCCCGCCCTTGTGGTATTGCCCGGTCGAGTGGAGGTACCGCGGCCCCCACCCGAAGGTCACCGGCCGGTTGGTGCGCAGCGCCAGCAGCGGACGCAGCGTGGCCGCGTCGGCCCACATCCACGCGTCGGTCATCTGCTCGAAGTCGGCCCCGTCGGGCACCGGGGCGTCGAACGCGGCCAGCCGGTCGAGATAAGCCATGATCCCCAGGTAGCCGCCGGCCGGTATCGCGCGCAGCAGCTCGGCGAACACCCCCGGCAGGTCCCTGGCGGTGGACGACCCGTACACCTCGACGGGGCCGTCCACGAACGCCGGCGCGCCGGTCGGCAGGTCGGGCAGCGCCAGCAGGGTCGCGGTGTTCTCCTTGGACTCGGCCACGTTCGGCTGGTCGAACGGGTCGATCTCCAGCAGCAGCCCCGCGACGGCGGTGGCGTACTCCCAGATCAGGAACTGCGCGCCCAGCGGCCCGTCCACGCGCACGTCCCCGAGGTCGGTCTCGATGGCGACGACCAGCTCGTCGCCGGACTCGTTGGGGTCGGCGCCCACGACGGGCAGGATCCCCCTGCCCTGCTTGCCGGTGGACTCGGCGACGAGCTGCTCGATCCAGTCGGGCAGCCCCGTGATGGCCGACAGCTGGTCCTCGAGCAGCAGCTTGTCGCGCCCGGCCAGCGCCGCGCCGCCGAGCGCGGCTCCCAGGTCGAGGCCTGGGTTGCCGGTGTCGCGCGACAGCAGCGGCAGCACCTCCTGGGCGTCGTCGAGCAGCCGCTCCACGTCGGCCCCTGCCAGCGCGCTCGGCACCAGCCCGAACGCCGACAGCGCCGCGTAGCGCCCGCCCACGTCGGGCTGGGCGAGCACCAGCTCGAAGCCGCCGTCGGCGGCCCGCTTCTCCAGCGGCGAGCCCGGGTCGGTGACGACCACGACGCGGTCCGCGGGCGCGATGCCCGCGTCCGCGAACAACTCCTCGTAGATCCGCAGATGGCAGTCGGTCTCCACGGTCGAGCCGCTCTTGCTGGCCACGACCACGACCGTGGCGTCGAGCCGGTCGGACAGCGCGCGGCGCACCTGCCCGGGATCGGTCGTGTCCAGCACGGTGAGCGGCACGTCGACGGTGGCGCAGATGACCTCCGCCGCCAGCGACGAGCCGCCCATCCCGGTCAGCACCACGTTGGTCAGGCCCGCAGCGCGGGCCCGCTCGACGAGCCCGCCCAGCCGGGGCAGCAGCTCGCGAGAAGAGCGGGGCAGCGTCAGCCAGCCGAGCCTGACAGCCGCCTCCGCCCCGGCGTCCTCACCCCACAGCGTGGGGTCGCCGCCGGCGAGCCGCGCGGGCACGCCGTCGGCGACGAGACGCCCCGCGACGGAGGCGGCGGCCGAGGCCACCCCCTCCTCGCGGTAGGTCACTTCCATCACGGGACCAGGTTCTTGGTGACGCTCTCGAGCAGCTCGTTCCAGGACGCCTCGAACTTCTCGACGCCCTCGTCCTCCAGCACCTTCACCACGTCGTCGTAGTCGATGCCGGCCTCCTTGAGCGCGGCCATGGTGTTCCAGGCCTGCTCGTAGAACGGGCGGACGGTGTCGCCGGTGACGTTGGCGTGGTCGGCCGTCGCGTCGAGCGTCTTCTCCGGCATCGTGTTGACGGTGCCGGGGGCGACGAGCTGGTCGACGTACATGGTGTCGGAGTACTCGGGGTTCTTCACGCCGGTCGAGGCCCACAGCGGCCGCTGCGGCTTGGCGCCCGCCGCGCGCAGGCGCTGCCAGCGCTCGGAGTTCATCACGTCCTCGTACGCCGCGTACGCCAGGCGCGCGTTGGCGATGCCCGCCTTGCCCTTCAGCTCCGGCTTGCCCAGCTTGTCGAGCCGCTTGTCGATCTCGGTGTCGACCCGGCTGACGAAGAACGAGGCCACCGACTCGATCGAGCCCAGGTCGAGCCCCTTGGCCTGCGCCGCCTCGAGGCCGGCCAGCCAGGCGTCCATGACCGCGCGGTAGCGCTCGAGGGAGAAGATCAGCGTGACGTTGACGCTGATGCCCTCCGAGAGCGCCTGCGTGATCGCGGGCAGGCCCTCGACCGTCGCCGGGATCTTGATGAACAGGTTGGGCCGGTCCACCATCCACCACAGCGCCCGGGCCTCGGCCACGGTCTTCTCGCTCTCGCGGGCCAGGCGCGGGTCCACCTCCAGCGACACGCGGCCGTCCACGCCGCCGGTGGCGTCGTAGACCGGACGCAGCACGTCGGCCGCCCAGCGGATGTCGTAGGTGGTGATGGCGCGCACGGCTTCGCCGATGTCCACGCCGCGTACGGCCAGGTCGTGCAGTTGGCCGTCGTACGCGTCGCCCTTGCTGAGCGCGTTGGCGAAGATCGTCGGGTTGGACGTGACCCCGACGACGTTCTTCTCGCGGATCAGCTGCTCGAGGTTGCCGCTGCGCAGCCGCTCACGGCTGATGTCGTCGAGCCAGATGGCAACGCCCTGGCCGGACAGCTTCTTGAGGTTCTCGCTCATCTTCCTTCAGTTTCCCGTCGTCTCGCCCTTTTCCTGCCCCAGCTTGGCCAGGCTCGCATGTGCCGCGGCCGCCACGCGCTCCGCGGTCAGCCCGAACAACTCATACAGAGTCTTGTACGGGGCCGAAGCACCGAAGTGTTCGAGGCCGACTATCTCGCCGCATTCGCCGACGAACTCGTGCCAGCCGAGCGCGATGCCCGCCTCGACCGCGACGCGAGCCCGGACCGAGGAAGGCAGGACCGTCTGCCTATATGCGATGTCCTGCCCCTTGAACCATTCGACACACGGCATCGACACGACCCTGGTCGGGATGCCCTTGGCCTCCAGCAGGTCGCGGCCATCCAGCGCGATCTCCACCTCGCTGCCGGTCGCGATGAGGATGACCTTGGGCTGGCCGTCGGACGCCTCACGCAGCACGTAGCCGCCGTGGGCCACGCCCTCGGCGCTGGTGCCCTCGAGGACCGGCACGTTCTGCCTGGTCAGCGCGAGCGCGGCGGGCCGGTCGGTGTGCTTGAGCACGGTCTTCCAGGCGTAGGCGGTCTCGTTGGCGTCGGCCGGGCGGACCACGTCGAGGCCGGGGATCGCGCGCAGCGACCACAGGTGCTCGATCGGCTGGTGGGTCGGGCCGTCCTCGCCGAGGCCGATGGAGTCGTGCGTCCAGACGTACGTGACCGGCAGCTTCATCAGCGCGGCCAGGCGTACCGAGGGACGCATGTAGTCGGAGAAGACCAGGAACGTGCCGCCGTACGGGCGGGTGCCGCCGTGCAGGGCGATGCCGTTGAGAATGGCGCCCATGGCGTGCTCGCGGATGCCGAAGTGCAGCGTGCGGCCGTAGCGGTTGCCCGGGAACTCCTTGGTCTGGAACTCCTCGGGGATGAAGGACGGCTCGCCCTTCATCGTGGTGTTGTTGGACTCGGCCAGGTCGGCCGAGCCGCCCCACAGCTCGGGCAGCACCGGCGCCAGCGCGCTCAGCACCTCGCCGGAGGCCTTGCGGGTCGAGGTCGACGTGCCGGCCTCGAACGACGGCAGCGCCTTGGCCCAGCCGTTGGGCAGCTCGCGCTCGGAGATGCGGTCGAGCTCCGCGGCCCGCTCGGGGTTGGCCAGGCGCCACTCGGCGTAGGACTTCTCCCACTCGGCGTGCTCGGTGCGGCCGCGCTGGGCGATGCCGCGGGCGTGCTCCAGCACCCCGGCGGGCACGTCGAACGTCTTGGCCGGGTCCATGCCCATGACCTGCTTGGTGGCGGCGACCTCCGCCTCACCCAGGGCCGAGCCGTGGATCTTGCCGGTGTTCTGCTTGTTGGGGGCCGGCCAGCCGATGATCGTGCGCAGCCGGATGAACGACGGCCGGTCGGTCTCCGCCTTGGCCGCCTGCAGCGCGTCGTAGAGGGCCTGGACGTCCTCCTCGTACTCGCCGGTGGTGGTCCAGTCGACGCTCTGGGTGTGCCAGCCGTACGCCTCGTAGCGGGCGACGACGTCCTCCGACTTGGCGATGAGGGTGTCGTCCTCGATGGAGATGTGGTTGTCGTCCCAGACGACGATGAGGTTGCCCAGCTTCTGGTGGCCGGCGATCGAGCTGGCCTCGTGGCTGATGCCCTCCTCGATGTCGCCGTCGCTGACGAAGCACCAGATGTGGTGGTCGAACGGCGAGGCGCCGAGCTCGGCGTCGGGGTCGAACAGGCCGCGCTCGCGGCGGGCGGCCATCGCCATGCCGACGGCGTTGCCGATGCCCTGGCCGAGCGGGCCGGTCGTGGTCTCCACGCCCGCGGTGTGGCCGTGCTCCGGGTGGGCGGGCGTCAGGCTGTCCCACTGGCGCAGCCGCCGCAGGTCGTCGAGCGTGAGGCCGTAGCCGGAAAGGTAGAGCTGGATGTAGAGGGTCAGGCTCGAGTGGCCGCACGACAGCACGAACCGGTCGCGCCCGAGCCAGTTGGGATCGGTCGGATCGTGACGCAACACACGCTGGAACAGCAAGTATGCGGCGGGGGCCAGGCTCATGGCGGTGCCGGGGTGACCCGAGCCCGCCTTCTCGACTGCGTCCATCGCCAGGGCTCGAACGACATCGACCGCCTGCTTGTCCAGGTCGGTCCATTCAAGGGCTGGCACGAGTTCGGTGCTCAACTGCTCGGTCTCCGGAATCTAGTTGTCATTGGTGTTGGCTATCCCGCCCATACGGGACCCTAACCGAGTGGAGTCGGCGATCGATTCCCCTTCCACCCGCACGCGTCCATGTACGGCGCAAGCCCCCCATTGGCCGGACCGGCCGACCCTGCGACTACAGTTTGTTTGTTCGCAGGGGCGCCACGGCGCCTACCCATGGATCCGCTCTATTCAGAGGTTACGCGTTGACTCCGCACAGGCTGGAAGCGCCTTGACGGTGCTGACCAACAGGCAGGCGACGGCCCGATCTCCGCAGGTGGAGGGGCCGCGCTCGATCGCCATGATCGTAAAGGCCTACATCGCGCTCACCAAGCCGCGGATCATCGAGCTGCTGCTGATCACGACACTGCCGGTGATGTTCCTGGCCGCGGGCGGCCTGCCGCCGCTGTGGACGTCGATCTCGGTCATGGTGTTCGGCACCCTATCGGCGGGCAGCGCCAACGCGCTCAACTGCTACGTGGACCGCGACATCGACCAGAAGATGCGCCGCACCCGCCGCAGGCCGCTGGCCAGGCACCAGGTCTCGCCGCGCGGCGCGCTGATCTTCGGAATCGTGCTCGGCGTGCTGTCCACGGCAGGCCTGTGGATGACCGCCAACGGGCTGGCCGCGCTGCTGTCCACCGGGGCGATCCTGTTCTACGTGCTGGTCTACTCGATGATCCTGAAGCGCCGCACGGCCCAGAACATCGTGTGGGGCGGCATCGCGGGCTGCATGCCGGTGATGATCGGCTGGGCGGGCATCACCGACCGGCTCGACTGGGCGCCGCTGGTGCTGTTCGGCGTGGTGTTCTTCTGGACGCCGCCGCACACGTGGACGCTGGCCATGCGCTACAAGGAGGACTACGCGGCGGCCAAGGTGCCCATGCTCCCCGTCGTGGCCACCGAGCGGCGGGTGATCCTGGAGTCGATCGCCTACACGTGGGCGACCGTGCTCTGCTCGCTGGCGCTGTGGCCGGTGGCCGGCACCACGCTCTTCTACCCCCTCGTGGCCGCCGTGCTGGGCGCCATGTGCCTGTGGGAGGTCCACCGCCTGCTGGCCCGGCTCAACGCCGGCAAGAGCGGCGTCGACCTGCGCCCCATGCGCTTCTTCCACTGGTCCAACGCCTACCTGGCGCTGCTGTTCCTGGCCGTCGCGATCGACCCGCTGCTGGCGTGACCTTCGCCGTGCCCGGGCGGTGAGGGTATGAACCGTTGCCGGCGCTCGCTACGTGAACCTGTAGTTGCCCGAAGAACTGTTATTGGCTTTCTGGACCGATCGGCTGCGACTGCAAGTAATCAGATGGTAATGTTCAGTCACAGCCGGGTGCCTGACTGGCGTCCGGTCCCCGCCCCCATTGGTGTCCGCACCAACGGGAAAGCGTCCGGCGGGGCGGTGGCCCAAGAGCCGCACTCCCTCCAGGAATGCGGAGTCAGGCCCCGACAACGCGGCTCTCAACTACGGTCTGCCCGGCTTGCCGGACGGGCGCGGCATCGGCTTCCACCGGATCGCATCCTGGCCTCGGCCGGCAAGCGACGAGGCCACGCTGATGTCCGTTTTACTGATGTAAACACAGAGAGCCGAAGACGCTGTCTTGACCGGCACAGACCCCTCCACTCTGATCCGTTAAAGTCACCGTATGGCGACCCGTGATCCACGCTGGGTGTTGAAGGACCGCCCGTCATCCGCGTTGATCATCGGGCTGGTCCTCACCGGCATCTGCGCTCTGGTCTCGTTCTCGTACGACCTGTTCGACCGCACCCCGGTGCAGTTCTTCATCGGGCTCGCGCTGGCGCTCGCGCCGGTGCCGATGCTGCTCGCGGCGGTGCTGGCGCTCGACCGCATGGAGCCTGAGCCGCGCAGCAACCTGATCTTCGCCTTCGCCTGGGGCGCGGGCATCGCGGTGCTGGCCGCCGGACTGATCAACTCGCTCAACCTGCACTACATCATCGACGCCGCCAAGCTGTCGGAGGCCAGTGCCCGCAACATCGCGGCCACCTTCGGCGCGCCCGTGGTGGAGGAGACGATGAAGGGGCTGGTGCTGCTGGGTCTGCTGAGGTTCCGCAGGGCCGAGCTCGACGGGCCGACCGACGGGATCATCTACGCCAGCATGGTCGGGCTCGGCTTCGCCATGAGCGAGAACGTCAGCTACTACATCGCCGCGCTCTCCACCTCCGGCGTCAAGGGGCTGGCGGTCACCGTGGTGCTGCGCGGCATCCTGTCGCCGCTCGCGCACCCGCTGTTCAGCTCCATGATCGGCGTCGCCGTGGCCTACGCCGCCCAGCGCGAGGGCCCCGAGCGGGTCTTCTACATCCTGGCGGGCTGGTCGGGCGCGATGATCCTGCACGGCCTGTGGAACGGCCTGGCCTCCTACGGCGGCTTCCCCGGGCTCGTGGTGGCCTATCTCACCCTGCTGGTCGTGCTGATCGTGCTCATCGGCGTGGTGTTCAGGGACCGGCGCCGCATCGTGGCCCTCATCCAGCGCTATCTGCCGCCGTACGAGCCGACCAAGCTGGTCGGCCAGGCCGACATCTACATGCTGTCGACGTTCTCCAGGAGGCGGCAGGCCCGGCAGTGGGCCAAGGCCCACGGCGGCAAGCGCGGGCTGCGCGCGATGCGCGACTACCAGCTGGCCGCCACCGAGCTGGGCCTGCTGCACGAGCGGGCGGCCCGACACATGGTGGACGAGCAGACCTTCCACGAGGAGCAGCGGGCACTGCTGGAGTGCATGAGCACCGCCCGCGCCGACTTCCCCGTCCCGGCGGCGCACACCAGATCGATCGCGAGAGGCACCCCGCCGCCGGGCTATGCCCCCGGCGCGCCCGGCTGAGCGAGGATCCGGTCCAGGGAGACCTCGCGCGGCCCCGGATAGACCGGGTCGGAGTGCAGGATCATCGCGTCGGCGAACGCCTTGGCGGTGGCGAACAGCTCACGGGTGGCGTAGACGTACGTGGTCGCGGCGAACTGCCTGGTCGAGTCGTCACCCACCCCGAACGCCTCCAGCCCGGCCGTACGGCAGAGCGTCACGGCCCTGGGCAGGTGGAACTCCTGCGTCACCACGGTCACCTGCCGGGCCCCGAACACCTTGCGCGCCCGCACGCACGAGTCCCAGGTGTCGAACCCGGCGTAGTCCAGCACCATCACCTGGTCGGGCACGCCCTTGCCGCGCAGGTAGTCGCGCATGGCCGTGGGCTCGTCGTACTCCTTGCGGCTGTTGTCGCCCGACAGCAGCAGCGCCCGCACCTTGCCGGCCCGGTAGAGCTCGGCGGCGATGTCGAGCCTGCGGGCCAGCATCGCCGTGGGCTGATTCCCGTACAGGCCCGCGCCCAGCACCAGAGCGGCCTGCGCCGGGGGGACGCGGGCGAGCCAGCCGTCGCTCTCGGCCAACTCCCGATGCGCTGAGCTGCTGAGCCAGGCCCACGTCATGGGGGCCAGGGCGAGCACGCTGACCAGCACCAGCCCCTGGTACGCGCGGCGCAGCCCCTTCCGAGTGGGGCGGACATTCAGCAGCAAATCGCACCCTCCAGGGGTGGGGGAGTGGCCGACTTATCTCCCCATACCCTGGCACAACCGCTCAGACGGCGGCGGGTACTCCGGTGGGGGAGTGGTCAGGCAGCGGCTCCCGGGTGCGCAGCGAGGTGACCACCCTGAGCGCGGCGATCCAGACCAGCGTGGAGCCGAGCACGTGCAGCAGGACCAGCGCGGCGGGTACGGCGAGGAAGTACTGCGTGTAGCCGATCGCGCCCTGGCCCAGCTCCACGGCGAGCAGCACCAGCGCCGCCCGCCTGGCGGGCCGCTCCGCGTGGCTCACGTGCAGGGCGAACAGCAGCGCGAACGTCAGCCCCACCACGATGTAGACGACGTCGGCGTGCAGCCGCGCCACGGCCTCGATGTCGAGATCGAAGCGGGAGGCCCTCTCGTCGCCCGAGTGCGGGCCCGTGCCGCTCACCGCGACCCCGACCACCAGCAGCACGAACACGGCGGCCAGCAGCGCGTGGCCGAGCCTGCGGATGTCGCGGTGGGTCACCCGCCGGACCGGGCCGTCGCCCTCGCCGGCGCGCGCGTACAGCATCCAGCAGGCCGCGATCAGGCCGGTGGAGATGAGGAAGTGCATGCCCACCGTGAACGGGTTGAGCATCGTGCTGACCACCAGCCCGCCCCACAGCGCCTGGGCCAGCACGCCCGCCGGCTGCAGCCACGCCAGCAGCACCAGCGAGCGCCTGCGCGGCGTCAGGCGCAGCGCCACGATCACGCACGCGACCCCCACCGCCAGCACCAGGAACGTCAGCAGCCTGTTGCCGAACTCGACGAGCATGTTGAGCATGTCGGTCTCGGGGTGCGCGACCGGGACGAAGCTGTCCGGTGTGCACCTGGGCCACGTCGGGCAGCCGAGCCCCGACTCGGTGACGCGCACGCCCGCGCCCGTCACCGCGATGCCCGCGTTGACCACCACGGACGCCAGCGCCCAGCCCCGCATCGTCCCCGTTGTGGGCGCCCAGAAGGACAGCAGGCGGCGCACGAGAGGATTGGGGTGGTCGGTGGGTAGCTTCACGTCATCGATGGTACGGGCCGGGCAGGCCGGTCCCGCCACCGGTCGCCCGGCGTCCGGAACGCCCGCTCGGTGAGCGCGAAGCCCGGCGCGCGGCGGGGCCTTCTCCATGGGATGACCGGTGGACTTCTCAAGCGCGAGGGTATGTGACATATTACAGAAGGGAGGTAGGGATGTCCGACGTCATCGTGGTCGGCGCCGGAGTGGTGGGCGCCGCCTGCGCCTATTACGCCGCGCGCGCGGGCCTCGACGTGACCGTGGTCGATCGCGGCCCGGTCGCCGGTGGCACTACCGGCTCGGGTGAGGGCAACATCCTGGTGTCCGACAAGGAGCCGGGGCCCGAGCTGGAGCTCGCCGTGCTCTCGAACCGGTTGTGGCGCGAGCTGGCCGGCCACGGCGGCTTCGAGTTCGAGGCCAAGGGCGGGCTGGTCGTCGCCGAGACCGGCGAGGTCCAGCGGCAGCTCGCCGGGCTGGCCGCCAAGCAGGAGGTGGAGCACTCCCTGGTGCCCGCCGACTCCCTGCGCGACTACGAGCCGCACCTCGCCGACGGCCTGGCGGGCGGGGTGTTCTACCCGCAGGACGCGCAGGTGCAGCCCATGCTGGCCGCCGCGCGGCTGCTGAGCCACGGCGCGGAGAGCTTCGGCCGGGGCACGCTCCGGCTGCGCCTCGGGGCCGCGGTGACCGGGTTCATCCGCGAAGGAGACCGGAT
Source organism: Nonomuraea helvata (assembly GCF_039535785.1). Classification (NCBI taxonomy): domain Bacteria; kingdom Bacillati; phylum Actinomycetota; class Actinomycetes; order Streptosporangiales; family Streptosporangiaceae; genus Nonomuraea; species Nonomuraea helvata. The sequence goes on from NZ_BAAAXV010000008.1 coordinate 790,367, forward strand.
CACGGGCGTGCGCACCTCGCAGGGCGACGTGCTCGGCGACGCGGTGATCAACGCCGCGGGCACATGGGGCGGCGAGGTGGCCGCGCTGGCGGGCGTCGACCTGCCGATCCTGCCCAGGCGCGGGTTCATCCTGGTCACGGAGCCGCTTGCGGAGCTGCTGATCAGGCACAAGGTTTACACCGCCGCCTACGTCACGAACGTGGCCAGCGACTCGGAGGGCCTGGAGACGTCGGCCGTCGTGGAGGCCACGCCCTCGGGGACCGTGCTCATCGGGGCCAGCAGGGAGCGGGTCGGCTTCGACCGGACCATGTCGGTGCCGGTGCTGGCCCGGCTGGCCGCGCAGGCGGTGGCGCTGTTCCCCGCGCTGCGCGACGTGCGCGCCATCAGGTCGTACTGCGGGTTCCGGCCGTACTGCCCCGACCACCTGCCCGTCATCGGCGCCGATCCGCGGGTGCCCGGGCTGTACCACGCGTGCGGGCACGAGGGCGCGGGCATCGGGCTGGCCCCGGCGACCGGTCACCTGCTCGCGCAGGTGCTCACCGGCTCCGAGACCGACGTGGACCTGCGGCCCTTCCGGCCGGATCGCTTCTCGGAGGACTCCCCTTGACGTTCCACATCACGATCGACGGGCGTCCTGTCCCCGTGACCCCCGGCCAGACGATCGGGGCCGCGCTGCACGCCGCAGGCGTGCGCTCGTGGCGCAGCACGCGCTTCGGCGGGCGGCCACGCGGGCTGTTCTGCGGGATCGGGGTCTGCTTCGACTGCCTCATCTCGGTCAACGGGCGGGCTCCCGAGCGGGCCTGCCTGGTGGAGGCCGCGCCCGGTGACGAGGTGACCACGTCATGACGTACGACCTGGTGGTGATCGGGGGCGGGCCCGCCGGGGTGGCGGGCGCGCTCACGGCGGCGCAGGCCGGTCTGCGGGTGGCGCTCGTGGACTCCGCCATGCGGCTCGGCGGCCAGTACTTCCGCCACTCCGCCGACCCGCGGCCCGCGCCCGGGCTCGATCGGTTCCTGCGGCTGGCCCGCGCCCTCGACTCCCGCGCCGACCTGCTGCTGCGGCACCAGGTCTGGAGCCTCACCCGCGGGCCGGACGGCGATCTGACCGTGCACTGCACGGCTCCTGACCGTACGGCGCTCCCGGTGGCGGCGCGGCGGGTGCTGATCGCGACCGGCGCGCACGACAGGCCGCTGCCGTTCCCCGGGTGGGACCTGCCCGGCGTGCTCACGGCCGGCGGCGCGCAGGCGCTGCTCAAGGGCAACGACGTCGTCGCCGGCAGGCGGATCGTGGTCGCCGGCACCGGGCCGTTCCTGCTTCCCGTGGCCTCCGGGCTGGCGGGGGCAGGGGCTCGGGTGCTCGGGGTGTTCGAGGCCAACGGCGGCCTCGGCCTGGCCAGGCATCCGCTGCTGGCCCTGGGCAAGGCCGGTGAGGCCGCCGGGTACGCGGCGGACCTCGTACGGCACCGGGTGCCGTACCGGACGCGCCGGGCGGTCGTGGCGGCGCACGGCGAGCGCGAGGTGGAGGCCGTCACCGTGGCCCGCCTCGACAAGGACTGGAACGTTCTCGCCACCCGCGTCCTCGAGTGCGACACGGTGGCCGTCGGCTACGGGTTCGTCCCGCAGATCGACCTGGGCGTCCAGCTCGGCTGCGCGACCAGGCACGACGTGGACGGCAGCCCGGTGCTGGCCGTGGACGCCGGCCAGCGCACGAGTGTCGCCGGGGTCTGGGCGGCGGGCGAGCCCACGGGCGTCGGGGGCTGGCGCCTGTCCGAACTGGAGGGGCGCATCGCGGGGCAGGTGATCGCCGCCGACTGGCGCGCCCACGGCGGCGAGGCGGGTGCCGGGGCCGTGGCCGGGGTGCTGCTGCGGCGGCGGGAGCGGTGGCGGGCGTTCGGTGAGGCGCTGCAGCGCGCCTACCCCGTCCAACCCGGCTGGCAGAGCTGGCTGCGTGACGACACGCTGGTCTGCCGGTGCGAGGAGGTGCCGCTGGCGCGGGTGCGCGAGGCGCAGAGCCTCGGCGCCACCGACGCGCGCTCGATCAAGCTGCTGGCCAGGCCCGGCATGGGCTGGTGCCAGGGCCGCATCTGCGGCTACGCCGTCTCCTGCCTGGCGGGTGAGCCGCCGCAGCCGCCCCGCCGCCCCATCGCCCAGCCCGTCACCCTCGGCGCACTCGCCGACCTCACAGACGACCCCACCGTTCAATGAACCCCCCTGACATGGAGGACTTCCCGATGGAGAACCGCAGCAAGGCCTGGCACGGCGTCATGGTCGCCACAGCGCTGCCCCTGCGCGACGACCTGTCCGTCGATTTCGACGCCTACGCCGAGCACTGCCGCTGGCTGGTGGAGAACGGCTGCGACGGCGTCGTGCCGAACGGATCGCTGGGCGAGTACCAGACGCTCAGCCCGGACGAGCGCGCCAAGGTGATCGAGACCGCCGTCAAGGCCGTCGGCGGCCGCAACGTGATGGCCGGAGCGGGCGCGTACGGCGCCGCCGAGTCGCGCCGCTGGGCCGAGCAGGCGGGCGAGGCGGGCTGCGGCTCGGTGCTCCTGCTGCCGCCCAACTCCTTCCGCGCCGACGAGCGGGCCGTCGTCGAGCACTACCGTGAGGTCGCCAAGGCGGGCGTGCCGATCGTGGCCTACAACAACCCGTACGACACCAAGGTCGACCTGACCCCCGCGCTGCTGGCCAAGCTGCACGAGGAGGGGCTGATCGTGGCGGTCAAGGAGTTCAGCGGGGACGTGCGCAGGGCGTACGAGATCGCCGAGCTGGCTCCCGAGCTGGACCTGCTGGTCGGCTCCGACGACGTGCTGCTGGAACTCGCCGTCGCCGGTGCGGTGGGCTGGGTCGCCGGCTACCCCAACGCGCTGCCCTCCTCCAACGTCGCGCTCTACCGCGCGGCGGTCGCCGGAGACCTGGAGACGGCGCTGCCCCTTTACCGGACCCTGCACCCGCTGCTGCGCTGGGACTCGAAGACCGAGTTCGTCCAGGCCATCAAGCTGTCCATGGACATCGCGGGCCGCCACGGCGGGCCGTGCAGGCAGCCCAGGCAGCCGCTGACGGACGAGCAGGCCGCTATCGTGCGAGCGGCGACCGAGAAGGCACTGGCAGAAGGGCTGCGATGAGGACAAAGCGCGTTTTCCACGCCGTCGACTCCCACACCGAGGGCATGCCGACCCGCGTCATCACCGGCGGGATCGGCGTGATCCCCGGCGCCGGCATGGCCGAGCGGCGCGTCTACTTCCGCGACAACCTCGACCACATCCGCACCCTGCTGATGACCGAGCCGCGCGGCCACTCCGCCATGAGCGGCGCCATCCTGCAGCCGCCCACCAGGCCGGACGCCGACTACGGCGTGCTGTTCATCGAGGTGTCAGGGCTGCTGCCGATGTGCGGGCACGGCACCATCGGCGTGGCCACCGTGCTCGTCGAGACCGGCATGGTGGAGGTCGTCGAACCGGTCACCACCGTGCGCCTGGAGGTGCCCGCCGGGCTCGTCGAGGTGGACGTGGCCGTCGAGGACGGTCAGGCCATGTCGGTGACGCTGCGCAACGTGCCCTCCTACTGCGACCGGCTCGACGCCGTCGTGAAGGTGCCCGGCTTCGGGGAGATCCCGTACGACCTGGCGTACGGCGGCAACTTCTACGCCATCGTCGACCTCGACTCCTACGGCCTGCCCTTCGACCGCAGGGCCAAGAACGAGATCCTCGCCGCCGGCCTGGCCACCATGGAGGCCATCAACGCCGCCGACGAGCCCGTGCACCGCGAGGACGACCGCATCCGCGGCTGTCACCACGTCTACTTCGCCGCACCCGGCTCCGACGCCCACCACTCCCGGCACGCCATGGCCATCCACCCGGGCTGGTTCGACCGCTCGCCGTGCGGCACCGGCACCAGCGCCCGCATGGCGCAGCTGCACGCCCGCGGGGAGCTGCCGGTCGGCCAGGACTTCGTGAACGAGTCGTTCATCGAGACCCGGTTCATCGGCAGGGTCCTGGAGGAGACCACCGTGGGCGGCGCGCCGGCCGTCCTCCCGTCCATCACCGGCCGGGCCTGGATCACCGGCACCGCCCAGTACTTCCTCGACCCGCGCGACCCGTTCCCCGCCGGATTCGAGTTGTGAGCGAGCGGAGCGAATGAACCAATCAACGCAGCATCTTGATCATGGTTTCGGCGAAGCCGGAACCATGATTTCGACAGTCGACTATCACACGGGCGGCGAGCCGTTCAGGATCGTCACCGGCGGCGTGCCCGAGGTCCCGGGGGCCGACGTGCTCTCCCGGCGGGCCGCCGCCATGGCGGAGCCCGAGTTCGACGACGTGCGGCGGCTGCTGTGCCACGAGCCGCGCGGGCACGCCGACATGTACGGCTGCTTCCTCGTCCCGCCGGACGACCCCGGGGCCCTGTTCGGGGCGCTGTTCTGGCACAAGGACGGCTTCTCCACCGCCTGCGGCCACGGCACCATCGCGCTGGGTGCCTACGCCGTGCACGAGGGGCTGGTCGCGGCGGATCCCGACGGGGAGACGGACGTGGTCGTCGACGTGCCGTCCGGGCGCGTCACGGCGCGGGTGCGCTGCTCCGGTGGGCGGGTACGCGGGGTGACGTTCGTCAGCGTGCCGTCGTACGTGCTGGCACGTGACGTGGCGGCCGGCGGGACGAAGGTCGACGTCTCGTACGGCGGCGCCATCTACGTGTCCGTGCCCGCCCGGGCGCTGGGCCTGTCCGTGGAGCCCGGGCACCTGACGGCGCTCATCGGCCACGCCCGCCGGATCAAGGCCGACCTGGTCGGCCACCCGGCCACCCGGCACCCGTCAGACGACCGGCTGTCCGGCGTCTACGGCGTGATCTTCTACGACGAGCTGCCGGACATGGACGGCGTGGCCCACCAGCGGAACGTGACGGTGTTCGCCGACGGGGAGGTGGACCGCTCGCCGTGCGGCTCCGGCACGGCGGCCCGGCTGGCGCTGCTGCACGACGCGGGGCTGCGCGGGCCGCTGATCCACGACAGCATCGTCGGGAGCACCTTCCGCGCGCGGGTGGCCGAGGTCCTGGACCAGGGGGTCGTGCCGGAGATCGAGGGCATGGCGTACCGGACCGGACGGCACGCCTTCGAGCTCGATCCCGACGACCCGCTGGGACTGGGGTTCACACTGCGATGACCGGTTTGCCGTTAGGAATGGGGTTCGCACTGCGATGACCGGGTTGCCGTATCTCGACGCCGCGACGCTGGAGCGGCTGGTGCCCATGGGACGGGCCGTGCGGATCCTGGAGGACGCGCTCCGGGCGGGGCTCGATCCCGAGGCCACGCCGCAGCGGCCGATCGTGGACGTGCCCGCCGGACAGCTCCTGCTCATGCCCGCCGCGGCCGGGCGGTACGCGGGGGTGAAGGCCGTCACCATCGCGCCGGCCAACCCCGATCGGGGGCTGCCCCGGATCCAGGGGACGTACCTGCTGTTCGACGGCGAGACCCTGACCCCGCTCGCGGCCCTGGACGGGATCGCGCTCACCTCGCTCCGCACCCCCGCCGTCTCCGCCCTGGCCGTCAGCCACCTGGCTTCCGGGGAGGCCCGGCGGCTGGTGGTGTTCGGGAGCGGGCCGCAGGCGTGGGGGCACGTGCTGGCGCTGCGGGAGGTGCGGCCCGTGGCGGACGTGACGGTGATCGGGCGCGACCCGGGCCGCGCGGAGGCGCTGGCCGGCCGCTGCCGGGCGCTCGGCCTGACCGCGCGCGCCGGGTCTCGGGAAGCAGTGGCAGCGGCCGACATCGTGGTGTGCTGCACGACGGCCAGGGAGCCGTTGTTCCCGGGTAAGCTCGCCCGCGACGGCGTCACCGTCGTCGCGGTCGGCTCGCACGAGCCCGGCGCCCGTGAGCTCGACGGCGACCTCGTCGCCCGCGCCACCGTGGTCGTCGAGGCCAGGGCGGCCGCCCTCGAGGAAGCGGGGGATGTGCTCATCCCGATCCACGAGGGTACGATCACCGCTGGTCATCTCGCCGGAAACCTCGCCGACCTCGTGGCGGGCAGGGTCGTCACCGGCACCGCGCCGCGCGTGTTCAAGAGCACGGGCATGGCGTGGGAGGACCTGGTGGTCGCGGCCGCCGCTTACGAGGCGTGGATCTCATGACGGCTGGTGAGCAGGCTTCTTTTGATCAGGGAAGGGATGGGCGGATGGCTGCCGAGGAGCGGCTCGACCTGCCGATGGTGGGAGAGCGGCAGAGCCTGCGCGAACAGGTGTCGCAGGCGTTGCGTGCCGCGCTGATCACCGGTGAGATGCGGCCGGGGGTGGTCTACTCCGCGCCGGTGCTGGCCGCCCAGTTCGGCGTCTCGGCCACGCCGGTCCGCGAGGCCATGCTCGACCTCGCCAAGGAGGGCCTGGTCGAGGCGGTGCGCAACAAGGGCTTCAGAGTGACCGAGCTGTCCGACCGCGATCTCGACGAGCTCACCGAGATCCGCCAGCTCATCGAGGTGCCCACCGTGGCCAGGCTGGCCGACAGCTCGCGGGCGGAGGAGTTCGAACGGCTCAGGCCCATCGCCGAGGAGATCGTCTCGGCCGCCGAGGGCGGCGACCTGCTCGCGTACGTGGACGCCGACCTGCGCTTCCACGTCGAGCTGCTGACCCTGGCGGGCAACGGCCACTTGGTGGAGGTGGTGCGCGACCTGCGCAACAGGGCCAGGCTCTACGGCCTGTCCCAGCTCGCCGAGCGCGGCACGCTCGCCGACTCGGCCAGGGAGCACCTCCAGCTGCTCGACGCGCTCAAGAACGGCGACAGCGGGGCCGTCGGCCACATCATGGTCGAACACATCGGGCATGTACGCGGCATTTGGGCCGAACACTGAAACAGCGCCCTAAGTTCTGACATTTGGGGATCGCGAAGGCGTCGATCGCGGTAATCTCGATGCGGGCCGGATGAGCGACGCCGAGGACGTCCGCCGGCGGCCCCGTCGTCCTGGTCCCCAGCGGACCGGCCACCACCGATTCCGGTGGATGGCGTATGCCTGGTCAAGCGGACACCCGCACTCCGCTGACCTTCCATGGGCTCGGCACACCCCGCCCACCGAGAGCCGAGCCCCCCGCCGCGCGCCCGAGACCCCATCCCACGGGCGCGCGGCGGCACGCCACTCCTGCTAGAGCTTGCGCCGCCGGGTGGAGCCCAGGCTGGCGGCCACGATGCAGACGATCGCCGTCCACTGCTGCACGTGCAGGACCTCGTTCAGCAGCAGCACCCCGATCACCGCCGCCACCGCCGGCTCCAGGCTCATCAGGATGCCGAACACGTGCTTGGGCATCCGCCGCAGCGCGTGCAGCTCCAGCGAGTACGGGATCACCGACGACAGCAGCCCCACGCCGAGCCCGATCAGCAGCAGCTCCGGCTGCAGCAGCTGCGTCCCGCCCGTCGTGATGCCGACGGGAGCGACCACGACGGCCGACACGATCATCGCGAACGACAGCCCGCTCGTGCCGGGGAAGCGCCGCCCGGCCGCCGCCGACAGCAGGATGTACCCGGCCCAGCAGACCCCCGCCACCATCGCGAACCCGATGCCGAGCCAGTCCACCGACGCCGACTGCCCCCAGGGCGCGAGCAGCGCCACGCCCGCGCCCGCGAGCCCGACCCACAGCAGGTCGATCCTGCGCCGCGAGGCCGCCACGGCCACGCCCAAGGGCCCGAGGAACTCGATGGCCACCGCGATCCCCATCGGCAGCCGCGACAGGGCCTCGTAGAAGACCAGGTTCATGAGGGCGAGCGTCACCCCGAACCCGATCCCCACCGCCCAGTCGCGCCAGGCCAGGCCTTTCAGCCGTGGCCGGACGAGCGAGCCCATGATCAGCGCCCCGGCCGTGATCCGCAGGAACACCACCGCGCTCGGCGGCAGCGCCGCGAACAGCTCCTTCGCGAACCCGGCGCCCAGCTGCACCGAGAAGATCGCCAGCAGGACGAGCCCGGAGGGCGGGATCGAGTCGGCGGCGGTGCGCAGCAGGCTTCCCGGCCGGGGAAGGCCGGAGCGGCGATCGAAGGGATCGTCGAGGGCGAAGGCGGTCACGGGACTCCTCATCGGACGCAAGGGGACGCAAGGGAACGACGGTCAGAGCGTACTGAGGCGTCATGACATTCCCGACATAAGCTGTTACTCCTGTCTCTGGAACATTGGACGCATGAAATCGCCCGCCTTGCCCGTGAGCCTCGCCCGGCCGCCGCTGGCCCTGTCCGTGGCCTCCTTCGTCAGCAGCTTCGACCGCTTCGCCGTGAGCCCCATGCTCGTGCTCATCGCGGTGGACCTGGACGTCCCGCTCTCCGCCGCCGTCGCGGCCGCCAGCGGCTACTACCTGGCCTACGGGCTGACGCAGCCGGTGTGGGGGCTGCTGTCGGACCGGTTCGGGCGGGTTCGGGTGATGCGCGTGGCGCTGTTCGGGGCGGCGCTGGCCGGCGTGGTCTCGGCGCTGATGCCGGTGCTCGGGGCGCTGGTGGTGGCCAGGGTGGTGACCGGCGCCTGCTTCGGCGCCGTGATCCCCACCGGGCTGACGTACGTGGGAGACACCGTCCAGCCCTCGGTACGGCAGCGCGCGCTGACCGACCTGATGGCCGCAGCGGCGCTCGGCACGGCCCTGGCCACCGGGCTGGGCGGGGTGGTCGCGGGCCTGGTGGACTGGCGGGTGGCCTTCACCGTGCCCGCCGCCTGCGCCCTGGCCTGCGCGCTCACGCTCGGCTCGCTGCCTGAGCCGCCCCGTCTCCGCCTGGACGGTGCCGCACTTGGGACCGCCCGGTACCTGGGCGCGGTGCTCGGGCACGGCTGGGCGCTGCTGGTGTTCGGGCTGGCCTTCGTCGAAGGCGCGATCATGCTCGGAGCCATGCCGTTCCTGGCCACCGCGCTGGAGCACACGGGGTACGCCGCGGCCGTGGCCGGGCTCGCCATCACCGCGTACGGACTGGGCCTGTGGTTGTTCTCGAAGCTCGTCAAGCGGCTGGCGGGGCGCTGGCCCGCTCCCGCGCTGATGACGGTGGGCGGCGCGCAGCTCAGCGCCGGGTTCGCGATCGTCTCCGTGCACGTCAGCATGCCCACCGTGGCCGTCACGGCGCTGCTGCTCGGGGGCGGCTGGTCGTTCCTGCACTCATCGCTGCAGACGTGGGCCACCTCGGTGGTGCCCGAGGCGAGGGGCACCACCATCGCGTTCTTCGCCTGCGCGCTCTTCGTGGGCAGCGCGGTCTCGTCGTGGGCGGCCGGGCCGCTGGCCGAGCGGGGGAGCTACGCCCTGCTGTTCGGCCTGGCGGCCGGCGCCGCGATCCCGCTGACCGCGGTGGCCGCTCTCACCAGGCGCCGCTACGGCCGCTCGCAGGCCGCCCAGCCGCAGCCGCAGTGAACTACTCCCAGCGGAACGTGCGCGAGACCAGGCCCAGCGTCAGAACCGCCCACGCGGCGAGCACCGCCAGCGGGACCAGGGGCAGGGCGGCGCCCTGCCCGAGCACCGAGCGCAGGCCGCCGGTCAGGGCCGAGATGGGCAGCACCTCCAGGGCCTGCCGCATGCCGTGGGGGAACTTCGACAGCGGGAAGATCACCCCGCCGGCCCCCAGCAGGACCAGGTAGACGAGGTTGGCCGCGGCCAGGGTGGCCTCCGCGCGCAGGGTGCCCGCCATGAGCAGCCCCAGCCCGCTGAAGGCCGCCGTTCCGACCACGATCAGCAGCGCCGCGCTCAGGAACGATCCGTGCGGCCGCCACCCGAGCGCCAGCCCGACGGCCACGATCACCGCGGCCTGGATGACCTCCACGACCACGACGGCGGTCGTCTTGGCGAGCATGAGCCCGGCCCTGGACAGCGGGGTCGCGCCCAGCCGCTTGAGCACGCCGTAGCGGCGCTCGAAGCCGGTCGCGATGGCCTGGCCGGTGAAGGCCGTGGACATGACGGCCAGCGCCAGCACGCCCGGCACCAGGAAGTCGACCCGCCGGCCGCCCCCGACGTCGACCAGCGGCGCCAGCGAGAAGCCGACCAGCAGCAGCACCGGGATGACCATGGTGAGCAGCAGCTGCTCGCCGTTGCGCAGCATCGCCCGGATCTCCGCGCCCGCCTGGGCGAGGACCATGCGCGGGAACGGCGCGGCCCCCGGCGCGGGGGTGAAGTCGAGTGCGACCTCCCCAGTGCCTGTCATCGCAACTCCCTGCCCGTCAGCTCGAGGAAGACGTCCTCCAGGGTGCGGCGCTCGATGCGCAAGTCGTCGGCTGTGACGCCCTCCGCCGCGCACCAGGCCGTCACCGTGGCCAGCAGCTCGGGGCCCACCTGGCCCTCGATGATGTAGTGCCCGGCGGGCGACTCCTTGGCCGCGCTGCCCGCGGGGAGCGCGTTGAGCAGCTCCTCCAGCGCCAGCCCCGGCCGGGCGCGGAAGCGGAGCTGCCGCTCGGCCCCCGTCAGTGAGGCCGGGGTGCCCTCGGCCACCACCCGGCCCTTGTCGATGATCACCACGTGGTCCGCCAGGCGCTCGGCCTCGTCCATGTGGTGGGTGGTCAGCACGACCGACACGCCCGCCCCGCGCAGCTCGCCCACCAGCTCCCAGCAGGCGTGCCGGGCCTGCGGGTCGAGCCCGGCCGTCGGCTCGTCGAGGAAGACCAGCTCGGGCCGCCCGACGACGGCCGCCGCCAGTGACAGCCGCTGCTGCTGCCCGCCCGACATCCGCCGGTACGGGGTGCGTACGTGATCGGCCAGCCCCAGCCGTGACAGCAGGGCCCCGGCGTCGAGCGGATGGGCGTAGAAGCGGGAGACCAGCCGCAGCCACTCGCCGCAGCGCATCGCCGGCGGCACGCCGCCCGACTGGAGCATGATCCCCACCCGTGGCCGCAGCTCCGGCAGCGTGGGCGCGAGCCCGAGGACGCGGACCGTGCCCGCGTCGGCCCTGCGGAACCCCTCGCAGATCTCCACCGTGGACGTCTTGCCCGCGCCGTTGGGCCCGAGCACGGCGGTGACCGCTCCACGCGCGGCGCGCAGCGTGAGGCCGTCCACGGCGGTGCTGCCGCCGTAACGTTTGACCAGGTCGATGATCTCGACGGCTGGGGATTCCATGGCCACGAGTTTAGGGACTGGGTCACGCGGTCCGGGCCGCAGGTGAGCCCCAGAAGTACGTCCTGGGCGGACGCTGGAAAGATATGACCTGATTTGGAGCGCCCTTGACCCGCTCGTGAGAAATATCTGATGACCGGGAATTCGGAGGACCGGAACCTGGTTTGATCCCTCGGCCCTCGTGGGCCGCCGGCCGCGAGGGAGAGGGATCACGCATGTCCGTGGCAGAAGTCACGACCGCCGTCGTCGTCGAGCAGAGGAGGGATCGCCGCACTCTGCTGCTGGTGATCCTGGGGGCCCTGTCGGCGATCGGCCCGCTCTCCATCGACATGTACCTGCCGGCGCTGCCCGCCATCACCTCCGAGATGCTCAGCTCGCCCGCGCAGGTCCAGCTCACCCTCACCGCCTGCCTCATCGGGGTTTCGGTCGGCCAGGTGATCGCCGGACCGGTGAGCGACGTGCGTGGCAGGAGAACGCCGCTGATGGTGGGCGTGGCCGGGTTCATGGTGGCCTCGCTGCTGTGCGCGTTCGCGCCCTCGGTGCCCATGCTGATCGCGTTCCGCCTGCTGCAGGGCATGCTGGGCGGCGCGGCCCTGGTCATCGTGCGGGCGGTCGTCCGCGACCTGTACGACGGCGCCGCCATCGCCCGCATCTTCGCCACGCTCATGCTGGTCAGCGGCCTGGCGCCGATCCTCGCGCCCATCGCGGGCGCGCAGCTGCTGGCCTTCACCTCGTGGCGCGGCGTGTTCGTGGCCCTCAGCGTGGCCGGGGTGGCGCTGCTGATGCTGGTGCTGTCGGGCGTGCGCGAGACGCTGCCCGCGGCCGAGCGCGAGAGCGGCGGGCTCAAGCACACCGTGGGCACGTTCTGGAAGCTCCTGCGCGACCGCGCCTTCATGGGCTCCGCGCTCACCGCGGGGCTGGCGTTCGCGGCGATGTTCGGCTACATCTCCGGCTCGCCGTTCGTGCTCCAGGAGGTGTACGGCGCCACGCCCGCGCAGTACTCGCTCATCTTCGGGCTCAACGCCTTCGGCCTGACCGCCATGGCCCAGCTCGGCGGGCGGCTGTCGGGACGGGTGCCGCCGGTGACCCTGGTGGTCACGGGGCTCGTCGTCGCGCTGACCGGCGCCTCGCTGCTGCTGGCCGCCGCGCTCACCGGGCTCGGCCTGTGGGGCATCGTGGGCGGGCTGTTCGTCATCATGCTCGGCCAGGGACTCGTCATGCCCGGCACCGGCGCGCTGGCTCTGGCGAGCCAGCCGGCGCAGGTCGCGGGCAGTGCCTCGGCCCTGCTCGGGGTGATGCAGTTCGCGCTGGGCGCCTGCGCGGCCCCGCTGGTCGGCCTCGTCGGCGCAGGCAGCGCCGTGCCCATGGCCTGCGTGATGCTCGGGCTCATCCTCTGCTCGACCCTGGTCTTCACCTTCCTGAGGAAAGTTAGGTAAGCCTACCCTGCGTGAGAAATTCCATCCTCGAGCTGCTCAGATCCGTTTGTGAAGCGGGAAGGAATTACGGCACACTGATGTTGTGAAAAACATGCCAGGGATCGAGCCGGGAAGCGAGCGCACCACGCGTGCCCGCGTGGCCAGGCTCATCCTCGAGCATGGTCCCGTCGCGGCCGCCGCGCTGGGCGAGCGGCTCGGGCTCACGCCCGCCGCCGTCCGCCGTCACCTCGACGCGCTGCTCGCTGACGGGATGATAGAGCCTCGCATGGTGAGGCCGCGCGGGCAGCGCGGACGTGGACGGCCGGCCAAGCTGTTCGCCATCACCGACGCGGGGCGCAGTGCCTTCGTGCACGCCTATGACGATCTCGCCGAGAGCGCGCTGCGCTACATCGGCGAGCACATGGGAGAGCAAGCGGTGGCCGACTTCGCCCGCTCGCAGGTCTCGGGCCTGCTGAGGCGGCTGGAGCCGGCCATGCGGACGGTGCCGGCGGACCAGCGCGTTCAGGTGCTGGCGCAGGCGCTGTCGGCAGAGGGGTACGCGGCCTCGGCCAGCAAGGCCAAGTCCGGCGGTGCCCAGCTCTGCCAGCATCACTGCCCGGTGGCACACGCGGCTGCGGAGTTCCCGCAGCTCTGCGAGGCCGAGACGGAGGCGTTCGCGCAGCTGCTCGGCACCCCGGTGCAGCGCCTGGCCACGATCGCTCACGGCGACGGGGTCTGCACGACACATGTGAGCCCACAGTCGCTGGGTGAATCCGCACATAGAGACAAGAGCAAGGAGACCGGAAGGTGACTGTCACCGACCGCCCGGAGCTGGAAGGCCTCGGGAATTACAAGTTCGGCTGGGCCGACCCGGATGCCGCGGGCGCGGCGGCCAAGCGAGGCCTGTCCGAGGAGGTCGTCCGCAACATCTCCGCTCTCAAGAACGAGCCGGAGTGGATGCTCGACCTTCGCCTGAAGGGCCTCCGCCTGTTCGACCGCAAGCCGCTGCCCACCTGGGGCTCTGACCTCACCGGCATCGACTTCGACAACATCAAGTACTTCGTGCGCTCCACCGAGAAGCAGGCCGCTTCCTGGGACGAGCTGCCCGCCGACATCAAGAACACCTACGACAAGCTCGGCATCCCCGAGGCGGAGAAGCAGCGCCTCATCGCCGGTGTCGCCGCCCAGTACGAGTCCGAGGTCGTCTACCACAAGATCCGTGAGGACCTCGAGGAGAAGGGCGTCATCTTCGTCGACACCGACACGGGCCTGAAGGAGCACGAGGAGCTCTTCAAGGAGTACTTCGGCTCGGTCATCCCGGTGGGCGACAACAAGTTCGCCGCGCTCAACACCGCCGTGTGGTCCGGTGGCTCGTTCATCTACGTGCCGCCGAACGTCGAGGTCGAGATCCCGCTCCAGGCGTACTTCCGGATCAACACCGAGAACATGGGCCAGTTCGAGCGGACCCTGATCATCGTGGACGAGAACAGCTACGTCCATTACGTCGAGGGCTGCACCGCGCCGATCTACTCCAGCGACTCGCTGCACAGCGCGGTCGTCGAGATCATCGTGAAGAAGAACGCCCGCTGCCGTTACACGACCATCCAGAACTGGTCGAACAACGTCTACAACCTGGTCACCAAGCGCGCCGTGGCGTACGAGGGCGCGACCATGGAGTGGATCGACGGCAACATCGGCTCCAAGGTCACGATGAAGTACCCGGCCGTCTACCTGATGGGCGAGCACGCCAAGGGCGAGACGCTGAGCGTCGCGTTCGCGGGCGAGGGCCAGCACCAGGACGCCGGCTCCAAGATGGTGCACCTGGCGCCCAACACCAGCTCCAGCGTCATCTCCAAGTCGGTGGCGCGCGGCGGCGGCCGCACCTCCTACCGCGGTCTCGTGCAGATCGAGGAGGGCGCCCACGGCAGCGCCAGCACCGTCAAGTGCGACGCCCTGCTGGTCGACCAGATCAGCCGCTCCGACACCTACCCGTACGTCGACGTCCGCGAGGACGACGTCAAGATGGGCCACGAGGCCACGGTCTCCAAGGTCAGCGAGGACCAGCTGTTCTACCTCATGAGCCGCGGGCTCGACGAGGACGAGGCGATGGCGATGATCGTGCGCGGCTTCGTGGAGCCGATCGCGCGTGAGCTGCCCATGGAGTACGCGCTCGAGCTCAACCGGCTGATCGAGCTGCAGATGGAAGGAGCCGTCGGCTGATGGGCCTGAACGAGAAGCCCCTGTCGACCTTGCACGAGAAGGCGTCCTACGAGCTGGGCGACTTCGAGGTCCCGACCGGGCGCGAGGAGGCGTGGCGCTTCACGCCGCTCTCCCGCCTCAAGGGCCTGCACAACGGCAAGGCCGAGGCCGTCGGTCACGTCCGGGTGGACGTCGAGGCGGCGCCCGAGGTCACCGTCGAGACGGTCGGCCGCGACGACGCCCGGGTCGGCAAGGCCTTCATGCCCACCGACCGGGTCAGCGCCCAGGCGTGGAACAGCTTCGAGAAGGCCACCGTGATCACGGTGCCGCGCGAGGCCGTCACCTCCAAGCCGACCGTGCTCACGCTCACCGGCTCCGGTGACGGCGCCGCGTACGGCCACATCGTGGTCAAGGTGGAGCCGCTGGCCGAGGCCGTGGTCGTGCTCGACCACAAGGGCAGCGCGGTCTACGCCGACAACATCGAGTTCATCGTCGGCGACGGCGCCTCGCTCAGGGTCGTCAGCCTCCAGGACTGGGACGACGACGCGGTCCACGTCTCCCACCACCACGCCCAGCTGGCCAAGGACGCGACGTTCCGCAGCTTCGTGGTGACGCTCGGCGGTGACCTCGTACGCCTGTCGCCCAACGTGTCCTACACCGCCCCCGGCGGCGACGCCGACATGTCGGGCGTCTACTTCGTGGACGCCGGGCAGCACCTGGAGCACCGCCTGCTGGTCGACCACTCGCAGCCCCACTGCAAGAGCAACGTCGACTACCGCGGGGCCCTGCAGGGCGAGGACGCGCACGCCGTCTGGATCGGCGACGTGATCATCAGGGTCGAGGCCGAGGGCACCGACACGTACGAGCTCAACCGCAACCTCATCCTGACCGACGGCGCCCGCGCCGACTCGGTGCCCAACCTGGAGATCCTCACCGGCGAGGTCGCCGGGGCGGGGCACGCCTCCGCCTCCGGCCGGCTCGACGACGAGCACATCTTCTACCTCCAGGCCCGCGGCATCCCCTACGACGAGGCCCGCCGCCTGGTCATCCGGGGCTTCCTCGGCCAGCTCATCGAGAAGATCCAGGTCGAGGAGATCCGCGAGCGCGTACTGAGCGCCGTGGAGGCGGAGCTCGCGCGATGAGTTCGTTCGAGAAGGTGTGCAAGCTCGACGACATCCCCGACGGGGGTGTCATCGGGGTGGAGGTCGGCGAGACGCCGGTGGCGCTCGTGCGCAAGGGCAACGAGGTGTACGCCCTGCACGACGTCTGCTCCCACGCCGAGGTGAAGCTCAGCGAGGGCGAGGTCTACGACGGCACACTGGAGTGCTGGCTGCACGGCTCGTGCTTCGACGTGCGCTCCGGCAAGCCCACAGGCCCGCCCGCCACCCAGCCCGTGAACGTCTACACAGTCAAGATCGACGGCGATGACGTCCTCGTCTCGCTCTCGAAGGAGTCATAAAGCCAATGTCC
This sequence comes from Nonomuraea helvata, assembly GCF_039535785.1. Classification (NCBI taxonomy): domain Bacteria; kingdom Bacillati; phylum Actinomycetota; class Actinomycetes; order Streptosporangiales; family Streptosporangiaceae; genus Nonomuraea; species Nonomuraea helvata. The sequence continues at coordinate 806,487 of NZ_BAAAXV010000008.1, forward strand.
ACCCTTGAGATCCGCGACCTGCATGTCGCCGTCGAGGACAAGGAAATCCTGCGCGGCGTCAACCTGACCGTCCAGTCGGGCAAGACCCACGCCATCATGGGCCCCAACGGCTCGGGCAAGTCGACGCTCGCCTACGCGATCGCCGGTCACCCCAAGTACACGATCACCGGCGGCCAGGTGCTGCTCGACGGCGTGGACCTGCTGGAGCTGTCGGTCGACGAGCGGGCCCGCGCGGGCCTGTTCCTGGCCATGCAGTACCCGGTCGAGGTCCCCGGCGTCTCGGTCTCGAACTTCCTGCGCTCGGCCGTCACCGCCGTCCGCGGCGAGGCGCCCAAGCTGCGCGAGTTCGCCAAGGACCTCAAGAACGGCATGGACGCCCTGTCCATCGACGCCGCCTTCGCCCAGCGCAACCTGAACGAGGGCTTCTCCGGCGGCGAGAAGAAGCGCCACGAGATCCTCCAGCTCGAGCTGCTCAAGCCGAAGATCGCGGTGCTCGACGAGACCGACTCCGGCCTCGACGTCGACGCGCTGCGCGTGGTGTCGGAGGGCATCAACCGCTTCCGCGCCTCCGGCGACACCGGCGTGCTGCTGATCACGCACTACACCCGCATCCTGCGCTACGTGAAGCCGGACTTCGTGCACGTCTTCGCGGGCGGCAGGATCGTCGAGGAGGGCGGGCCGGAGCTGGCCGAGAAGCTCGAGGCCGAGGGCTACGAGCAGTACACGAAGGCGAGTGCATGACTCAGATCAGCTTTGACGTGGAGAAGATCAGGAAGGATTTCCCGATCTTCTCCCGCGAGCTGCCCGACGGGCGCCCGCTCGTCTATCTCGACTCGGGCAACTCCTCCCAGAAGCCCAACCAGGTCATCGACACCATGCGTGACCACCTGGCGCTGCACTACAGCAACGTCGGGCGGGCCATGCACGTGCTCGGCGCGGAGTCGACCGACGCCTACGAGAGCGCCCGCGACAGAGTCGCCGCGTTCGTCCGGGCGCCGTCGCGCGACGAGGTGATCTTCACCAAGAACGCCTCCGAGGCGCTCAACCTCATCGCGTACGCCTTCGGCAACCCCATCAACACCGACCCGCGCTTCACGCTCGGCCCCGGCGACGAGATCGTCATCTCCGAGATGGAGCACCACTCCAACATCGTGCCGTGGCAGCTGCTCGCGCAGCGCACCGGTGCGACGCTGAAGTGGTTCGGCGTCACCGACGAGGGACGGCTCGACTACGACCCGTCGGTGATCACCGAGCGGACGAAGATCGTCTCGATCGCCCACCAGTCCAACGTGCTCGGCACCGTCAACCCGGTCGCCGAGGTGGCGAGGCGGGCGCACGAGGTCGGCGCGCTGATCGCGCTGGACGCCTCCCAGTCCGTGCCGCACCACCCGGTGAACGTCGCCGAGCTGGGCGCCGACTTCGTGGCCTTCACCGGCCACAAGATGGTCGGTCCCTCGGGCATCGGCGTGCTGTGGGGCAAGGCCGAGCTGCTCGACGCCATGCCCCCGTTCCTGGGCGGCGGCGAGATGATCGAGGCGGTCTGGATGGACCACTCGACGTACGCGCCGGTGCCGCACAAGTTCGAGGCGGGCACGCCGCCGATCGTCGAGGCCATCGGGCTCGGCGCGGCCGTCGACTACCTCACGGAGGTCGGGATGGAGGCCATCGAGGCGCACGAGCGCACGCTGACGGCCTACGCACTCGACGCCCTGCGCGAGGTGCCCACCCTGCGGCTCATCGGGCCCGACTCGCTCGAGGGCCGGGGCGGCACGGTTTCGTTCACGCTGGAAGGCATACACCCGCACGACGTCGGGCAGATCCTGGACGACCAGTTCGGCGTCGCCGTACGCGTCGGTCACCACTGCGCGCGCCCCCTGCACCTGCGCTTCGGAATACCGGCGACCACGCGGGCGTCGTTCTACCTGTACAACACCACGGGCGAGATCGACGCCCTGGTCCGCGGCCTCCACCACGTTCAGAAGGTGTTCGCATAGCCATGATCGGCGAGTCGATGTACCAGGAGCTGATCCTGGAACACTACAAGCACCCGCAGGGGCGGGGGCTTCGCGAGCCGTACGACGCCGAGGTTCACCACGTGAACCCCACGTGCGGCGACGAGATCACCCTCAGGGTGAAGGTGGGCGACGGCGGCAAGGTCCTCGACGTCTCCTACGACGGGCAGGGCTGCTCGATCAGCCAGGCCGCCGCCTCGGTGCTGCACGAGCTGGCCACCGGCTCGACGGTCGAGGAGACGCTCTCCGTGGTCGACGAGTTCACCAGGCTCATGCAGGGCAGGGGGCAGGTGGAGGCGGACGAGGACGTGCTCGGCGACGCGGTCGCGTTCTCCGGCGTGGCCAAGTTCCCTGCGCGGGTCAAGTGCGCGCTGCTGTCGTGGATGGCCTACAAGGATGCGGTTGTGAGGAGTGCCCGATGAGCAAGCCTGTGGAGACTCCGACGGGTTTCGACGGCGAGGCGAACGTCGAAGAGGTCATGGAGGCGCTCAAGGACGTCGTCGACCCCGAGCTCGGCATCAACGTCGTGGACCTGGGCCTCATCTACGGCCTCAACCTCGACCCCGGCCCTGACGGCGGGCAGCCGGTGGCCACCATCGACATGACGCTGACCAGCGCGGCCTGCCCCCTGACCGACGTCATCGAGGACCAGGCGCACTCCGCGCTCGACGGCATGGTGTCCGACGTCAAGATCAACTGGGTCTGGCTGCCGCCATGGGGCCCGGACAAGATCACCGACGAGGGGCGCGAACAGCTCCGTATGCTAGGCTTCAACGTCTGATCATTTTCGCTGTCACGGCTGGCGTAAGCGTCAGCCGTTTCAGCATGCCATCGAGGGTTTCGGAAGGTCCGGACCCATCCCGGGAATTTCCGATAACATCCCCGGCGTTGGTAACAGATGTACCTGACGCCTCATTGCGCGTCTAGCGCCGCCTGCGGCCGGCGCCGGTGCGTCCCCCTCACGTGTTGAGAGAATTGGCCCGCCCCGATGGCGGGCGCCCTGACCCCTGTACGGCCAGTGCCGTACGCCCCGGCTCGTCCTTTCGCAGAAGTGACGCGCCACTTCGACGGAAAGGCACGACTTTCGTGACCACGCTTGACGCTGTCATGCCCGCGTTCGACGAGACCGCCCCCGGCTCGGCTGACTCCGCCTCCGCGGACTCCCGCCCGGTGGACGGCGGCTCGGCGGGCGCGGGCCCAGTGAACGCAGGCTCAAAGAACGCAGGCGCAGTGGACGCCGAGGCTGCGGGCTCCGGCTCGCGCGAGGCCGCTCCCGAGCGGGGCCCGTCCGAGTTCGAACTGCTCGGCCTGCCCAAGCCGCTCATCACCGGACTGGCCAAGCAGGGCATCGACAGCCCGTTCCCCATTCAGAGCGCGACCATCCCCGACGTGCTCGCCGGTAACGACGTGCTCGGCCGCGGCCAGACCGGCTCCGGCAAGACGCTCGCGTTCGGACTGCCCACCATGGCCCGCATCGCGGGCGTGAAGCCGGCCCCCGGCCACCCGCGCGCCATGATCCTCGTGCCCACCCGCGAGCTCGCCCTCCAGGTGCACGACGCCCTTGAGCCGCTCGGCCGCGGCCTGGGCCTGCGCATGAAGGTCGTCGTGGGCGGCATGTCCATGGGCAAGCAGATCGAGGCGCTGCGGCGCGGCGTCGACATCGTCATCGCCACCCCCGGCCGCCTGGGCGACCTGATCCGGCAGGGCGAGTGCTCGCTCTCCGACGTCGAGGTCAGCGTCCTGGACGAGGCCGACCACATGTGCGACCTCGGCTTCTTCCCCGTCGTGACCGACCTGCTCGCGCAGACGCCCACCGACGGGCAGCGGCTGCTGTTCTCGGCCACGCTCGACGGCGACGTCGACAAGCTGGTGCAGCGCTTCCTCAAGGACCCGATCACCCACTCCGTGGCCCCGGCGACCTCGCCGGTCGACACCATGGAGCACCACGTGATGCAGGTCACGCGTGACGAGAAGTTCGACGTCATCGCCGAGATCGCCAACCGCGAGGGCCGTACGATCATCTTCGTCCGCACCCAGCACGGCGTCGACCGGCTCTGCAAGCAGCTGGCCAGGGTCGGCGTCAAGGCGGGCGGCCTGCATGGCGGCAAGCGCCAGAACCAGCGCACCCGCATCCTCGCCGAGTTCCGCGAGGGCGCCGTCAACGTGCTCGTCTGCACCGACGTCGCGGCGCGCGGCATCCACGTCGACAACATCAGCCTGGTGCTGCACGTGGACCCGCCGCAGGACCACAAGAGCTATCTGCACCGGGGCGGCCGCACGGCCCGCGCCGGGGAGAAGGGCACCGTGGTCACGCTGGTGCTGCCCAGCGAGCGCCGCTCCACCGACGCGCTCACCCGGCGTGCCGGGATCCACCCGTTCCGGCTGAAGGCCACGCCCGGCCACCCGCGGGTGGCCGAGGTGACCGGCGCCCGCACGCCGAGCGGCGAGGCCATCCCGGTCTGGGAGCCGGACGTCCGCAAGCCGCTCCGCCAGCGCCGCGACGGCGGGCCCGGCGAGCGCCGCAACCGTCGTCCGCGCCGCGACTTCGACGGTGACCGCCGTCCTCGGCGTCACGAGGACGGGGAGCGCGCGTTCGGGCCCGGTTCGGGCGAGGACCGTCGGCCGCGCCGCCACGAGGACGGCGACCGGCCGTTCGCGTCCGGTGACGACCGTCGTCCCCGTCGGCACGCCGATGGCGAGCGGCCGTTCGGGCGTTCGCCGGAGCCGCGTACCTTCGGCGACGACCGTCGCCGCGACGGGCGCCCGCGCGGCGGGTACCGCTCCGACGACCGGCCGGTCCGCCAGGACGACCGCGGCCCGCGCGGTGGCTTCCGCTCCGACGACCGGGGCGCGCGTTACGGTGACCGTGGCCGCCCGGTCTCGGCCGACCGCAGCGAGCGCGGCTACCGCGCCGACGGCCCGCGTGACGGCTACCGCGCCGGCGGCGGCCGCTCGGACGAGCGCGGCAACGGCGGCGGCGGCTACCGCCGCAACTCGGGTCGCCGCTTCGACCGCTGACCCTGGGCTCGGCCTGACGGCGCGCGTTACGGCGTGACGCCCGGGCGTCACGTTCCTGGGTCTGATTGTCCGGTGCCGGATCGTCGAACTGCCCGCCGCCTCCCCGCCAAGGGGAGTGCGGCGGGCAGTGTCGTTTGGCGTAGAGTCGCGCTGGCGGCAGACATGAACCGGTAAATCCCAAGGAACGGCCGATGAAGCGACCCACCATCGACGACATCGCACGCAGGGCCGGCGTCTCGAAAGGGGCGGTGTCGTTCGCGCTGAACGGCCGTCCCGGCGTCTCCAGCGAGACGCGCCGCCGCATCCAGGCCATCGCCACCGAGCTGGGCTGGCAGCCCAACAGCCTCGCGCGGGCCCTGTTCGACGGGCGGCCCGACGTGCTGGGGCTGGTCGTGGACCGGCCGGCGCGCACGCTGGGGCTGGAGCCGTTCTTCATGCAGCTGATCTCCGGCATCGAGGCCACGCTGTCGGCGGCGTCCGTCGGGCTGCTGCTGCAGATGACCGAGGACCACGAGGCCGAGATCGCGATATACCGGAAATGGTGGGCGCAGCACCGGGTGGCCGGGGTGTTCGTCGTGGACCTGCGTACCGAGGATGCCAGGATCGACGTCCTCGAGGAGCTGCGGCTGCCCGCCGTGGTCATCGGCGGTCCCGAGAGGACGGGGCGGCTGCCCGCCGTCTGGATCGACGACGGCGGCGCGCTCGCCGCCGTCGTCGAGCACCTGGCCGGGCTGGGGCACCGCAGGATCGCCAGGGTCGCGGGCCCGGAGGAGCTCATGCACACCGGCGTCAGGACCGCCGCCATGCGCGAGACGGCCGCCGGACTGGGCGTGGAGAGCATCACCGTGTACGCCGACTACAGCGGCGAGAGCGGCGAGCGCGCCACGCTCGACCTCCTGCGCAGACCTGACAGGCCCACCGCCATCGTGTACGACAACGACGTGATGGCGGTCGCCGGCACCGCCGCCGCCCGCGAGGCGGGGATCTCGGTGCCCGGCGAGCTCTCCGTCGTGGCCTGGGACGACTCCGCCCTGTGCCTGCTGGCGAGGCCGCACCTGACGGCGGTCAGCAGGGACATCGCCGCCTACGGCGCCCATGCCGCCCGGTCCCTGCTCGACCTGGTCCAGGGCCGCCAGGTGGCCGACACGCGTCAGGGCGACCCGTGCCTCGTCTCCAGGGGCAGCACCGCCCCGCCCGCTGTTTGACCGCGCAGAAACCTCATGATCGGCATTGCAACTAAACGGGTTTAGTGATGCGATGTCAATCTCCGCCGCTCGAGCCCGGAGGGTTGATGACCCCGTTCCGACCCCTGCATGAAGCCTGGACCGTCCGCTCGGCGAGCGGCGACGTGCGGGCCCCGGCCGTCGTGCCCGGTTGCGTGCACACCGACCTGCTCGCCGCGGGGCTGATCCCCGATCCCTATCTCGATGACAACGAGACCCGCCTGGCCTGGATCGGACGCACCGAATGGTGTTACGAGACGGAGTTCTCGTGGGCCGGCACCGAGCACGAGCGCACCGACCTGGTGTGCGAGGGGCTCGACACCGTGGCCGCCATCGAGCTCAACGGCGTCCGGGTGGGCGAGAGCGCCAACATGCACCGCTCCTACCGGTTCGACGTCCGCCACGCGCTGCGGGCCGGGACCAACCGGCTGACGGTCACGTTCGGGTCGGCACTCGAGTACGCCGAGCGGCTGAAGGAGGAGCTCGGCGACCGGCCCGGCGCCTACACCCAGCCCTACCAGTTCATCAGGAAGATGGCCTGCAACTTCGGCTGGGACTGGGGACCGACGCTGATCACGGCCGGCATCTGGAAGCCGATCGGGCTGCACGAGTGGAGCGGGGCCAGGATCGCCGCGGTGCGGCCGCTCGTCACCCTCGGCGACGGCACCGCCAGGGTGGACGTTCACGTCGAGGTGGAGAAGGCGGGAGCCGTCGAGGTGACCGCGGCGATCAAGGGCGTGTCGGGGCGTGCCGTGATCCCGGAGGGCCGGAGCGAGGCCGTGATCACGCTGGAGGTGCCCGACCCGGAGCTGTGGTGGCCGAGAGGGTACGGCGAGCAGCCGCTCCACGAGCTCGAGGTGCGGGCCGGCGACGACGTGTGGCGCCGCGAGATCGGCCTGCGCGAGGTGAGCCTGCGTACGGAGGGCGGCGCGTTCACGCTGGCCGTCAACGGCGCCGACGTGTTCGTCAGGGGGGTCAACTGGATCCCCGACGACTGCTTCCCCACCAGAGTCGACCGCGACCGCTACGCCGCCAGGCTCGCCAAGGCGTGCGAGGCGAACGTCAACCTGATCCGGGTGTGGGGCGGCGGCCTGTACGAGAGCGAGGACTTCTACGAGCTGTGCGACCGGCTCGGCCTGCTGGTCTGGCAGGACTTCCCGTTCGCCTGCGCCGCCTACCCCGAGGAGGAGCCGATCAGGGCCGAGGTGGAGGCGGAGGCGCGCGAGCAGGTCGCCAGGCTGAGCGCGCACCCGAGCCTGGTCCTGTGGTGCGGCAACAACGAGAACATCGAGGGCTACGTCGACTGGGGCTGGCAGGACTCACTCCAGGGGCGCAGCTGGGGCGGGCACTTCTACCTCGAGCTGCTGCCGAGCATCGTGGCCGAGCTGGACCCCACCCGCCCGTACTGGCCGGGCAGCCCCTACTCGGGCTCCATGGACCTGCCGCCCAACGACCCGGGCCACGGCACCATGCACATCTGGGACGTGTGGAACCAGCGCGACTACGCCGTCTACCGCGACTACCGGCCCCGCATGGCCGCCGAGTTCGGCTTCCAGGGCCCTGCCGCGTACGCCACCATCCGCAGGGCGATCAGCGACGAGCCGCTGCTGCCCGACTCCCGCGGTCTGCTGCACCACCAGAAGGCCATCGACGGCAACCTCAAGCTGGCCGCCGGGCTCAAGCCGTACTTCCCCGTCCCGGAGACCTTCGACGACTGGCACTATCTCACCCAGGTCAACCAGGCACGTGCCATCCAGCTCGGGGTGGAGCACTTCAGGTCGCTCTGGCCGCACTGCGCGGGCAGCGTGGTGTGGCAGCTCAACGACTGCTGGCCGGTCACCTCGTGGTCGGCCGTGGACGGGGACGGCAGGAAGAAGCCGCTGTTCCACGCGCTGCGCAGGGCCTACGCCGACCGGCTGCTGACCGTGCAGCCGCGCGACGGCGGCCTGGCGGTGGTCGCCGTCAACGACACCGGACGGCCGTGGCGGGCCTCTGCGCGGGCCGTACGGCACGGCTTCGACGGCACCACGCTCGCGGCGCAGCCCTTCGAGCTGGACGTGCCGCCGCGTACGGCCGTCACCCTGCCGCTGGCCGCGTCCGTCGCCGAGCCGGGCGACCCGGCGGGCGAGCTGGTCGCCGTCGAGATCAGCGATCAGCCGGTGGGCCGGGCGCTGTGGTTCTTCGCGCCCGACCGGGACCTGCGCCTGCCGGAGCCGCGCTACGACACGGCGGCCGAGCCCACCGCGGACGGGCTCCGGCTGACGGTCACCGCCCGTACGCTCCTGCGCGACCTGGCCGTCTTCCCCGACCGGCTCGACCCGGACGCCGAGGTCGACGACCAGCTCGTCACGCTGCTGCCCGGCGAGCGGGCCGAGTTCCTGATCAGTACGGCGGGGCTGGACGAGCGGGCCCTGGTCCGCGCGCCGGTGCTGCGCTGTGTCAACGACGCTGTGTGAATGATGTGGTGATGAGCATGAGCGGGTGCTGGAGCTGCTCGACACCTACCTCGATGTGATCGGCCACCGGCGGCCCGGCGGGCGCTTCGAGCAGTTTGACGGGTTCCCGGTGGACAGGGAGCCTCTTGGAGCTGCTCCAAGCGCACCGGGTCAGCCCTTCAGGCCGCTGAGCGCGATGCCTCTGGTGAAGTACTTCTGGAAGATCAGGAAGAAGACGATCGTCGGGACCGAGGCGATCAGTCCGCCCGCCATGATCGCGCCCTGGTGGTCGGGCCCCGCGAAATAGGAGTTGAGTCTGGCCAGCGCGACGGGGACGTTGGCCATCTCGTCGCTCTGCACGATGATGAGCGGCCAGAGGAAGTTGTTCCACTCCGCGAGCACGATGAAGATCGACATCGCGGCGAGCGCCGGCCGCAGCAGCGGCAGCACGATCTTCCACCAGATCCGCCACTCGCCGGCGCCGTCCACCCTGGCCGCCTGGATCAGCTCGTTCGGTATCGACTGCAGGAACTGCACCAGGAAGAAGAGCACGAACGCCTTGGCCAGCGCCGGGACGATGTAGGCGGCGTAGCTGTCCAGCCAGCCCAGGTTCCGCATGATCACGTAGTTGGGGATCAGCGTGGTCTGCCAGGGCACCATCATCGAGGCGACGATCATCAGGAAGATCGTCCGGCGGCCCTTGATGTCGTGCTTGGCGATCACGTACGCGGCCAGCGAGCAGATCAGCAGCGACCCGACGGTGATGGCCGTGGTGATGAAGAGGCTGTTGAACAGGAACCGCCAGAACCCGAGGTCCACCTGATAGCGCTGGAAGATGCCCTGCAGGTGGCCGGTGACCCCTTGGCCGGTCCAGTCCGGGTCGTAGAAGTTGTCGAACGTGGGGGACTTCGGCACGAACGACGGCGGCGTCTGGGCCAGCTCTCTCGGCGGCTTGAACACCGTGATGAGCAGCCAGTAGAACGGCGCGATCATCGTCAGCGACAGCAGGTAGAACGGCAGGCGCAGCAGATGCCTGTTGATCCGGGAGCTCCGGCTCGCACCGGTCTCCGCCCGGTGCTCGGGCGGCTGGACCGGGGCGATAGTGTCCATCGGCGCGACGGCCATCACAGCTCCTTCATGGCGCGGCCCACGCGCAGGTTGACGAGGCTCAGCACGAAGATGATCAGGAAGAGCACCCAGGCGATCGCCGACGCGTAGCCCAGCCTGAAGTGGGTGAATCCCTGGTCGTAGAGGTAGGGGACGATCATCAGGCCCGAGTCGAGCACGCCGCCGACGGTGTTGGCCCCCGTCGAGAAGACGATGTAGACGGCCTCGAACACCTGGAACGCGCCGATCAGGCCGGTCACCACGACGTACGTGGTGACGGGGCGCAGCAGCGGCAGCGTGATGTGACGGAACTGCCGCCAGGTGGACGCGCCGTCGATCTTGGCGGCCTCGTAGTACTCCTCGGGGATCGAGCCGAGCCCGGCCACGTACAGCACCATGCCGTAGCCCATGCCGCCCCACACCGACATCAGCACCAGGATCGGGATCGCCAGCGCCGGCGTGGCCAGCCAGGCGACGGCGTTGCCGCCGAACCAGCCCACGATCGTGTTGGCCAGGCCCACGTCGCTGGGGAACAGGACCCACTTCCACATCAGCATGAGCGCGATGGAAGAGGTCACCGAGGGGAGGAAGAACACGGTGCGCATGATCCGGTGCAGCCAGCCGGTGCCGTTGAACGCCAGGGCGAGGCAGAGCGACAGCAGCGTGCCGAGCACGACCGACCCGACCACGTACAGGGCGGTGTTGCCCAGCGCGTGGCGGAACCTGGCGTCCTGCGCCAGCTGGACGAAGTTGTCCAGACCGGTGAACACCGCGGGATTGATCCCGTCGAACTTGGTGAAGCTCAGGTAGAGCGAGTTGGCCAGCGGCCAGAGCAGGAACCCCGCGAACAGCGCGAGAAAGGGCAGCAGCATCGCGTACGAGGTGCCGTAGCGGCGCAACCTGCTGCGCATGGGGATGTCGGCCATATCAGACTCCTGGGTCGGACAGCCGGGACCGGGCGCGCCGGTCCCGGCGGGCGGCTATCCGGCGTTACGCGCCATGACCTTGGCGGCTTCCGCCAGCGCAGTCTTGGCGTCTGACTTGCCGAGGATGGCCGACTGGAGCTGCTTGGCCACGTCCGGCGCGCTCTCGTCCCAGCCGGGGCAGCCCGGGGCGGCCTTGCCGGTCTTGATCGAGGCCTCGAACACCTTCGCCTGCTCGGGCGTGAACACCGAGCCGTCCACGATCTTGTCGGGGCGCGGCGAGATGTAGGAGATGTTCCGCTTCTTGGCTTCGTCCGCGATCGCCGCGATGGCCTCGTCGCTGTACATGAACGTGACGAAGTCGGCGCCGGTCTGGACGTACTTGCTGAAGGAGGTCACGCCGATCGCCCGGCCGCCGATGAAGGCGGTCGGCCCGGCGGGGCCCGCGGGGATCGTGGTCATCGCCCACTTGCCCTTCAGCTTCGGCTTGTTGACGTCGATGCCCTTGGCGATCCAGTTGCCCGCCACCACCAGCGCGGTGCCGGTGTCCAGCGCGTCGGAGCCCTCCACGGTGGCGGTTGGCGCGCCGTGCTTGCGGTAGAGGTCCACCCAGTACTTCAGCGCCTGCTCGGCCTGCGGGGTGTCGAGCGAGGGCTTGCAGTCGGCGGTGTAGAACGAGCCGCCCGCCTGGTAGAGGTAGTTGAAGTAGCCGATCCAGTCCAGGTTGCCCCAGTCCTGGCTGTAGGGCTTCTTCACGCCGGCGGCCTTGAGCTTGTCGATGGCCGCGGTCAGCTCGTCCCAGGTCTTGGGCGGCTCGATCTTGGCCTTCTCCAGCAGGTCGGTGCGGTAATAGAGGGCCATGGTCGACATGTCCAGCGGCACGCCGTACACCGAGCCGTCGGGGGAGATGGCCGACTCCCACTGTGCGGGCAGCGCCTGTGCCTTGAGCGAGTCGGCCCCGTACTTGCGCAGATCCACCATCGCGCCCCTGGTGCCGAACTGGATGGTCCAGGTCATGCCGCCGGAGATGATGTCGGGTCCGCTGCGGCTGGTGGCCGCCGCCAGCAGCTTGGCGTACGCGTCGCTCCACGCCAGGGTCTGCACCTTGATCGTCACGTTCGGATGCTTCTGGTGATAGAGGTCGGCCGCCCTCTGGAAGGTCGCGGTCTCGTCGTCCCCGCCCGTGGACCAGAAGGACAGGGCCTGGGGGGCGTTCTGGTCTGCCTGCTTGGTCTCCGTCTGGCCACTCGTGGCGCAGGCCGCGCTCACGACCGTCAGCAGGACCGTGCTGCACGCTGCCATCGTTCGTCGCATGGGGGCTATCCGATCTATCGGTCGGATGGGCGCCGGGGCTCCCTGTTGGCGGGGCGTGCGGATGTGCGAGGGCATCCCCACGACCGGTGCCCAATTTCTATGGTGTAGGGATCTCACCACTTAAACGGATAAGTTACAATAGCCAGCCTGCGAGGTTGCGAAAATGTTTCCCCTCGCAGCGCCGCTGACCTGTGGCTACATGGCCCGTGAAACGGTTCGGTCACGGCCTGCGGGAGCGGTGCTGCCCCGGGGCAGCAGGCGCGCCGGCGGCCCCTCCAGGCTCCCCGTCTCCCCGCTCTCGATCAGCCGGAGCAGGGTCCGCGCGACGTGCGCGCCGGAGGCGGGGATGTCGCGGGTCACCGCCGTGAGCGACGGCCGCACCACCTGGGAGAGCGGCGAGTCGTCCCAGCCCACGATCGACAGGTCGGCGGGCACGTCCAGGCGCATCTCCTGGGCCACGGACAGCCCCGCCACCGCCATGATGTCGTTGTCGTAGACGATCGCGCTGGGCCTGGCCCGGGAGCTGAGCAGCCGCCGGGTCGCCCGGGCGCCCTGCTCGCCCGTGTAGTCGGTGTGGGCGACCGGATGCTCGCTCACGCCCAGCTCGGCGCAGATCTCCGAGAACGCCTCGTCCCTGATCCTGGTGTGGAGCAGCGCCGGCAGCCCGGCCACCCTGGCGATGCGCCGGTGGCCGAGCGCCGCGAGATACTCGATGACCTCGCGCAACACGGCCACCTCGTCCGACCAGACCGCGGGCAGCGAGCCGGCGCCCGACGGGTGCCCGGTCACGACCGCCGGCATGCCGAGCCGCTCGACCACCGGCACCCGTGGATCGTCGGCGTGCAGGTCGACCAGGATCGCGCCGTCCACCCTGCCTTCGCCCCACCAGCGCCGGTAGACCGCAATCTCGGTCTCGTGGTCGGGCACCACCTGCAGCATGAGCGCGCACGAGCTGGCCGCCAGCTCGTCCTCGATGCCGCTGATCATCTCCATGAAGAACGGCTCCACGCCGAGGAAACGGGCGGGGCGGCACAGGACGAGGCCGATGGCGTCGGCCCTGGCGCCGCTGAGCGAGCGCGCGGCCAGGTTGGGGCGCCACCCGATCTCCTGCGCGATCGCCTGGATGCGCGCCCTGGTCTCCGCGGAGACGCCGGGCTGGCCGTTCAGGGCATAGGAGACGGCGCCCTTGGACACGCCGGCCCGCTTGGCGATGTCGGCGATCGTTGGCCTCTTCACCCCGTGCTCCTCTCGCGACCCGACTGAACCGTATCAGCGGTATTGTGCGCCACCCTGCCCTATTCCGCCGCCGAAGGCCACCAGGCCGTCACCAGGGGCGATGCGCCAGGCACACATGAAGCGGTTCAGTAACGGAGGAGGGACTGCCATTGCCACTGAACGGGTTTGGTGATGGCATGTCAGCCGATCCCCGTGTCTTATGGAGTCCAGATGTTCGTTGACATGCCGCTCGCGCAACTGCGCGAGTACCTCCCCGAACGCACCGAGCCCGCCGACTTCGACGCCTTCTGGGAACGTACGCTCGCCGAGGCCCGCGCCCACGACCTCGCCGCCGAGTTCGCCCCTGTGCCGTCCCCGCTGACCGTCGCCGACGTGTACGACGTCACCTTCGCCGGGTTCGGCGGCCACCCGATCAAGGGCTGGTTCCTCCTCCCGCGCCACGTCGCGGGGCCGGTGCCGTGCGTGGTCGAGTACCAGGGGTACGGCGGCGGCCGCGGGCTGCCGATCGACTGGCTGCTCTGGCCCAGCCACGGCTACGCCGTCTTCGTCATGGACAGCAGGGGCCAGGGCGCCGGCGGATGGCGGCGCGGCGACACCCCCGACCCCTACCCCGGCACCGGACCCACCACGCCGGGCGTCATGACCAGCGGCATCCACGACCCGGACGCCTACTACTACCGGCGGCTCTACACCGACGCCGTGCGCGCGGTCGAGGCCGCCAGGTCGCACCCCATGGTGGGCGCGGTCGCCGTCAGCGGCGGCAGCCAGGGCGGGGCCATCGCGCTGGCCGCCTCGGCGCTGGTGCCCGGCCTCGCCTGCGCCTTCATCGACGTGCCGTTCATGTGCCACATCAGGCACGCCACCGAGATCACCGGCGAACATCCCTATGCCGAGATCGCCACCTACTGCAAGACGTTCAAGGAGCGGGTGGAGCCGGTCTTCGAGACCCTGGCGTACTTCGACGGCGTCAACTTCGCCGCCCGCGCCACCACGCCGGCGCTGTTCTCGGTCGGGCTGGCGGACCTGATCACGCCGCCGTCCACGGTGTTCGCCGCCTACAACCACTACACCGGCGAGAAGGACATCAGGGTCTACCCGTACAACGGGCACGAGGGCGGCGAGTCCGCGCAGGCCATGGAGCGCATCGCGAGGGCGCGGAAAGCGCTCGGTTGAGCGAGGGGACGGCGCCGTCTCGCGTGGCGGACGCGGGGCGGCGTCACCCTCTCGCGCAGACTAGGCTTGACCGCACGTCAGCCAACCTACGAGAGAGACCATGAAGACCTTCGAAGAGCTGTTCGCCGAGCTGTCAGAGAAGGCCAGGACCCGGCCCGCGGGCTCGGGCACCGTGGCCGCGCTCGACGCAGGCGTCCATGCCATCGGCAAGAAGGTCGTCGAGGAGGCCGCCGAGAGCTGGATGGCCGCCGAGCACGAGTCGGACGACAGGGCAGCCGAGGAGATCTCGCAGCTCCTCTACCACGTGCAGGTGCTCATGATCGCCAAGGGCATCGGCCTCGACCAGGTCTACAAGCATCTCTAGGGCGCCCGGCGCCCGCCACCAAGCCCTGGAGAAGCAACCGCGAGACAATTCGAGGACCTGAACATGCTGCGTCTGGCAGTACCGAACAAGGGCGCGCTCAGCGAGGCCGCCCAGCAGATGCTCAAAGAGGCCGGCTACCGGCCCCGCAGGGACAGCAAGGAGCTCGTCGTCGTCGACGAGGCCAACGGCTGCGAGCTGTTCTTCCTGCGCCCCCGCGACATCGCCGTCTACGTCGGCGAGGGCACGCTCGACGTCGGCATCACCGGCAGGGACATGCTGGTCGACTCCGGCGCGCCGGTCGAGGAGATCATGCCGCTCGGCTTCGGCGCCTCCACCTTCCGCCTGGCCGCCGCGGCGGGCACGATGACCTCGGCCGAGGACCTCAACGGCCGCCGCGTCGCCACCTCCTACGCGGGCCTGCTCGACAAGTACCTCTCCGACCAGGGCGTCGACGCCCGCGTGATCAAGCTGGACGGCGCCGTCGAGACCGCCATCCGGCTCGGCGTGGCCGACGCGGTGGCCGACGTCGTGGAGACCGGCACCACCCTGCGCAACGTCGGCCTCGAGGTGTTCGGCGAGCCGATCATGCGCTCGGAGGCCGTGCTGATCAAGCAGCAGAGCTCGCCCGACACGCCGGGCGTCGAGCAGCTCGTCCGCCGCTTCCAGGGCGTCGTGCACGCCCGCGACTTCGTCATGATGGACTACGACATCCGCGCCGAGCGCATCGAGGAGGCCATCGCGCTCACGCCCGGCATGGAGGGCCCCACGGTCTCGCCGCTGCACCGCGAGGGCTGGGTCGCCGTGCGGGCCATGGTCCGCCGCCACGGCCACCAGCGGGTGATGGACCAGCTCTGGGACATCGGCGCGCGGGCCATCCTGGTCACCGACATCTACGCCTGCCGCCTGTGAGCCCTCGCCCTCCGGCGCCGGTCTGACAAATGTCATGGCCAACGCCGGAGGGAACACACTAGCCCCGGCACATCCCCGCCCATAGCGTTCTTCTCATGAACGCCATCGTGTTCGACCACGTCAGCAAGCACTACGGGGACGTGCTCGCCGTCGACGACCTCTCGCTGGCCATCGAGCCAGGCAAGACCGTGGCCCTGCTCGGCCCCAACGGCGCCGGCAAGTCGACCTCCATCAACCTGCTGCTCGGCCTGCTCAAGCCCACCCGCGGCACGGTCTCCATCCACGGCCGCACCTCGGACCAGGCGGTCAGGGCCGGCGAGATGGGCGCGATGCTGCAGAACGGCGCGCTCATCCCCGAGCTGTCCGTCAAGGAGCTCATCGACCTCGTACGCCGGCTCTACCCCCGGCCGCTCGGCCTTGAGGAGATCCTCAAGCTGGCCGACCTGACCGACCTCGCGGGCCGCCGCGCGAACAAGCTCTCCGGCGGCCAGTCACAGCGCGTCAGATTCGCCCTGGCCATCGCGGGGGCGCCCAGGATCCTGCTGCTCGACGAGCCGACCGCCGCCATGGACGTGGAGTCCAGGCTGCGGTTCTGGGCCGGCATGCACGACTACGCGGCGGACGGCAGGACCGTGCTGTTCGCCACCCACTACCTGGAGGAGGCCGACGAGCACTCCGACCGGGTGATCGTCATCGCCAAGGGGCGGCTGGCCGCCGACGGCACCGCCGCCGAGATCAAGGCCGCGGCCGGCGGCCACACCGTCAGCTTCGCCCTCGGCGACCAGCCCGCGGCCGGCCTCGACCGGCTGCCCGAGGTCACCGTCGTGGAGGTCGTCGCCGGCACCGCCACCCTGCACACCACCGACACCGACGCCACCCTCGCCGGGCTCTACCGGGGCACCACGCTCGACGTGCGCGAGCTGAAGGTCTCCGGCGCCGACCTCGAAGCCGCCTTCCTCGCCCTCACCAAGGAGTCCTGATGCTCTACTACGCCAAGACCGAGGCGCTGAGGATGCTGCGCAACCGGCGCTACCTCATCTTCGTCGTCGCCTTCCCCGTCCTGCTCTACGTGATCAACGCCAACATCTACGGCAAGCAGACCGACGCGGGCGGCGTGCGGTACAGCGTCATCCTGATGGTCTCGATGGCCGCCTACGGCGCGCTGGCCTCCTCCATGATGAGCACGGCGGTGCCGTGGGCCACCGAGCGGCAGTCCGGCTGGCTGCGCCAGCTCCAGATCACCCCGCTCCCCAACTGGGTGATCATCGCGACCAAGCTGGCCACCGCCATGCTGCTCGTGCTGCCCTCGCTGGTGCTGGTGAGCGTGGTCGCGGTGGTGCAGCAGGGCGTGTCGCTGTCGCCGGGCACGTGGGCGTCCGTGCTGCTCGCGATGTGGCTGGGCGTGCTGCCGTTCGTCGCGCTGGGGCTGGCCATCGGCTCCGTGCTGTCGGCCGACGCGGCACAGCCGGCCGCGATGCTCTGCATGTTCGCGCTGGCGATCGCCGGCGGGCTGTGGTTCCCGCCCGAGGTGTTCGGCGACACCCTGCGCACGATCGCGGACTTCACCCCCTCCTTCCACTACGCCCGGCTGGGCCAGAGCCTCGCCGCCGGCCACGGCCTGCCCATGACGGACCTGCTGGTCGTCGCCGGATGGGGCGTCGCGCTGGGAGCCGCTGCCGTCTTCCTGTACCGGCGGGCTACCGTACGAGCATGAGTTTCGCCGAGAAGATCAGCTTCGGGGACGCCGAGGGCAAGCCGTCGCGCAGGCGGCGGCTGCTCGGGGTCTCCTTTGGCCTGATCTACCTGGTGTTCCCCATCACCGAACTCGTGTCGGGTGCCATGACCGGGGCACGGGCGGTCTGGGCGGCGGTGCTGCTCGTAGTCTTCATCTCTGCCTTCCTCGCGACGGTGGTGGCCAACAGGAGCTTCTTCGAGCGCAGCCGCTGGACCTATCCGCTGCTCGTGGTGACCAGCGTGCTCGGCGTGACGGGCGCGCTCGCCTTCGGCGGCTCCTGGTTGAGCCTGCCCGTCTACTGCGTCGTGCTGTACGCGTTCACGCTGCCTGCCGTGTGGGCGGTCTGGGGAGTGCTCGCCAGCCTGGCGGTCGTCGTCGGCGGCGGACTGCTCAACCACACCGAGGCCGACACGATGATCGTGCTGGGCCTGCAGGTGCTGACGCTCGGCGTGCTGTTCATCAGTGTGCGCAACACCAGGGTGCTCTCCGTCAAGCTGCGCGAGGCGCAGGACGAGGTGGCCCGGCTGGCGGCCACCGAGGAGCGGCTGCGCATCGCCCGTGACCTGCACGACCTGCTGGGGCACAGCCTGTCGCTGATCGTGCTCAAGAGCGAGCTGGCCGGGCGGCTGGCCGAGGACTCGCCGCAGGCGCACAAGGAGATCACCGACATCGAGTCCGTCGCCAGGAAGGCGCTGGAGGAGGTGCGCGAGGCCGTCACCGGCTACCGGCAGCGCAGCCTGCCCGAGGAGCTCGACGGCGCCAGGTCCGTGTTACGGGCGGCGGGCGTCCAGGCCGAGGTGCGCGTCTCGGGCACGCCGCTGCCCGGCCTGCTCGACGGGCTGCTCGGCTGGTCCGTACGCGAGGGCACCACCAACGTCGTGCGCCACGCGCGGGCCACGCGGTGCGAGATCAAGGTGACGTACGACGGCCGGCAGGCCACCCTGGAGATCGTGGACAACGGAAAAGGCGGCGACGGGCCGTACGAGATGGGCAGCGGACTGCGCGGGCTCCACGAACGGGTGGCGGGCGCGGGCGGCACGGTGGTGGCGGGCCCCGTGCCGGGAGGCGGCCACCGGCTGCGGGTGCTGGTCCCGGCCGGGACGGAGACGTGCGAGTGATCCGCGTGATGCTGGCCGAGGACCAGGGCATGGTACGCGGCGCGCTGGCGTCCCTGCTGGGCCTGGAGCCCGACATCGAGGTGGCCGGCGAGGCCGCCGACGGGGTCGAGGCGGTCGCGGTCGCGGCCGAGGTCCGGCCCGACATCGCGCTGCTGGACATCGAGATGCCCGGCATGGATGGTCTCGCGGCCTGCGCGAAGATCACCCAGGAGGTGCCGGGGTGCCGGGTGATGATCCTGACGACGTTCGGGCGGCCCGGCTACCTGCGTACCGCCATGGAGGCGGGGGCGTCGGCGTTCCTGGTCAAGGACAGCCCGGCCAGGGAGCTGGCGGCGGCCATCCGGCGGGTGCACGCGGGGGAGCGCGTGATCGACCCCGGCCTGGCGGCGGCCGCGCTCAGCGCGGGGCCGAACCCGCTGTCGGGCCGGGAGCGGGACGTGCTGGGGGCGGCGGCGGACGGTTCGACCATCGGCGACATCGCGCTCAAGCTGCACCTGTCGGAGGGGACCGTGCGCAACTACCTGTCGTCGGCCATCCAGAAGACGCACGCCCGCAACCGCATCGAGGCCGTGCAGCGCGCCAAGGCGCAAGGGTGGCTCTAGCAGCTAGTGGCCTCTGCTCGAGGTCACCTGTCTGATCAGGTCGGAGACGCGGACGATGCCGAGGCAGCGGTTCATCTCGTCGGTGACGACCAGGTCGTCGTAGACGCGGGCCGTGTCCCTGCCCGCGGCCTGCATGGCCGCGATCACCGGGGTCGTCCGCGGCACCGTGCGCGGCGGGTCGGCCAGCCGCCGCGCCGGTTTCTGGCCGTGCAGGGCGTGCCCGTAGCGGGCCGCGAACGACAGCAGGAAGCGGCTCCTGTCCAGGCTGCCCTTGGGCCGCTGGAACTCGTCCACCAGGATCACGCTGGTGATCGTCGGTTCCTGCCCGAACGCCGCCACGGCCTCCTCCGCCTTGGCCTCCGCGGGCAGCGTCACCGCCGGGATGAGCAGTTCCTGGACGCGCGGGCCGAGCATGACCGCGGCGGGCTCGTCGGTGACGGGCAGCGGCACCCGTACCTTGCCGTCGGGTCCGGGGGCGAGCAGGGGGCCGTGCGCGAGGCGCACACCGAGGCCGCGGGCCGCCGCGAGCTGCGGCTCGCGTTCGACGCCCGGCGCGAGCACGTGGGCGCCGATGCCGCGGGCCAGCGTGACCACCGCCCGCGCCACCGCCGACGCGCGGTGGTCGCCCGCGATGCGCGCGACCAGCTCGGGGTCCAGGGCCAGCAGGTACGGGCCCGCCTCCGTGGCCAGATCGAGGGCCGCGCCGACCGTCCCGACGTCGGCGAAGCCGAGGAGGTAGCCGATCGTGCGCAGGCCGTCGAGCCCGACCTTCAGCAGCGGGCGGTCCTGCTCCCGGCACGGTCCGGTCAGCAGCAGGATGGCCTCGCGCGGATGCCTGCCCGCCCTTCTGAGGGCTTCGTGCAGCGCGGCCAGCGCACCCGCGCCGGCCAGGACGATCCCGACGGGCAGCTCCAGCACCATGGGCAGCGGGGCCGCCCTGAGCGTTCCCGTGGAGTCGACGACCGCCGGGTGGGCGATGACCGCCCCGGTGTCGAGATCCACCACGGGGCTGGTGAGCAGGGAGGACACGTTCAGATGCTGCTGTAACCACAGGGGGCGTAGAAGCCCCGCGAGCCAGAATTAACCGACATTTCGTTTTGGCTCCGCGGGGGCCGGGGAACGGCCGCGTTCCGTTAGCCTTCGGGGCATGAGTGCGCGTCCGGCCAGGGGCGGCGGCCGGTGGGTGACGGTGCCGCCGGAGCGCCTGCATCCGTGGATCGACGGGTTCGCGGACCGTCACGGGCCCTTCTCGGCCTCCGGTGACGACCGGCTCGTGCGGCTCGAGGCCGCCGACGGGGCGCTGGCCGAGCTGCACGTGCCGTTCCCGCCCATGACGCCGCCGGGGCCGCCGCACGTCACCCGGCTCGTCGCCCACGCGCGGGCGGAGCGGCGGGTGGGGGTGTTCCTGGTGCGGCTCGGGGGCTACGCGGCCGGGGTCTTCTCCGGGGCGTCGCTGGTGGCCTCCAAGGTGGGGTCGCGGCTCGTGCAGGGGCGCACGGCGGCGGGCGGGTGGTCGCAGCAGCGCTTCGCCCGGCGACGGCGCAACCAGGCGGCCCAGGCGTACGACGACGCGGTGGAGACCGCGGTGCGGGTGCTGACGCCGCACCTGGAGGAGCTGGACGGGGTGGTGCTGGGCGGGGACCGCCGGGCCGTGGACGCCCTGCGCGACGACCGGCGTCTCGCCCCGCTGCTCGCGCTGGAGACGGAGCCCTTCCTGGTGGTCCCGGATCCGAGGCTGGCCGTGCTCCGCGACACGCCGGCTACTTTCCGCGCCGTCCGCGTTCGCGTGGTGGATCCTCCCGGCGTCAGCTCTCCGGGGTGATCTCGAGGGTTCCGTTGTGACATCGGGCGGCTGTCCTCATCGGCTGTCCGGCCGTCCGGCCATGCGATACTCTACGTGTCTGTACGAACACGTAGGGAGCCCACCATGGTCATGGCATCACGCAGGCGCTCCTGCAGGCTCACGCCGGAGACCGACGCTGTACCGCTACCCTCCACAGCCCGCGAGCTGTTCGACGCGCTGCCGCCCCTTCCCGGCCTCCGCACCGAAGTCATCGATGGGAGATTGATCGTGAGCCCCGTCGGCACCCCCGAGCATGCGAGAATCGCGATGCTGATCTACCGTGCGTTGCTCCCCCTCCTCGTTCAACGCGGCTGGGACGGCTTCGCAGGCAATGTGGATGTCTGCATCGATGGACCGCGGACCCCGGTCGAGCCCGATTTCGTGGTCGCCCCGCCCGACTGCCGTCGCTGGGGCGACCGGGAGTTGCTGTCTTCGGGTCTGCTGATGGTGGCCGAGGTGGTCTCGCCGAGCAGCGCCGAAGACGATCGGGTGAAGAAGCCTCCCATGTACGCCGCAGGCGGCGTTCCCGTCATGCTTCTGGTGGACCCGATCGCCGCACCGCCCACCGTCACCGTGCTCAGCGACGCCAAAGAAGGCGAATACCAGACCGTTACCCGCGTCGCCATGGGATCCACGGTGCACATCCCCGACCCGATCGGCTTCGACCTCGACACCGCTGTCTTCTCCAAGCTTTAAGGCCCGTCGGAGTCACGACCTCGCTGAGGCAACATCGTCCCCTCACGGCCCCTCGTGACCGCTTTGAGAGTTTGAGACGATTCAAAAAAATCTTGAATGCCGCTATGATGCCAGAGTTCACCATGGGCCGCGCCCAGCGGTCCACCAGCGTTTTCTGCATCCAAGAGCAGCACGGCCTCGTGAGGATCGATGGCGACCAGAAACATCAAGGAGGTCGCGCAGCTGGCGCGAGTCTCTGTGGGCACGGTGAGCAATGTGCTCAACCGTCCGGAGATCGTGTCGCCTGCCACCCGCGAACGCGTCTTCGAAGCGATCAAGAAACTCGGCTTCGTCCGCAATGAGGTGGCCCGCCACCTGCGGGTGGGCCGCAGCCGCACGGTCGGCCTCGTCGTGCTCGACGTCTCCAACCCGTTCTTCGTCGATGTGGCCCAGGGCGCCGAGTCGGTGGCCGACGACCACGACTCGATGGTGGTGCTCTGCAACAGCGCCGGCGATCCCGGCCGCGAGCGCCGCCACCTCGACCAGCTCGAACAGCAGCGGGTCATGGGCATACTGATCACTCCCGTCGAGATGGAGAGCCCCTGGCTGGAGGAGCTGGCCGGCCGCGGCACGCCCGTGGTGCTGGTCGACAGCCCGGCGACCGGGCTGCAGTGCTCGGTGGCGGTCGACGACCGGCTCGGCGGGCAGATCGCCGGCGCCCACCTGATCGAGAGGGGGCACCGGAAGATCCTTTTCGTCGGAGGGCCGACGTCCATAAGACAGGTGGCGGACCGGCACGCGGGCGTCAGCAGCGCCGTCGCGGCCGCCGACGGCGCCGTCGAGCTGCTCACCTCCACGTCCCCGACGTTGACCGTCGCGGAGGGCCGGGCCGTCGGCGAGCGCGTGGCCGCCCTGCCCCCCGAGGAGCGCCCCACCGCGGCGTTCTGCGCGAACGACATGATGGCGCTGGGCTTCTTACAGGCCATGGCCACGCACGGACTCCGCGTGCCCGAGGACCTGGCCATCATCGGGTACGACGACATCGACTTCGCCGCGGCGGCAGCGGTCCCGCTGTCCTCCGTCAGGCAGCCGCGTGAGCTGCTCGGACGTACGGCCATCGACCTGCTGCTCGAGGAGGTCGCGGACCCCGAGCAGCACCGGCACAGGCAGGTCATCTTCCAGCCGGACCTGGTGATCCGCGAGTCGAGCGCGCTGCGCCGCGACGCCTGACGCCGGCACCGTCTTTCCATGAACCGTTTCATCCGGCGCTGCCGCCTGCCCTGAACCGGACGAGCGCCCTGTAGGAGCCCCCTTGACCGAGCTCTATCGCAATCCCCTGGCCACCCCCGC
This sequence comes from Nonomuraea helvata, assembly GCF_039535785.1. NCBI lineage: Bacteria > Bacillati > Actinomycetota > Actinomycetes > Streptosporangiales > Streptosporangiaceae > Nonomuraea > Nonomuraea helvata. The sequence goes on from NZ_BAAAXV010000008.1 coordinate 829,524, forward strand.
TGACCTGGCCGGCTTCCGCATGGAGGGGGACGGCGCCACGTCTTTCCCCCAGGGACGCCTGCGCCTGGAGAGTCTGAGACCGCCTTCAGACGGCCAGGCGGCCAACCTGGTCCTCTGGTGCCCCGAGGAGTTCCCCGCCGACGTGCGGATCGAATGGGATTTCTGGCCCATGAGAGAGCCTGGCCTGGCCATCATGTTCTTCCACGCCAGGGGCAGGAACGGCGAGGACCTGTTCGACCCCGGCCTGGCGGCGCGCACCGGCCCCTACGACCAGTACCACCACGGCGACATCGACGCCTACCACGTCTCCTACTTCCGCCGCATGTGGGCCTCGGAACGCTCGTTGCACACCTGCAACCTGCGCAAGAGCCACGGCTTCCACCTGGTCGCGCAGGGTCCCGACCCGCTCCCGGCGGTGCTCGACGCCGAAGGCCCGTACGCCATGCGCCTCGAGGTCAAGGCCGGGACGATCACGTTCGCGGTCAACGATTTGGTCTCGTTCCGGTGGCAGGACGACGGCTCTGTCGGCGGCTCCGCCCTGGCAGGAGGCAAGATCGGGTTTCGGCAGATGGCGCCGCTGATCGGAGAGTACGCAAATCTCCGGGTCTATCGTCATTGACTTTGAGTCGATTCAACACTAATTTCACACCAACCCGCCGTTCACTGGCTTGTAACTGGCCAGGAACCACGGTGCAACAACCCCACCCCCGTATCCGTGCACATGCCACGAGAGGTGGTGCCGGATGAATCATCCCGCCATGTCGATCAGGATCCAAGCTGCCTGCTCAGAGCTTATGTGGGCGGTCCGCCTGAACCTGTTGTGGCTTGTCTTCACGCTCGCCGGCGGTGTGGTTCTCGGGCTCGGGCCTGCCACTGTGGCCGCTTACACGCTGGCTCGGCGGCATGCTCGCAATGAAACGTTTCATGCCTGGCCCGAATTCTGGACCGTCTACCGACGGGAGTTCGTCCGGGCTTCGCTGCTGGTCCTGCCGGCCGCGGCGCTGACCGCCGTCCTGGTCGGCAATTATCTGTACCTCTCCGCACTCGGGCCCAGCATGGGAGCGTTGCGGATCGCGACCTTCGTGGCGCTCATCGCACTGGCCGGTGTGGGAGCGTACGTAGGGCCGCTCTACGCGCACTACGATCTGCCGCTACGGGCCTACTGGCCCAAGGCCGCACAGCTAGCGCTCATGCGTCCGGCCTCGTCCGTGCTGTTGCTGCTAGCGCTCCTAGCCATCGCCTACGCGACCTCGGCGGCGCCCATCCTCGCCCCGTTGATCAGCTTCGGCGCGTGGATCTACCTCAATACGTGGCTCTGCCAGCGCTTCTTCGCGGAGAACGAGGCGCAATTGCATTCGAAAGGGAACTCATGAGCGCATCCCGTCGCCGGCGTCTCATTGCCGGGGTGTTAACGCTAACGGCTGCACTCACCGCTTCGGCCTGCTCAGGCGGTGACGCGCCCGCCGCGGATCCGAACACGGTGACCATCATGACCAAGCTGTTCGGCGCCGCGCCCGACCCGAAGGGGGAGATGCAGCAGGCGGTCGAGAAGTTCCTCGGCAAGAAGCTCCAGATCACCTGGGTTCCCAACGCCGAGTACGCCGACAAGGTCAACGTCACGCTGGCTTCGGGCAACGTGCCGCAACTCATGGTCGTGGACCCGCACGGCCCGGCGTTCGTCAAGGCCGCGCAGGCCGGGGCGTTTTGGGACCTGACCGACAAGCTGGACAAGTACCCGAACCTGAAGCCCACGGACAAGCTCCGGGTGCTCAACGCCTCCATCAACGGCAAGTCCTACACCATCCCCCGGATGCGGCCCATGCTGCGTTCGGCGGTCATGATCCGTAAGGACTGGCTGGAGAAGCTCGACCTGAAGCTGCCCGAGAGCGTCGACGACCTCTACACCATCGCCAAGGCGTTCACCGAGAAGGACCCCGACGGCAACGGCAAGAAGGACACCTACGGCCTGATCATCCCCAAGTGGCCCGGCAAGTACGCCAGCTCCAGCCCCTATGACACGCTCGAGACCTGGTTCGGCGCCCCGAACGGCTGGGGCGAGCGCAACGGCAAGCTGGTCCCCGGCTTCGACACCCCCGAGTTCCTCGAGGCCAACAAGTTCCTGAAGAAGATGATCGACGAGGGCCTGGTCAACCCCGACTTCGCCAGCTACGACACGGCCAAGTGGGACGATCCGTTCTTCCAGGGCAAGGGCGGCATCATCATCGACGTGAACGTCCGCTCCAGGGCGCTGCTCGACAAGTTCAGGGACGACGGCGACAAGAACTACGGTGACAGGGTCGCCATGGTCGGCAACCTCAAGCGCTCCGACGGCCAGAAGTTCTCCCTGCCGTTCACCGGCTACAACGACGCCATCGCGATCTCCAAGCAGAACGTGCGGACCGAGCAGGACCTCGACAACATCCTCAAGGTCCTGGACAAGCTGGGGACGAAGGAAGGCCAGGTCCTGGTCCAGAACGGCATCGAGGGGCGCAACTTCAAGGCCGAGGGCGACACCGCCGCGCTGATCAACGAGACCGACCCCGCGGTCCGAGTCGTCCAGGACAACGTCGACCAGGCCTTCACCCAGCTCGGCTTCAAGGGCGACACGACGTACGGCGGCCTTGCCTACGCGCGCACGCCGTCCGGCCAGCCGTACAAGGACATGATCAAGCTGGGCCTCGACCTGATGAACGAGGACCTCAAGACGGCGGTGAACAACCCGGCGCTGCCCGTGGTCTCGCCCACAGCCGTCGCCAAGGGCGCGCAGCTCGACGACATCATCCCCGACGCCCGGATCAAGTACCTGTCGGGCGAGATCAACGAAGAGCAGCTGAAGGCCGAGATCAAGCGCTGGTACGACGCCGGCGGCACGCAGGTCGCCACCGAGATCAACGACCTGGTCTCCAAGCTCGGCACCAACTGATCCGCCTGAGGGGCCCGGGCCGCGTGCCCGGGCCCCTCACATGAAAGGAGGCCGCTGTGGCCACCGACCTGGCGCCGCCTCCCGCGAGGGCGGCGAGCAAGCCCGGCCGACGCCGGAGGCCGGGATTGGGCGCGTCCCTGGCGCGCTACCGCTGGCTCTACTTGATGCTCATCCCGGGTGTCGTCTATTTCGCGCTCTTCAAGTACCTGCCGATGTACGGCATCACCATCGCCTTCCAGGACTTCCTGCCGTTCCTCGGCTACTCCGGCAGCCCCTGGGTCGGCTTCCAGCACTTCCAGGACCTGTTCACCGGGCCGGACTTCGGCCGGCTGATGTTCAACACGCTGTTCCTGGCGCTCCTGACCGTGGTCTTCATCTTCCCCGCGCCGATCGTCGTCGCGCTGCTGCTGAACGAGCTGCGGATCAACGTGCTCAAGCGTTCGGTCCAGTCGGTGATGTACATCCCGCACTTCCTGTCCTGGACGATCGTCGCGTCCCTGACATATCTGCTGTTCTCCGCGGACTACGGGGTGCTCGCCGGATGGATCCGCGACATACTCGGCGACACCGCGAAGATCGACTACATCGCGCAGGAGGAGTGGTTCCGGCCGCTGATCATCCTGCAGCAGTTGTGGAAGCTGACCGGCTGGGGCACGATCATCTACCTCGCCGCGCTGGCGGGTGTGGACCCGCAGCTGTACGAGGCGGCACGCATGGACGGCGCCAGCCGCTTCCGCCAGCTCTGGCACGTCACGCTGCCGGCCATCCGCCCCACGATCGTCGTCATGGCCATCCTCACTTCGGGCAACCTGCTCGACACGGGCTTCGAGCAGATCTGGCTCATGACCACCTCGCTGAACCGCTCGGTGGCCGACGTGTTCGACACCTACGTCTACTACACCGGCATCACCCAGGGCGCTATCAGCTACTCCACCGCCGTCGGCCTCTTCAAGGGCGTCGTCGGCTGCATCCTGATCTTCGGCTCCAACTGGCTGGCCAAGCGCCTCGGCCAGCGTGGACTGCTCTAGGGGGCCCTGGATATGAACAGCATGAAGCACAAGAAGCTGAACACCGAATACAGCACCGTGGGCAGCCGGGTGTTCGACGTGATCAACGTCGCCGTACTCGTCGGCCTGGCGCTGATCACGGTGCTGCCGCTGCTGTACGTGCTGGCAGGGTCCTTCGCGAGCGAGTCGGAGATCGCCGCGCGGCCGTTCTTCCTGTGGCCGGAGAAGTTCGTCACGGACACGTACAAGTTCATCTTCTCCACCCCCACCTTCGTCCGCGCGCTGCTCACGACCATCGTCGTGACGGCGGTCGGCACGGTGGTGCAGCTGGTGCTGACGTTCACCATGGCGTATCCGTTGGCCAAGCGGTACCTGCCGGGCCGGACGCTGGTGCTCAACCTGGTGATCTTCACGCTGGTCTTCTCCGGCGGCATGATCCCCACCTACCTGGTGGTGCGCGACATGGGGCTGCTGGACAGCTACTGGGCGCTGATCCTGCCGCTGGCGATCAATCCCTTCTATCTGATCATCGTGAAGAGCTTCTTCCAGGAGCTGCCGCAGGCACTGGAGGAGGCGGCGCGCATCGACGGCTGCAACGAGATGGGCGTCTTCTTCAAGATCGTCCTGCCGCTGTCGAAACCGATCATCGCGACCTTCGCGCTGTTCTACGCGGTGAGCATCTGGAACGACTACATGTCGCCGCTGCTGTACATCAGCGACCCCAGCAAGTGGACGCTGCAGATCCTGGTACGGCAGCTGACCAGCGCCGATCAGGCTGACGCGCTGGCGAACATGGACAGGACGTTCGTGCCGCCGGAGCAGGGGCTGAAGTTCGCCGTCGTGGTGATCGCGACGCTGCCGATCCTGTTCTTCTACCCGTTCCTGCAGAAGCACTTCACCAAGGGCGTGCTGATCGGGGGCGTCAAGGAGTGACCCGCGCCATCCTGCTGGCCGGTGACTCGACGGTCGCCTCGTGCCCGGCCTGGGAGGCGCCCATGTCCGGGTGGGGAGCCCAGCTCGGCCCGTACGTGGGCGTGCCCGTGCGCAACCTCGCCAAGGGCGGCGCCACCACGGCCAGCCACCGGGCCGAGGGGCTGTGGGCGGCGCTGATGCTCGAGGTCGTGCCCGGAGACACGGTCGTGATCCAGTTCGGGCACAACGACCAGAAGGATCCCGCGATCCCGTACCAGGAGAACCTGCGCGCCTTCGTCGAGGAGGCGCGCGGGGCGGGGGCGCTGGCGGTGCTGTGCACGCCGGTGCAGCGGCGCAGGTTCGAGGGGGAGCGGCTGGTGCCCACGCACGGCGACTGTCCCGACCGGGTGCGCGCGCTGGCCGCCGCCGAGGGCGTGCCGCTGATCGACCTGACCGCCGCCACGACCGAGCTGTACGAGCGGCTCGGCCCCGGCGGCTCCAAGGCGCTGTTCACGCACTTCCCGCCGGGACGGCATCCGCTCTACCCCGACGGGGTGGCCGACGACACCCACTTCAGCTTCCGCGGCGCCGACGAGGTGGCCGCGATCGTCGCCGAACGACTGAAGGAGATCCTCCGATGACCGCACTCCGCTGGCTGGACCGACCGGGCGAGCAGGGGGTGACCTGGGGGGTCCCGTGGCCGCGCGGCACGGTCGAGCGGGACGCGCCGTTCGCGCTGGCCGACGCGGACGGGCGCGAGGTGCCCGTGCAGAGCTGGGTGACCGCCACCTGGCCGGACGGCTCGGTCAAGTGGTCGGCCCACGCCATCGGCGCGCAGCCGGCCGCGTACTCGTACCGCGTCGAGCCGGGACGCGAGCCCGCCGCCGCGGCCACCCCGGTCACCGTGGCCCATGAGGGCGGGGTGCTGACCGTGAGCACCGGCGTGGTCACCTGGGCGATCGAGGAGTCCGGCGGCACGCTGGCCCGCTCGATCTCGCGCGGGAGCCGCGAGATCGCGAGGGACGTCCGCCTGGTCAGCCTCCGCCAGAGCGAGCCCACCCCCGACGAGGGCGGCGCGGTCGCCCGCTCGGAGAGCACCGGGCAGGTCGCCGCGGTCACGGTCGAGCAGGACGGGCCGCTGCGTGCCGTGGTCCGGCTGGAGGGCAGGCACGGCGACTGGCTGCCGTTCACCGTGCGCCTGTACTTCCACGCGGGCGCCGAACAGGTGCGGATCATGCACACGTTCGTCTGGGACGGCGACCCCGAGCGCGACTTCCTGGCCGGGCTCGGGCTCCGCGCCGACGTGGTCATGCGCGACGACCTCCACGACCGGCACGTACGCCTGGCCGGCAGCGGCGGCTTCCTCACCGAGGCCGTACGCGGCCTGACCGGGCTGCGCCGCGACCCCGGCGAGCCCGCACGCCGGGCACAGGTCGAGGGCCGGCCGGCCGGCGAGATCGACCCCGAGGTGGCCGGCCGCCTGCACCTCATCCCCGCCTGGAACGACTACACGCTCGACCAGAGCTCCGCCGACGGCTTCACGCTGCGCAAGCGCACCGCGCCGGGCCACGCCTGGGTGACGATCCCCTCGGGGACCCGCTCGGCCGGGTACGGCTACGTCGGCGGTGTCAGCGGCGGCCTCGGCTTCGGACTGCGCGACTTCTGGCGCCTGCACCCCACCCGCCTCGACATCAGGAACGCGGCCACCGACCTGGCCACCGTGACCGTCTGGATGTGGTCGCCGTCCGCGCCGGCCATGGACGTGCGCTTCTACCACGACGGCATGGGCCAGGACACGTTCGCCGAGCAGCTCGAGGGCCTGGAGGTCACGTACGAGGACTACGAGCCCGGCTTCGGCGACGCCCACGGCGTGGCCCGCACGCACGAGCTGACCCTGCGCGCCCACGACGCCACGCCGGCGTCGCGGGCCATCGCGGAGCACGCGGCCGCGATGGACCGGCCGGGACTGCTGGCTGTCAGCCCCTCGCGCATGCGCGAGGCCGGCGTGTTCGGCGTGTGGGAGCTGCCCGACCGCTCCACGCCCGCGCACGCCGAGATCGAGGACCGCCTGGACTTCCTGTTCGACCTGTACGTGCGCGAACGCGAGCAGCGCAGGTGGTACGGCTTCTGGGACTACGGCGACGTGATGCACACCTACGACCCGGACCGCCACACCTGGCGCTACGACGTGGGCGGCTACGCCTGGGACAACTCCGAGCTCTCGCCCGACCTGTGGCTGTGGCTGCAGTATCTGCGCACGGGACGATCGGACGTCTTCCGCTTCGCCGAGTCGATGACCCGCCACACCGGCGAGGTCGACGTCTACCACGCCGGCAGGTGGAAGGGCCTGGGCACCAGGCACAACGTGCAGCACTGGGGGTGCAGCTGCAAGCAGCTGCGCATCTCCAACGCCGCCTACCGCCGGTTCTACTACTACCTGACGGCCGACGAGCGCACGGGCGACCTGCTGGACGAGCTGAGCACGCCCGAGGAGACGTTCGTGGTGATCGACCCCACGCGCAAGGTACGCGAGGACGTCTACACCCCGGACCCGTCGGCGCTGTCGGTCGGCCTCGGGACGGACTGGGGGTCGCTGGCCGCCGCGTGGCTGACGCGCTGGGAGCGGCACGGCGACGAGCGGGCCAGAGACCGGTTGCTGGGCACGATGGCCGACATCGGGGCGCTGCCGCACGGCTTCCTGACCGGCGAGGCCCGGCTCGACCTGGCGACCGGACGGTTCGACACCTCGCGCGACAAGATCTCCGTCTCGCACCTGTCTTCGCTGTTCGGGCTGCCGGAGATGTGCGCCGAGCTGATCGCGCTCGACCTGGACGTGCCGGGGTTCGAGCAGGCGTGGCTGCAGTACTGCCGGCTCTACCTCGCGACACCCGAGCTGCAGGAGGCTGAGGTGGGGGAGCGGCTGAGCGGGATCTCGCTGATCCAGGCGCACAGCAGGCTCACCGCGTACGCGGCCGCCCGCACCGGGGACGCCGAGCTGGCGGCCTGGGCGTGGCGGAAGTTCTCCGTGGACGAGGGCGACCAGCTCAACCGCAACGGGTTGCAACGGCAGAAGGACTGGCGCCTGACCCCGGTGGACGGGCCGCACGTGCTCTCTCCCGTGCGGGAGGCGCCGTTCGTGAGCACGAACGACGCCAGCCAGTACGGCCTGGCCGCCATCCACAACCTGGCCCTGATCGGCAAGCACCTGGCAGGGCGGTAACCAGAGGTGGGGCTCCCGGCCGGGGCCCTACACTGATGTCTATGCATACTCCCGATTGATCTGGCGTCGCACGCCCCAATCCTCCGTTTTCCTAGCTCGGGAGTGTTCCGCCAATATGATCATCGCCAGTGACATCGAGCTGCGCGCAGGTGCGCGGCTGCTCATCGAGAAAGCCTCGTTCCGGGTCAATCCGGGCGACAAGATCGGGCTCGTCGGCCGCAACGGCGCCGGCAAGACGACCTTGACCAAGGTGCTGGCGGGCGAGGGCCTGCCGGCCGCGGGCACCGTCACCACCACCGGCAACGTGGGCTACCTCCCTCAGGACCCGCGCACCGGTGACCTGGAGGTGCTCGCCCGCGACCGCATCCTGTCGGCGCGCGGCCTGGACGAGGTGCTGCGCAAGCTGCGTCAGGCCGAGCTCGGCATGTCCTCCGCCGACGACCGCACCCGGGAGAAGGCGGTCAGGCAGTACGGCAGGCTCGAGGACCAGATGCACGTCCTGGGCGGATACGCGGCCGAGTCCGAGGCGGCCTCCATCGCCTCCAGTCTCGGGCTGCCGGACCGCGTGCTGTCGCAGCCGTTGCAAACGCTTTCCGGGGGCCAGCGCAGGCGCGTGGAATTGGCGCGAATTCTTTTCAGCGGGGCGGAAACTCTCCTTCTCGACGAGCCGACAAACCACCTAGATGCCGACTCAATCGGGTGGCTTCGTGATTTTTTGCGATCCCATCAAGGTGGGTTGGTGATCATCAGCCACGACGTCGGTCTTCTTGAAGCGACGGTCAACAAGGTCCTGCACCTGGACGCCAACCGATCGGTGATCGATCACTACAACGTCGGCTGGAAGGCGTACCTCGCCCAGCGCGAGACCGACGAGAAGCGCAGGAAGCGCGAGCGCGCCAACGCCGAGAAACAGGCGGGTGCGCTGCTCGCGCAGGCCGACAAGATGCGGGCCAAGGCCACCAAGGCCAAGGCCGCCCAGGACATGATGCGGCGTGCGCACCGGTTGCTGTCGGGCACCGAGGAAGAGCGTGTGAGCGACAAAGTGGCCAGGCTGCGCTTCCCCGAGCCGCAGCCGTGCGGGCGCACCCCGCTCACGGCCGAGGATCTGTCCAAGTCGTACGGCTCGCTGGAGGTCTTCACCGACGTCAGCGTGGCCATCGACCGAGGTCACCGGGTCGTCATCCTGGGCCTGAACGGCGCCGGCAAGACCACGCTGCTGCGCCTGCTCGGCGGCATCGAGACGCCCGACACGGGCGAGATCCGCCCCGGCCACGGCCTCAAGATCGGCTACTACGCCCAGGAGCACGAGACCCTCGACCCGAACCGCACTCTCCTGGAGAACATGCAGTCGGCCGGCGGCCAGTTCACCGACACCGAGCTGCGCAAGGTGCTCGGCTCGTTCCTGTTCACGGGCGACGACGTCGACAAGCCCGCCGGAGTGCTGTCGGGTGGCGAGAAGACCCGGCTGGCGCTGGCGATCCTGGTGCTCTCGAGCGCCAATGTCCTCCTTCTCGACGAGCCCACGAACAACCTCGATCCGGTCAGTCGCGAGCAGGTTCTCAATGCTCTGAGGTCGTATTCAGGAGCAATCGTCCTAGTCACACATGACGAGGGTGCCGTTGACGCCCTGTCACCGGATAGGGTGATCTTGCTACCTGACGGAACTGAAGACGCATGGAGCGACGAATTTTCCGATCTTGTGGCACTTGCCTGATCTTAATTTGAGTGGGTACGGATCTTTTCCCGTGGAGTAGGTAGCCGATCCCGCTGAAATGACTGATCATGGCGGAGTAACGCTGCGGAAGTCCGGCACTACAGGAGGTACTCGTGGCCGAGACACTGAAGAAGGGCACCCGGGTCACCGGGGCCGACCGGGAAAAACTGGCCGGCGATCTCAAGAAGCGCTACGCCGCGGGCGAGAGCATCCGCGCCCTGGCCGCTTCTACCGGTCGGTCTTACGGGTTCATCCACCGCATCCTGAGCGAGTCCGGCGTGACTCTGCGCGGGCGCGGCGGGGCGACCCGAGGCAAGTCCAAGCGCTGACGGCCGCCTCGGAACGTGCGACCGCAGCCGCCCGTCCCTAGTCAGCCATCCGTCGCGCCCGGGCCAGAACGATATTCTGTAGGCTCGGGCGCGACGGTCAGCCCACTGGGCGCGCACTCCTTGCGCGACCAGGACTGAAGGGAGCGGGCGATGGCGGGAGCGCAGGCGCGGCAGCGCGGGGGGTATGCGGATGAGGTCTCCGTTGCGGCGGAGGGCGGAGTCCGCTTCGAGGTGGACGGTGAGATAGCGACGATCACGCTGGACCGGCCGGAAAAGCGCAACGCTCAGACGTTCGCGACATGGTCGGCGCTGGCTCGGATCGGCGAGAGCCTGCCCGAGCAGGTGCGCGTAGTCGTCGTGAAAGGTGAGGGACCGTCCTTCTCGGCAGGGATCGACCTGCGAATGTTCACATCTGAGGGGGTGCCCGGACAGGGCTCGTTCAGCTCGGCGGCCAAGAGCGACGACGCAACCTTCGAGCAGCGCATCCGGCAGGCACAGGCGGGATTCCTGTGGCTGCGCCGCCCGGAGATCGTTTCCATCGCCGCAGTGCAGGGGCACGCGATCGGTGCGGGGTTCCAGCTCGCGCTCTCCTGTGATCTGCGGATCGTGGCCGACGATGTCTCCTTCTGCATGAAGGAGCCCGCACTGGGCCTGGTGCCCGACCTGACGGGGACCAAGCCCCTGGTCGAGCTGGTGGGCCTGGCCAAGGCGATCGACATCTGCCTGACCGCCAGGACCGTGCACGCGGACGAGGCCATGCGCATCGGCCTCGCCGAGCAAGTGGTCGCCGGGGGCGACCTGCATCAAGCGGTACGAGACAAGGTCGCGCAGCTGCTAGCCGTGAACCGGGACGCGGCGGTCGCGACGAAGCGACTCCTCCAGGGGGCGCAGGGCCGCACCCTGGAGGAGCAGAGCGTCGTCGAGGGGCTCGAACAGGCGGCCCGCATCAAAGCCATCTTCGGCTGACCCGGTCGACGCAGGCACGTGTCCCTCCTCGGGGGCGGGGGCGGTCGCGTGGCTTCCGTCCCTGACGGGGTAAGAGGGCCGGAGGGTTTGCCGCCTTTGTGGCGTGGGGTCCGTTGTGTGGGCCAGGGGCGGGTTTCGCGGTGAGCGGACGGGGGAATCGCCAGGCGCGACGGCGGCGCTGAGTCCGGGGGAGGAGGAAGGATCCCCCGAATGACGATGATGGGAGGGGGCTTCGGTCCCCACATGATGGCGTCCCTGCGGCGCGACGGCTCGGTGGCCAAGCAGCGGCTGCGGCCCGGCACGGTCCGCCGCATCATGCGCTACGCCAAGCCGCACCGCACGCACATCGCCGCGTTCCTGCTGCTCGTCGTGGCCGGCGCGGTGATCGTGATCGCCAACCCGCTGCTGATGAAGGCGATCATCGACGACGGCATCCTGGCCAGGCGGCCGGGCGTCGTGGTCGGCCTGGCCGTGACGATCGGCGCTCTGGCCCTGGTGGACGCCGGGCTGACGCTGGTGCAGCGGTGGTTCTCCGCGCGCATCGGCGAGGGCCTGATCTACGACCTGCGCACCGAGGTGTTCGACCACGTGCAGCGCATGCCGGTGGCGTTCTTCATGCGGGCCCAGACCGGCGCGCTGGTCAGCAGGCTCAACACCGACGTGATCGGCGCGCAGCGGGCGCTGACGAGCACCCTGTCGTCCGTGGTCTCCAACGTGGTCAGCCTGGTGCTCGTGCTGGGCGCGATGCTGGCGCTGTCGTGGCAGGTGACGCTGGTGGCGCTGGTGCTGCTGCCGATCTTCATCGTGCCCGCGAAGTTCGTCGGGCGGCGCATGTCGGCGCTGACCCGCGAGCAGATGCAGCTCGACGCCGAGATGAGCTCGGTCACCACCGAGCGGTTCAACGTGGCCGGCGCGATGGTCGCCAAGCTCTACGGCCGCCCGGAGGACGACGCCGAGGTGTTCGGCCACCGGGCCGCCAGGGTGCGCGACGTGGGCGTGACGGTCGGCATGTACGGCACGGTGTTCAGGGTCGCGCTCGGGCTCGTCGCCGCGCTCGCCACGGCCCTCGTGTACGGCATCGGCGGCGTGCTGTCGGTCTCCGGCGTCTTCGAGCTGGGCACGCTGGTGGCCCTGGCCGCGCTCCTGATGCGCCTGTACGGCCCGCTCACGTCCCTGTCCAACGTGCACGTCGACGTGATGACCGCCCTCGTGAGCTTCGACCGGGTCTTCGAGATCCTCGACCTCAAGCCCATGGTGGCGGAGAGGCCCGGCGCGACCGCCGTTCCCGACGGGCCCGTGACCATCGAGTTCGACGACGTGCGCTTCCGCTACCCGGCCGCCGAGGAGGTCTCGCTGGCCTCTCTGGAGTCGGTGGCCAGGCAGGACACCGGCCCGTCGTACCCCGTCCTCAAGGGCATCTCGTTCACCGCCGAGCCGGGGCGGCTCGTCGCCCTGGTCGGCCACTCGGGCGCGGGCAAGACGACCATCACGTCACTGGTGTCCCGCCTGTACGACGTCAACGAGGGCGCGGTCCGGCTCAACGGGCTCGACGTGCGCGACGCCACCCTCGCCTCCCTGCGCGACACCGTCGGAGTGGTCATGCAGGACGCTCATCTCTTCCATGACACGATCGGAGCCAACCTCCGTTATGCCAGGCCGGAGGCGAGCGACGAGGAGATCTGGGAGGCTCTCAGGGCCGCGCAGATCGGCGACCTCATCGAGGGCCTGCCCGACCGGCTCGAGACGGTCGTCGGCGACCGCGGCTACCGGCTGTCCGGAGGCGAGAAGCAGCGCCTCGCCCTGGCCAGACTGCTGCTCAAGGCGCCCCGCGTGGTCGTGCTCGACGAGGCCACCGCCCACCTCGACTCGGAGTCGGAGGCGGCCGTGCAGGTGGCGCTGAAGACCGCGCTGGAGGGCCGCACCTCGCTGGTGATCGCGCACCGGCTCTCCACGATCAGGGAGGCCGACGAGATCCTCGTGATCCACGAGGGCCGCATCGCCGAGCGCGGGCGCCACGAGGAGCTGCTGGCCCGCGGCGGCCTCTACGCCGAGCTCTACCGCACCCAGTTCACCTCTTCAGGTAGCCCAGGCGCTTGAGCTCCTCCCTGGCCACCTTCTCCACGAGCTCCAGGTCGGCTGATCTGAGCTTGGTGCGCCAGGCGCCGACCTTGGGGACGGCGGTGTCGTACAGGACGACCTTGGACACCCGCGTCTCCAGGAACTCCGCCAGCGTGGCCACCGACTGCGCCGGCTTCTCCAGCAGTTCCTCGTAGCGCAGCGTCAGGAGCTGCTCCTCGGGCAGCGTCCTGCGCAGCTCGGCGCTCAGGCGGACGGCGCTGCGCCAGCGCAGCGCGCTCTTGCCCGCCGCCGGCATGCCCTTCCACCGCTCGAGGTGCTCGTCCTTGTTGACGCCGAGGAACGCGTTGGGGAACTCGGTCTGCTCCGACAGCATCGCCGGCTTGAACCAGGCCAGGCACGCCGGATCGGCGAGCATGCCCGCCACCACGTCCCTGCCGTCGCGGATGAGCTGCACGAACCGCGCGTCGGGGAAGGCCTGGAGCAGCACGGGAGCGCTGTAGAGCAGGTCGGGGCTGCCGTCCCCGAACCTGGTGACCTCGCTCGTGGACACGCAGGGGCCGGTCCCGGTGACGCCGCCCGCGTCCCTGCACGGCTCGGCGCACCAGCCGCAGGATCCGGGCAGCACCTGCCACGACTCGGCGAGCGCGTCGCGCATGACGCGTACGGCGCCGGAGGTCTGGCCGATGGACGGCTTGCGGGCGAAGGCGTACACCACGTGCGCCACGCTCGCGCGGCCCATCGTCACGTGGAAGCCGGGGGATCTTTTCAGGGCGCGGGCGAGCAGGTCCGTGCCGGAGTGCGGCGCTCCGACCAGGAAGACCGGCCGGCGGACCTTGATGCCGTTGACCACGAGTATGTGGGGCGGAAGTCGCATACTGGAGCACAAGTGTGACACCGTTTTCCACGTGGATGAGCCAATCGTTTCCACGCGAACGAGCCAATCGAGGAGTTGATCGATGCGACGCGGTGACACCGTCGCGGTCGTCTCGCCGTCGGGCCCGCCCAACGCGGCGCTGCTCACGCGCGGCGTCGAGCACCTGGAGGGCCTCGGGCTGAAGGTCGTGGTCGGCGCGCACGCGCTCGACCGCCAGCGGCTCGACTACCTGGCGGGCGACGACGCCGCCAGGGCCGCCGACCTGCAGACCGCCTGGTGCGACCCCGCCGTCTCCGCGGTGTTCTGCTGCAGGGGCGGGTACGGCGCCGCCCGGCTCCTGGACCTGCTCGACTGGGACGCCATGCGGGCGGCGGGGCCCAAGGTCCTCCTCGGGTCGAGCGACATCACAGCGCTGCACAACGCGTTCGCCGCCGAGCTGGGCGTCTCCACGTTGCACGGGCCGATGCCGGCCTGCGACATCGTGGCCGGCGAGAAGGGGCCCGAGCCGCGTAGCTGGCAGAGCCTGCAGGCGGCGCTGTTCGGCGCGCAGGAGCCGGTCCGGGGCGAGCGGGCGCTGGTCCAGGGGCGGGCCGAGGGCGTGCTGGCCGGGGGGAACCTGTCGCTGCTGGCCTCGATGTGCGGCACGCGGTGGCAGCCGTCGTTCGCGGGCAAGCTCGCGTTCCTGGAGGACATCGGGGAGGAGCCGTACCGGATCGACCGGATGCTCACCCAGCTCCTGCAGTCGGGGGCGCTCGACGGGGTGCGCGGGATCGCGCTCGGCTCGTGGGTCGACTGCGGCGACCCGTACCCGGTGCTCGAGGACCGGCTCTGCGGGCTCGGAGTCCCCGTCCTCGCGGGACTTCCGGTGGGGCACGGGTCACCGCAGATGAGCGTGTGGCTGGGGAGACTTGGGGTTATCGATACCGAATCGTGCTCCCTAGCTGCCATTGTCGGTGATGGGGAGCAGGCAAGGTAGAAGGGACGAATCCGACAGAAAGGGACATGGCGCGTGAGCTTGTTCAGGCGACACCGAGAGCCCTCACGCCGGCCGGTCGAGGACGTCGATCTCGACTCGCTGCTCGCGCTCGTCGCCGAGTCCCTCGGGTTCTCCTTCGAGTTCGCCCCTGACGGCGGCTCCGTGACGCTCCGTGGCGGTATGGAGCTGGTGGTCAGGCTCACGGGGCTGCGCCGTGAGGCCGGGCGCCGGGCCAGGGAGGACTGGCCCACGCTGGTCTCCGAGCACCTGTCGCACGCCGTGGCCACGGCGGGGGAGCGGCTGGACGTCTGCGACCTCGAGCAGGCCGGGTCGCTGATCCGGACCCGCGTGGAGGCCGTGGACGAGGTGGCCGACCTGACCCGCGTGGTGGGCCGCCACCTCAACGCCGACCTGGTGGAGCTGCTCTTCGTGGGCTCGCGCGCCGTACGGCCCGAGCAGGCCGGGTGCTGGCCCGTGCCCACCGCGCAGGCGCTCGAGCTGGCCGTCGCGAACGTCCGCCGCGAGGAGCGGCTGGAGGTCGAGTCCATCGAGCTGTCGGGCACGCCGGTGACCCGGCTGACCGCCATGACGCCGTCGGCCGCCACCCATCTGCGGTGGCTGGGCGAGTACCTGCCGGTCCCCTCCGACGGGGTGCTCGTGGTGCTGCCCGACCCGTACACGCTCCTCGTGCACCCGGTGGACGGGATCGGGGTGGTACGGGCGATCGAGCGGTTGCGGGTGCACGCGGCACGCACGGACGGGCTCAGCTCCCAGGTGTACTGGTGGCACGGGCAGCGGCTGACGCACATCAGGGCCGACATCGTCGCGCAGGACGGCCAGACCCGGCTCGTGGTGGCGCCTCCGCCGGAGTTCGCCCGCGTCCTGGCCCGCCTGGCCGTCTGAGACCGCCCGCCGTTCCTGGGCGGCCGCGCCCTCGTGGTGAGCGGAACCGGCCGGTGGAACGGCGGGGTGCGGTTCCGGTCTCGCACGAGGAGCCCCGCGCGCGAGACCGGACGGTGTCAGGACTTGGCCACGTAGTCGCGCAGGTGGATCGCCGTGAGCGAGGTGCCGGTGGCGACCAGCTCGCCGGGGGTGCCGGAGAAGACCACCTGGCCGCCGTCGTGACCGGCTCCCGGGCCCAGGTCGATGATCCAGTCGGCGTGGGCCATGACGGCCTGGTGGTGCTCGATCACGATGACCGTGTTGCCGTCGTCCACCAGGCGGTCGAGCAGCGCCAGGAGCTGGTCCACATCCGCCAGGTGCAGGCCCGTGGTGGGCTCGTCCAGCACGTACGTGGTGCCGTTCTTGGCCATGTGGATGGCGAGCTTGAGCCGCTGCCGCTCGCCGCCCGACAGCGTGGTGAGCGGCTGGCCCAGGCCCAGGTAGCCGAGGCCGACCGCGACCATGCGGTCGAGGATCGTGCGGGCCTGCCGTTCGGTGAAGAAGTCGCGGGCCTCGGCCACCGGCATGGCGAGCACCTCGCTGATGTTCTTGCCGCGCAGCGTGTACGTCAGCACCTTCGGCGTGAACCGCTTGCCCTCGCACTCCTCGCACACCGACGCCACGCCGGCCATCATCGCCAGGTCCGTGTAGATCAGGCCGATGCCCTTGCAGGCCGGGCAGGCGCCCTCGGAGTTGGCGCTGAACAGGCCCGGCTTGACCCCGTTGGCCTTGGCGAACGCCGCGCGGACCGGGTCGAGCAGCCCGGTGTAGGTGGCCGGGTTGCTCCTGCGCGAGCCGCGGATCGGCGACTGGTCGGCCATGACCACGCCCTCGCGGCCCGCGACGTAGCCGTGGATCAGCGAGCTCTTGCCCGACCCGGCCACGCCGGTGACCACGGTGAGCACGCCGAGCGGGATGTCCACGCTCACGTCGCGCAGGTTGTGCAGGGTGGCGCCCTCGATCGACAGGTGCCCGGCCGGCTCGCGGAAGCGGTCCCGCAGGCTCACCCGGTGGTCGAGATAGCGGCCGGTGAGCGTGCCGGAGGCGCGCAGCCCGTCGAGGTCGCCCGCGTAGCAGATGCTCCCGCCGGCCGTGCCCGCACCCGGGCCCAGGTCGACCACGTGGTCGGCGATCTCGATCAGCTCCGGCTTGTGCTCGACCACGAGCACCGTGTTGCCCTTGTCGCGGAGCTGGAGCAGCAGGGTGTTCATCCGCTGGATGTCGTGTGGGTGCAGCCCGGCCGTCGGCTCGTCGAAGACGTAGGTGACGTCGGTGAGGCTGGAGTTGAGATGCCGCACCATCTTCACCCGCTGCGCCTCGCCGCCCGACAGCGTGCCGGACTCACGGTCCAGGCTCAGGTAGCCGAGACCGATCTCCACCAGCGAGTCCAGCGTCGAGTGCAGCCCGTCCAGCACCGGGCCGACCGCGGCGTTGCCGATGCCGCGGATGAAGCCGGACAGGTCGTTGATCTGCATGGCCGCGCACTCGGCGATGTTCAGCCCGTCGATCCTGGCCGAGCGGGCGGCCTCGTTGACCCGGGAGCCGCCGCAGGAGGGGCAGACGGTCAGCTTGATCGCCCGCTCGGCGAACGCCCGCGCCCCCCGGCTGCATCGACTCCAGGTCCTTGCCGAGGTAGGTCCGCCTGACCTTGCTGGCCAGCCCCTCGTAGGTGAAGTTGTTGGTGCCGTACTTGAGCTTGACGGGCGGCTTGTGAAGGAAGTCCTCCCACTGCTCGGGGGTGAAGTCCTTCAGCTTGACAGCGGGGTCGTACAGGCCGGAGTTGGCCAGGACCTGCCACTGCCAGCTGTCCACCGGGAAGCCGGGGACCTTGATCGCCCCTTCGTTCAGCGACAGCTCCCTGTCGACCAGCGCGTCCACGTCGATCTCCGACGCCTTGCCCAGCCCCTCGCACTGCGGGCACATGCCCTCGGCCCGGTTGAAGCTGAAGGCGTAGGCGGGGCCGACGTAGGGCTCGCCGATCCGGCTGAACAGGAGCCGTAGCATGGTGTGCGCGTCGGTGGCGGTGCCCACCGTCGAGCGGGGGTTGGCGCCCATCCGCTCCTGGTCGACGATGATCGCCGCGCTGAGGTTGTGCAGCGCGTCCACGTCGGGGCGGGCCAGGCTCGGCATGAACGACTGGATGAACGCGGTGTACGTCTCGTCGATCAGCCGCCGCGACTCCGCGGCGATCGTGTCGAAGACGAGCGAGGACTTGCCGGAGCCGGACACGCCGGTGAAGACGCTGAGGCGGCGCTTGGGGAGGTCGAGTGAGACGCCCTTGAGGTTGTTCTCCCTGGCGCCGCGGACCTGGATGAGGTCGTGGCTGTCGGCGGCGCTGTGATCACGGTGCTGAGCGGTGCTGGACTGGCGGCTGGAGACGGCCACGGAACCCTTCCATCGTCTGATGTTCATGCCGTACGGGGGAAAGCCGGGACAGCCTACAGCGCGTCTCGGACATTCCATGGGTTCCGTACATTGTACCGTACGCTATACGACTCCTAGGCCGACAGCGGGTTGACGTGCCGGTGGTGCAGCCCGATCACGGGGACCTCGTGGAGGCTGCCCGAGTACAGGAACTGCGTCATGCCGATGAGCAGCCGCCGCACGTCGTCCTGCGGCCGCACGACCAGGCGGATGAACCGGCTCGTCGTGCCCAGCTTGTTGCCGCACTCGCGGACGTACACGCCGTGCTCGCTGAGCAGATGGTCGCGGAGCGGCACCCCGTCGTACCCGGGCGGCAGCCTGATCAGCAGGAAGTTGCCCTGCGAGGCGAACACCGACAGCCCCGGCATGGTGCTGAGCTGCTTGAACATCGCCCGCCTGTCGTGGCTCACCCGCTTGAGGCTGTCCTGGTACTCGGGCATGAACTGCCGCATCATGAACACCACGACCTCGGCGAACGAGTTCAGGTTCCACTTGGGCAGCGCGTCGCGCACGCGGGCGGCCAGCGCCGGGTTCGCGACCATGTAGCCGCAGCGGATGCCGTGCAGGCCGAAGTTCTTGCCCAGGCTGCGCAGCACGATCACGTTCGGCCGGACCGCCGCCTCCGCCGCCAGCCCCGGGTACGGCTCGGCGTCCACGAAGTCGCCGAACGACTCGTCCACGATCACCAGATCCAGGTCGATCAGCTCGTCGAGCAGGCGCAGGACCTCGTGCCTGGGCAGGTAGCCCCCGTCGGGGTTGTTGGGGTTGCAGATCACCGCCACCCGGGAGCCGCGCATGCGGATGAACGACACGTAGTCGCTCACGTCCAGCGTGAAGTTGCGGCTCTCCATCAACGGGTACATGTCCACCCGCTTGCCCGTCTCCAGCGGCTGGTCGGTCCACCGGCCGAAGGTGGGGATGGGCACCGCGAGGCTCTCGCGCACCAGCAGATGGTCGATCCAGGTGATCAGCTCGGTCGATCCGTTGCCCATGGCGACCGTCTTGGGGTGGAGCCCCAGCGTGGCGCAGAGCTCCTCGGTGATCGTGCCCGCGTCGCTCGGATAGAACTTGAGGATCGTCTCCAGGTTCCTCCCAAGATGATCGAAGATCTCCGGGGTCGGGAAGTACGGGTTGCACGGAACGCAGAAGTCGACCGGCGCGCGCTCTCCCGACGAGGCGCGCATCAGTGAAAAGAACGACGGGCTGTGGGCCTGTGCCCGCAAGAGGCTGAGCTCCACGACACCTCCATGGAACATGTCCGGATGTGTGTAGGTACGCGTCGTCGGAGTGGCCGGTTCATGATGGTGTACGGGCGCCCCGCGGCCGGTCGTCGCGCGCCCGCCGCCTGCGCAGGGTGACGATCGCGATGTCGTCGCGCGGGTCCGTCCTGGTGAAGGCGCGCACGTCGGCGCCCAGCACATGGGCGAGGCTGTCGGGCGGGTCGGGCGCCCACGCGCGCAGGCGTTCGGCCAGCGGGTAGAAGGCGCCTCCTGGGTCGCGGGCCTCGGTGACGCCGTCGGTGCACAGCACCAGCGTCGCGCCCGGCGGGAACGCGAACCGCGCGCTCGTCCGCGGCTCGGTGGTCAGCGCCGCCACGCCGAGCGGCACGGACGGCTCCCCTAGGCACACCTGCCGCGCGACGCCGTAGTGGATCATGTACGGGACGATGTGCCCGCAGTTGACCGCTTCGACGCCCAGTCCCGGGCCGATGTCGAGCACGAGGGCGGTGACCAGGCGCTCCGGCTCCCCGGTGGTGGCGGCGAACGTGTTCTGCCTGACCACGGCCTTCTCCAGCGCCTCCACGACGCCGTTCAGGGTGTCCTCGCGGTACGCGGCCTCCCTGAACGACCCCAGCACCGCCAGCGCGGTCCCGATCGCGGGCAGTCCCTTGCCCTGCACGTCGGCGATGAGCACGCGGGTGCCGTGCTGGGAGACGGCCACCTCGTACATGTCGCCGCCCACCATCGGCTCCTCCTCCACCGGCTGGTAGAGGCCGTCGACGACCACGTCGGCGGTGCGCAGCGGCAGCGGGCGCACGATCAGCCGCTGCAGGGCGGACGCCGCCGATCGCAGCCGGCGCACCTCCTCCTCGCGCCGCACGCGGTAGCGGCAGCCGAGCACGGCCAGCGCCCCGAACAGGGTGGTGAACCCGCCCGCCAGCAGTTTGTCGTCCAGCTCGCCGCCCAGGTAACTGGTGAGCCCGGCCACCACCAGGATCACCCACAGCGACGCCAGGACCGTCTGCCGCACCGTGCCGAGCCCGGCGACGATCGCGGGCAGGAAGATCAGCAGCGGGAACAGCCGCACCGCCGTGCCCGTGAGGATGTCCAGCGCGGTCACCGTCGTGGTGAAGACGACGAGCCCGGCGACGAAGACGGGCGTCGAGAGATAAGGCCCTTCGCGTCTCCCGCCTTCGATCACGAGTCCTTCATCCCCCTTCGGCGAAAAGCGTAACGGCCCGTTTTTCCGGGTGGCCGGGAGAAATTGCGAAATGTGCCGGGCCGATCGCGTCTCTATGGCTCTGTACTGGGACGATAGCGGATGAATGCGGACAGTGAACTACATTGTCCCGCTCTTTTGTTTACCATCCTCAATATTATTGACAAGCAAAAATTGTCTTGTAAGCATTTGAAGTCGAAGTGGGCTGGATGCCAAATCCATTGTCCGCGCCTCGGGGGAGGGCCGCTGATGGACCTGATCGTCGTACCGCCGCTCACCGACTTCACCACCGCGGTCCTGCCGCCCTCCGGGGTCGAGGTGCTCGACCTCAACGAACGGGTCGTCGAACGCCTCGCCGACCCGTCCCGGCTCAAGGCCGCCGCGGAGCGGCTCGACGGCGGGCCGCTGGCCGCGCTGCTCGAGCGGGCGGCGGCGGCCGTCCTGGAGCGCAAGGCGTTCGACGACGCCCACCTGAGAGCGGTGGGCACGGCGCTGCGGCTGGCCGCCGACCCCGCCGTGCGGCTCAGCATCGACGACCTGGAGCTGGCCGAGGGGAGCACGCAGAGCAGCGGGGACGTGCTCGGGGCGGCCGGGCGGTGCGAGCTGTTCCGCCCCGAGACGGAGCTGGCCGTGGAGGTGGCCAGGGGGCGGCGGGCGCACGTCGTGGTGGACGATGGCCGCCAGCTTCCCGAGGCGTTCGCGCTGGTGGGCGCCCTGGGAGCGGGTCGGGTGACGTTGTGCGGGCGGCTGGTGGCCGAGCAGGGCGCGGCGCTGCGGCGCGTGCCCGCGCTGGCCGGCGTCGAGCTGCTGGCGTGGTCGCCTGAGCGGGTCATCCGCCCCCTGTGGTACGACACCGCGCCTTTCGAGCGGGTGCGCCCGGGGCAGTGCTGGGATGTCGCGCCCGCTCGGTGGGCGCGCCCGTGTGATGGCCCGGATGTCGCGCCCGCCGGGAGGGCGTCCCTGTGCGACGCCCCGGACACCCAGCCGGGGAAGCGTGTGCGCTGGGTGACCGGGGCGTGCCCCCCTCCCGCGAGCGGACCGTGGGCCGGGTGGCTGGACGCGGTGGGGGTGGCCGCGTACCCCGAGGAGGTGCTGGCCCGCTGCCGCGGCCTGACGATCGTCGTGACGCGGATCGACTTCCTGGCCGCCGTGACCGGGCTGAACGGCGTGACCGTCGACCTGCGGCGACTGCTGGCCGGGATCCCGCCAGGCGTGCCGGTGACGTGCGAGCTGGTGCTCGGGGCGCCGGGCATGGAGGCGGGCGTCGTGGGAGAGTCCGTGGAGCTGCTGGCGGCGGGCGCGGGCGGGGTCCGGCTCGCCGGGCTGCGGCCGTACCGGATGGCGATCCGCACGGAGTGGGCGGGGCAGAGCGTGCGCTTCCCGCCGCACGCCGGGGACGACCTGGCCAGGTGGATCGACTTCGACGCGCCGGACACCATGCGGGCGTACGAGGTCGCTGCCATGATCAGGAGCTGGCTGGGCCGGCTCCCCGGGCTGCCGGCCGGCCGGCTGGCCGCCTGCTCCGTCGCCGGCCGGGAGCCCGCGCCCGGGCAGGATCGCGGAGGGGACGGGCCGGCTCCCGCGTGGGATCCGTGTGCGGAGGTGGTCCAGGGTGGGGCCGGGCCCGACGGGGACGGGCCGGGGACGTTCGCGGTCAGCCTGCGCTCGGGGCGGTCGTTGCGGCTCCGCCCGTACCAGGTCGCGCCCGTCTCCCGGCTGGCGGCCGACGACCCGCACGCCCTCGACGCCCTCACCGAACGCGCCCGCACGGAGCTGACCGCCGGGCTGGCCCAGGCGGGGGTGCTGAGAGGCCGCGGGTGAGCGGCGCGCGGCTCGTCGCGGCCGCACGCCGCCTCAGCGCAGCCCGTGCCTGCCCATCCAGCCGGTGAGGGCCGCGGCGATCGCCTGAGGCTGCTCCGCCGGAGTGGTGTGACCGGCGACGCCGTGCTTCTCGATCTCGAGAGCGGCCATGTTGCCGGCGCACCACTCGACCATCTCGGGGCCCATCATGGCGCCGTGGCCGGGCTCGAACGCGATCAACAGCTTGGGCACGTCGGTGCTGGCCGCCAGCCAGGTGTCGTACGCCTCGACGATGGCCACGACGTCGGCCGGCTCGCCGCCGAGCGGCATCGATCGCGCCCATCGCAGGATCGGCAGCCGGCTCTCCCGGGTGGGGAACGACGTGCGGTAGACGGCGAGATCCTCCTCGGGGAGGCCGCTGCCTTCGATGAACAGGTTGTCGTCCAGGAGCATGGCCTCGCCGGCACCCTCCGTCTTGATCGCCTTGAAGAGCTCCCGCCCGGCTTCGGGGAACTCCTCCCAGGCCATCGGCTTCACGATCGTCTCGGTGAACGCGATGCCGCGTACCCGCCCGGGGTGGCGGGCGGCCCAGTCGAAGGCGAGCGCGCCGCCCCAGTCGTGTCCGATGAGGACGACGTCATCGAGCTCCAGGGCGTCGAACCACGCATCCAGATAGCGGGCGTGATCGCCGAATGTGTAGTCGATGTCGGGCTTGCCGGAGTCCCCCATTCCGATCAGGTCGGGTGCGAGGCGTCGGCCGGGGTCGCCGACGGCGGGCATGATGTGACGCCACAAATAGGACGAGTGCGGATTTCCGTGCAGGAAGACCATCGGTGTCCCTGTCCCGAGCTCCCGGTAGAACATCGTCGAGTCGAGAATGTGCGCGGTGGGCATGGCAGACCTTTCCGTTATGACAAATCACTCGAGCGTGATCCAGCGGAAACCCGCGACCTGGCAGAGCGCGGCGCGGCTTCCGGAGGCCGACAGTTTCGAATCGGCGACCCGGCGAAGCTAGCATCGTTTGTATAGTAGGTACCTAGAGGAAAGTAACTATGTCAGAGGGGGTCCGCATGAGCGGCGACGCGACCCGGACGGCAACGGCGTCGGCTGAGCCCGAGCAGGCGTGCCCGATCGCTCCGGTCGTCGACATCGTCTTCAGCCGCTGGACCACCCCGATCCTCTGGACCCTCAACGAGTACGGCCTGCAGCGTTTCGTGGAGCTGCAGCGGCGCATCGCCACGATCACGCCCAAGGTGCTGACCCAGCGGCTGCGGCAGTTGGAGCGTGACGGTCTCGTGGTGCGCACCTACCACCCCGAGGTGCCGCCGCGGGTGGAGTACGAGATCAGCGATCTGGGACGCAGCCTGGCCCCTCTTTTCGCCACCCTGGCCGACTGGGCCGGCGCCAACATGGGCAAGGTCGAGGAGGCCCGGGCGGAGTACGACGCAGACGATCGCCGCCCCCGCCCGGCGTGATCACGCACGGCCTCTCAATTCCGTACAAACCTCTGGATCGGGCACGATGGGATCTGTGACAGTGACACGACTGGCCGAGCTGGTCGCCGGGGGAGGGGTGGTCGTGCTCAGCGGGGCAGGCCTGTCCACCGAGTCCGGCATTCCCGACTACCGGGGGCCGACCGGCCGGGCCCGGCGCGCGGAGCCGATGACGTACCAGCGCTTCGTCGGCAGCGCGGAGGCCCGGCAGCGCTACTGGGCGCGCAGCCACGTCGGCTGGCGGCAGATCGGCGAGGCCCGGCCCAACGCCGGTCACCGGGCCGTGGCCGAGCTGGAGCGGCGCGGGCTGCTCACCGGCATCGTCACCCAGAACGTCGACGGCCTGCACCAGGCGGCCGGAGCCAGGCGGGTGATCGAGCTGCACGGCGGGCTCGACCGGGTCGTCTGCCTGTCCTGCCGGGAGCGCACACCCCGCGCCGAGCTGGAGCGGCGGCTGCGCGCGGCCAACCCAGGCTGGGAGGCCAGCGGGCAGATCAACCCCGACGGCGACGCCGTGCTCACCGACGAGCAGGTCGCCGGGTTCGAGGTGGTCGACTGCGCGGCGTGCGGCGGGCTGCTCAAACCCGACGTGGTCTTCTTCGGCGAGAACGTCCCCCGGCCCCGTGTGGACGAGTGCTTCGCGGTGGTGGCGGGGGCGCGGACGCTGCTGGTGCTGGGGTCGTCGTTGACGGTCAGGTCGGGGCTGCGGTTCGTCACCAAGGCCGCCGTGCTCGGCATCCCGATCGCCATCGTCAACCAGGGTCCGACCGGCGGCGACGCGGACGCCTCCCTCACTCTGGACGCCCCGCTCGGCCCGACGCTGACCGACCTCACGGCGCGGCTGCCCGGCCGGCCCGCGGCACATGAGGCGGCACAATAGGGCGCATGTCTCGTACATGTCCGTGCGGCCTGCCCGCCCCCTACCAGGACTGCTGCGGCAAGCTCCACCGGGGCGCGGCGGCCGCCGCCACCGCCGAGCAGCTCATGCGGTCGAGGTTCAGCGCGTTCGGGGTGGGCGACGCGGCCTACCTGCTGCGGACCTGGCACCCGGCCGCGCGGCCCGCCTCGCTCGACCTCGACAGGAAGGTCCGGTGGGTACGCCTGGAGGTGCTGGAGACGACCGGCGGCAGCGTCGTGCACACCGAGGGCACGGTCCGCTTCCGCGCCCACTACGCCGAGCGCGGGCGTCCGGGCGTGCTGGAGGAGAACAGCCGTTTCGTCCGTCTCGAGGGCCGCTGGGTGTACGCGGGCGTGGTGTGACCCCTGCGCTCGTCCGCGCTCACGGCTTGCGGGCGACGGCTCCGACCAGCGTGTGACGGGAGAGGCCGGGCCTGGCGTGGTCGCCGGGGTCCGGCCGCCATTCCGGCACCGGCACGAGGCCGGGCTCCAGCAGCTCCAGGCCGTCGAAGCAGGTCAGGATCTCCTCGCGCGTACGCCAGCGGCCCGTCCCGAGGCTCTCCTTGAAGAGCTTCTCGGCCGTGTACGCCTGACGGGACGCCTCCGGATGATCCACGGGATTGTGAAAGTGGGAGACGGCCACGTGGCTGCCGGACGGGAGGCGTTTCACCAGCCGGGCCACGATCCCGGCCGGGTCCTCATGGTCGGGCAGGTGGTGCAGGATGTCGAGCATCAGCAGCCCGACCGGCTCACCGAGGTCGATGAGGCGCCTGGTCTCCGGATCGTCGACGATCGCGTCCGGGTCCCTGGCGTCGCCCTCGACGATCGTGATGCGGCCGTCCACGGCCAGCAGCGCGCGGCCGTGGACCAGGACGATGGGGTCGTGGTCGACGTACACGACCCTCGAGCCTGGGGCGGCGGACCGGGCGACCTCGTGGACGTTGTCCCGTGCGGGCAGACCGGCGCCGATGTCCAGGAACTGCCGGACGCCCGCCTCCGCGGCCATGAACCTGACCACCCGGGCGAGGAACTCCCTGTTCGCCCACGCCGCCTCCCGGGCGTCCGGCATGATCTCGAGCACGCGCTGCGCCAGCCGGCGGTCCGCCTCGTAGTTGTCCTTGCCGCCGAGCATGAAGTCGTAGAGGCGGGAGGTGGTGGGTCTGGAGGTGTCTACTCCACGGGACGCACGCTTCTGCTGGCGGTCGGCCATGGGCGGCTCCTTCGGGTACGCACTGTGCCGCTGAGGTGGCTGACAGCGATCTTACTGATGAGCTGATCAGATTTCCGCATTAGTCGTAAATTTCGGTCAGGATTCTGCGTCAATAGCGGTCCTGCGGGAAGACCCTGCGAGCCGGGCCGGACACCAAGAGAAGGACAAGATCCATTCCGGTTGGCGTCTGGGAGGGGGTGTCGCCCTCCCCTCACCGTGAGCCCGGGCGCTACTCGTGTGCCTATGCAAATATTGCGTTCACGGCACACGACGGCAGCGGCTACCGCTTTGCCGTTCATGCTCATGTCCGTGGCACTGGCGACGCCCGCCGCTGCCGCGCCCACCGAGCCACCCCCGGAGGCGACCGCCTTCACGCAGGTGTACGAACTCGGCTTCGTGCAGACGCAGACGATCACCGGCGTTCGCCCCGCCGGCGTCCGTTCCTGGACGCAGGTCAGCCCCTGTCCGAGTCGCGACTCCCTTCTGCTGAACGGGTTCGCGCTCATGAAGGTCGAGGGGTGCGGCGACGCTCTCGGCCAGGCGGCCGGCGCCTACACCGGGTACGCCACCGACTCCGACTACACGATGGGGAACGCGTGCGGGGCCGAGGTCCTGTGCGCCGCCCCGGCCGCTCCCGCAACCCCGGCGATCGTGACCGCCCCGGCTGACGAGTCCGCCACCGGGTGCGGCCTCTCCAGCACGTCCGCCCAGGCCGCTCCGGCAGCCCCGGTGGCTCCGGCCGCCCCCTGCGCCCCGTGCGCCCCGTGCGCCGGTACCGACCAGGGGCTCGTCACCCAGACGAGCAGCATCGCGGTCAAGCCCGCGGCACCCGCGGTGCAGCCGCGCCCGGCCAAGCCGGTGGTCGCGACGAACGTGACGGTCAAGCCGGCCGCCCCGGCGAAGCCCGCCGTGCCGGTCAAGCCGGCCGCCCCGGTCAAGCCGGCCGCTCCGATCAAGCCGGCCGCTCCGGTGAAGCCCGCCGCTCCGGTGAAGCCGGCCGCTCCGGTCAAGCCCGTGGTGAAGCCGGCCGCGTCCACCGACGCCTGCGCGCCGGTCACTCCCGGCGAGAGCAAGTCGTCGGTCGTGCCGGCCAAGCCTGCCATCCCGGCCAAGCCCGCCGTCCCGGCGAAGCCGGCCGTCCCGGCGAAGCCCGCTGTGCCGGCCAAGCCTGCCGTGCAGGTCCACCCCGTCGCGGCGGTCAAGCCGGTCGCTCCGGCCAAGCCGCTCGTGCTGACCAGGCCCTCCACGTCGAGCCACTCGCCGGTCGTGCCGGCGCGGCCCAGCACGGTGAAGACCAGGCCCACCGCGGTGAAGGTGGAGAACGTCAAGCACGAGAAGCCGACGCTCACGCACGCGTGGCACCGCCCCGCGTGCGCGGCTCAGACCCACCCCATGTCCGCGGCCTCGCCGCAGATCCGGCGGGCACACCCGCGCCCCTGCTCCTGAGCACGGACGGCGGATGAGAGAACCTTGAACGGCCGGGGCCTCGTGCCCCGGCCGTTCGCTGTTGAGACACCTGCGACGGTGCAGGCCTGCCGCTCGCGATCATCACTCCTGCCCAGCGTTCCCCGTTTACGCCTTGAGCCACGTGGCCCAGGTCGGCATGGCCTCAAGCATCATGGCCATCGCCTTCACCGACTCCCTGAGTGTCTGAGCGAAGCCGGCCTGGTACTCCGGACTCCCGCCCCGGTGGCCGCAGGCCATCCACAGCTGCCAAGCCGCCACTCCCACGCGTCCGGCGAGCATACCGGTGAACGCCGACTCATCGACCGCCCCGACTGCCCCTCCCGCAGCGACATACCCGGTGAGGCACGCGTCGACGATACGGCGCTCGGGCACTTCCAACCCTCGGTCGAAGCCGGCGAAACCGAAAGCGGTGAAGACCAGCTCCCACCACGGGTCCTGCGCCCCAGCGGCATCGAAGTCCAGCAGCACCGGTCCACCGGAGCCGGTCAGAATGTTCTGGTGCCGGATGTCGCGATGCATGACCAACTTGGATCGCCACAACTCCTGCTGATCTTCGACCATGGCCTCGGTCCGCTCCACCGACAGCTTGAAGACGCGGACATGCTCGGCACTGAGGACCTCGAGGCGTTCGGCCTGAGCGAACCACTCCTCCCACTCTCCCTGGGAGTGCGACCGGTAGTCGCCATCGACGGTCGGGTCGGCTGGGATCGCGCACCGTGCAAGGTCAGCGACGAGCCCGCCGGCCCATGCCGCCAACGGTGCGGACGCCGGCGCGGCCGGATGCGTGCCCTCGACGAAGCGCATCGCACGGGCGTAGACACCGTCCCCGATCGGTCGCCACAGACCCGCTTCTTCCAGAGCCGTCGATTGCGGCTCGGGCATCGCGACACCGAACTCCCACGCGGCGGCTTCAAGCGCCCCTGCCTGGGCGGCCATGGGCAGCCAGAAGTCACCCCAGGGCCGGACGATCTTCACCACCCATGAGCCGGAGTCAGTTACGGCCTTCCACACCGGGTTCTGCTCGTCATTCTTGAGCAGCAGCGGGGCATCCAGCAACTGCCCCAACTCGAGCCGCTCGACCGCTTGTGCCAGGTTCATGACCAGTCACTCAACCCGTCCGCCACCCCAGCGGCAACCGAATTAGTCAGCCCTGGCCAACAATCTCAGCCCTCCACACCGTGAAACCAGGTCTCAAGGGGCCAGGGCGATGACCGTGACCGCGCCGGGCGCGACGGTGACCGGCCCGTCGTGGTGTACGCCGTCGAACACGCTCGTCCCGCTCACCCCCTCGACCGTCACGGGCTCCTCGCCGTGGTTGATCAGGAAGACGTGGTCGCCCCGGCGTACCAGCTCCAGGGTGTCGGGGAGGCCGCGGGGCCGGGACACGTTCGCGTGGTCGAGCACCTGGCCGAGCAGCTCGCGCAGGCCGGCGACGGGAGCGGTCGCGAGGTACCAGGCGGTGCCCGCGCCGAGATCGTGGCGGGTGAAGGCGGGGTGCCCGGCGTCGGGCCCGGTGGCGAAGTCGCGTACGGCGACCGCACCGGCCGGGCGGACCCGCTCCGACCAGACGCGGGCCATGTCGCCGCCACTGCCACTGCCGCCGCCACTGCCGCCGCCGGTCAGCGCCACCGTCTCGTGCTCGCGCAGCGGGTGGAACTCCTCGATCGACAGGCCCAGCAGCTCGCGCAGCGCGCCGGGGTGGGCGCCCGGGTGGATGGTGTCGTGCTCGTCCACGATGCCGGAGAAGTACGACACGAGCAGGGTGCCGCCCGCTTCGACGTACCGGTGGAGGTTCTTGGCGGACGCCTCGGTCAGCAGGTACGAGCTGGGCGCCACCACCATCCGATATCTCGAAATATCGGCGGAAGGGTGGACGAAGTCCACCGTCACGTGCTCCCGCCACAGCGCCTCGTAGAAGGCGTCCACCCGCTCCCTGAACGTCAGATCGACCGACGGCCGCCAGTCCAGCTCGAGCGCCCAGTACGACTCCCAGTCCCAGACCACCGCGACCTCGGCCCGCACCCGGCTCCCCTGAAGGCCGGCGAGCCTGCGCAGGTCGGCGCCGAGCCGGACCACCTCGCGCCACTGCCCGGAATCGGTCCCGGCGTGCGGCACCATCCCGGAATGGAACTTCTCGGCCCCGAAGCGCGAGGCCCTGAACTGGAAGAACAGCACGCTGTCGGAGCCACGCGCCACGTGCGCGAGGCTGTTGCGGCGCATCTCGCCGGGCCGCTTGGCGATGTTGCGCGGCTGCCAGTTCACCGCGCCCGCCGAGTGCTCCATGAGCATCCACGGCGCGCCGCCCGCCACCGAGCGGGCGAGGTCGGCGGACATGGCCAGGTCGATGTGGTTGTCGGGCCGCTCGGCCTTCAGGTAGTGGTCGTTGGCGATCACGTCCAGCTCGCGCGCCCACTGCCACAGGTCGGCGGACTTGCAGTTCACGGTGCCCGCGAAGTTCGTGGTGACGGGGATGCCGGGGGTGAGCTCGCGCAGGATGTCGCGCTGGAGCGCGTAGTGCTCGCGGTGCTGGCCGTCGCTGAAGCGGGCGTAGTCGAGGCGCTGGGCCGGGTTGACGGCCGTGTGGTTGAAGCGGGGCGCGTCGATCTCCGCCCAGTCGGTGTACGTCTGGCCCCAGAACGTGGCACCCCAGGCGTCGTTCAATGCCGAAATATCGCGATATTGAGCGCGGAGCCATGCGCGCCACGCCGCCACGCTGTGCTCGCAGTAACACTCGCCGAGCGGCGCCCCGTACTCGTTGTGCACGTGCCACATGACCACGGCCGGATGCCCGCGATAGTGCTCGCCCAGCGCGCGCACCAGCCGCGCGGTCGCCTCGCGGAAGGCCGGGGCGCTGGAGCAGGCGCTCTGCCTGCCGCCGAACCCGATCCGCGTCCCTTCCCTGGTCACCGGCAGCACATCAGGATATTTCCGAATGAACCAGGCGGGCGGGGCGGCGGTCGGCGTGGCCAGGTCCACCGCGACCCCGCCCTCGTGCAGCCGGTCCACGATCTCGTCCAGCCAGCCGAACTCGTAGCGCCCCTCCGCGGGCTCCATCAGCGCCCACGAGAACAGGCCCAGGCTGACCAGGTTCACCCCGGCCTCGCGCATCAGGGCCACGTCCTCCTCCAGGACCTCGCGCGGCCACTGCTCCGGGTTGTAGTCACCGCCAAAGGCGATACCGGCAGGACGCTCCGGGTACATCCATCCCCCTTGAAGAAGCTCTGTGAACGTGCACAGTAGCGGTCACCCGGCACCTACGGGAAGCCGCCGCCGACCTCACCCGATAATGGCTGATTAACGAGAACATAACGACCCCTTGACGGGTGTTTCGCGCCTGTTTCACTCTGTGCACGTTCACAGAACCTTCTGGAGGTACGCATGCGCGCCAACCGCCTCGGAGCCGCACTGGCCGTCGTGCTCACGGCCACTCTCGCGAGCTGCGGGTCCAGCGAGCCCGCCCAGAGCACCGAGGCGGCGCAGAGCCCCACGGCCGCCGCCAAGGGACCGGTCAAGCTGACGTACTGGACCTGGGCCCCCAACATGGACAAGATCGCCGCGGTCTGGAACCAGGCGCACCCGGACATCCAGGTCACGGTCAGCAAGCAGGCGGGCGGCGACGACGCGGCGGCCAAGTTCCTCACCGCGGCCAAGGCGGGCAACCCGCCGGACCTCGTGCAGGCCGAGTACCAGCACCTGCCCTCGTTCGTCGCCGCCGACGCGGTGGCCGACCTCAAGGCCGAGACCGCCTCGGTCAAGGGCGAGTTCGCGCAGGGCCTGTGGAGCCTGGTCACGCTGGGCACGGAGGGCGTGTACGGGATCCCGCAGGACAGCGGCCCGATGATGCTCTTCTACCGCAAGGACCTGTTCGACAAGTACGGCCTCGCGGTCCCGAAGACCTGGCAGGAGTACGCCGACGCCGCGCGCACCGTGCACAAGAAGGACCCGAAGGCGTACCTCGGCACGTTCTCCAGCAAGGATCCGGGAGCGTTCACGGGCCTGGCGCAGCAGGCCGGCGCCCAGTGGTGGTCGATCAGCGGCGAGTCGTGGAAGGTCAACATCGCCGACGAGGCCACCAAGAAGGTCGCCGACTACTGGGGCGGGCTGGTGAAGGAGGGCGTCATCGACGACATGCCGTTCTTCACCCCCGAGTGGAACAAGGCGCTCAACGACGGCAAGCTGCTGACCTGGCCGTCGGCGGTCTGGGCGCCGGGCGTGCTGTCGAGCAACGCGCCCAAGGCCAAGGGCAAGTGGGCCGCCGCACCGCTGCCGCAGTGGAACGCGGGCGAGAACTTCAGCGGCTTCTGGGGCGGTTCATCCACGGCCGTGTCCGCCAAGACGCCGAACAAGGCCGCCGCCGCCCAGTTCGCCACCTGGATGAACACCGACCCCGCCGCCTTGGACCTGCTGGTCAAGGAGGCCGCCATCTACCCGGCCGCCACCAAGGCCCAGTCGGCGCTCGGCCAGGCGCCCGACTACTTCTCCAACCAGCCCGACTTCTGGCAGCAGGCCGCCGCCGTCTCCGCCGTCGCCCGCGGCTTCACCTTCGGACCGAACGTCGGCGTGACGTACAACGCCTTCAAGGACAACTTCGACAAGGCAGTGCAGAACAAGACGTCGTTCTCCGACGCGATCCAGGCCATGCAGGACGCGACCGTCGCCGACATGCGCAAGTCCGGATTCCAGATCGCCTCATGAAGAGGTCGGAGAGGGGGGCGTGGCCGTACCTGTTCCTGACCCCCGCGATCGTGCTGTTCACGCTCTTCCTCGCGGTGCCCATCGGGTACACCGTCTGGCTGGCGATGCGCCGTACCAAGGTGTCCGGGCTCGGGCTGGGCAGGGGCGCGCGGAAGGAGGTCTTCGTCGGGTTCGACAACTTCTCCGCCGCCCTGTCCGACCCTGAGTTGTGGCACGGCTGGCTGCGCGTGCTCGGCTACGGCGCGCTGGTGCTGGTCGTGATGCTGGGACTGGCCCTGCTGTTCGCGCTGCTGCTGGACTCGGCGCGGGTGCGGCTGGCCCGATTCTCGAGGATCGCGATCTTCCTGCCGTACGCGGTGCCGGGCGTGGCCGCCACGCTGCTGTGGGGGTTCCTCTACCTGCCCTCGCTCAGTCCCATCAGGGACGTCCTGGACATCGACTTCCTCGGGGCGAGCACCGTCACGTACTCCATGGCGAACGTGGCGGTGTGGGGCGGGACCGGCTTCAACATGCTCGTGCTCTACACCACGCTCCGGGCGATCCCGCGCGACCTGTACGAGGCGGCGCGGCTGGACGGCGCCTCCGAGCTCCAGATCGCCCTGCGGGTGAAGATCCCGATCCTCACCCCGGCGATCATCCTGACCACCGTCTTCTCGATCATCGCGACCATCCAGGTGTTCACCGAGCCCACCACGCTGCGGCCGCTGACCAACACCATCAGCTCCACGTGGAGCCCGCTCATGAAGGTCTACCGCGACGCGTTCGTCACCGGCGACCTGTACTCGGCCGCCGCCACCTCGATCGTCATCGCGGCGATCTCGCTCGTCCTGTCGTTCGGGTTCCTGCGCGTGGTCCGCAACCACGCCTTCGGGGAGAGCTGATGGCCACGACACACCGCGCGACGGCCGCGCGCAGGCCGTGGGGAGTGGCCCCGACCGGGCTGCTCCTGCTCGGCGCGATCTACTGCCTGTTCCCGGTGCTCTGGGTGCTGATCGCGGCGACCAAGTCGCCGGGTGAGCTGTTCACCACCTCGACGCTGGCCTTCGGCACCGGCTTCGCCGACAACGTGACCCAGCTGTTCGCCTACCGGGACGGGGTGTTCTGGCTGTGGGCGGCCAACACCCTGCTGTACGCGGGCGGCGGCGCGCTGCTGTCGACCGCGGTCTCGGCGATCTCGGGGTACGCGCTGGCGAAGTTCCGCTTCCCCGGCCGCAACCTCATCTTCAAGCTGCTCATCGGCGGCATCCTCGTGCCGGCCGTGGTGCTGGCGATCCCGCAGTACCTGCTGTTCTCCAAGGTCGGGCTGGCCGACACCTACTGGGCCGTCCTGCTGCCGCAGATCCTGCACCCGTACAGCATCTATCTGGCCCGCATCTACGCCACGGCGGCCATCCCCGACTCGCTGCTGGAGGCGGGGCGGATCGACGGGGCGACCGAGTGGCGGCTGATGTACCGGGTGGCGGTGCCGCTGATGGTGCCGGGCATGGTGACGATCTTCCTGTTCCAGTTCGTGGCCATCTGGAACAACTTCCTGCTGCCGTTCATCATGCTCGGCGACGACGGCAAGTTCCCGCTCACGGTGGGCCTCTACACGCTGCTGGCCGCCGGGGCGAACCAGCCCTCCCTCTACAACCTGATCCTCACGGGCGCACTGCTGTCCATCGTGCCGTTGATCGCGCTCTTCCTCACCATGCAGCGATACTGGAAGACCGATCTTTCCTCCGGAGCGGTGAAATGAAGCGCCCAACGATCCACGACGTCGCCGCCGCCGCGGGCGTGTCACGCGGCACGGTCTCCCGGCTGCTCAACGGCGACAAGTACGTGAGCCCGGCGGCGCGCGTGGCCATCGAGCGGGCCATCTCGGAGACCGGCTACGTGGTCAACCGGGCCGCCCGCAGCCTCGTCACCCAGCGCACC
This sequence comes from Nonomuraea helvata, assembly GCF_039535785.1. NCBI lineage: Bacteria > Bacillati > Actinomycetota > Actinomycetes > Streptosporangiales > Streptosporangiaceae > Nonomuraea > Nonomuraea helvata. Next base: position 863,808 of record NZ_BAAAXV010000008.1, read on the forward strand.
GGGTCGGTCGTGATGGTGCTGTCGGAGCCGCACGAGAAGCTGTTCGAGGACCCCAACTACAGCACGACCATCCGGGTCGCCATCAGGATGCTGGCCGAGCGCGACCTGTCACTGGTGATGATGCTGGCGGGCGACGAGGGCGACCGCGAGCGGGTGGTCCGCTACGTCCGGGGCGGCCACGCCGACGGGGTGCTGCTGCTCTCGACGCACGCCGGCGACCCGTTCGTCGACGCGCTGCAGTCGGGGCCGCCCGCGGTCTCCTGCGGTGCCGTCATCGGCCGCGAGAGCGTCATCCCGTACGCGGCTGCCGACGAGCGCCTGGGCGGCCGCCAGATGACCGAGTACTTCGTGAGCCAGGGCCGCAGGCGCATCGCCATGATCACCGGCCCGATGGACACGCCCGGCGGCATCCAGCGCCTCGAAGGCTTCGCCGACGTGCTGGGCCGCAAGGCGTCCAAGAAGCTGATCGCGCACGGGGACTGGACGCAGGCCAGCGGCGAGCGGGCCATGGCCGAGCTGCTGGCCCGCACGCCCGACATCGACGCCGTCTTCGTGGCCTCGGACCTGATGGCCGCGGGCGCCCTGGCCGCGCTGCGCGCCGCCGGGCGCAGGGTGCCGGACGACGTGGCGGTGGGCGGCTTCGACGACTCGTCGGTGGCCCTCTCGACGCACCCGCCGCTGACCACGATCCGCCAGCCGCTGGCGGAGGTGGCCCAGGAGACGGTACGCCTGCTGCTCGCGCTCATCGACGGCGCGAAGCACGTGGACCCGGTGATACTGCCCACGGAGCTGGTGATCCGCGATTCCGCCTGACCCTGTTGGCATCATGGCCCTATGGCGATCAACGAACTGAGCCCCGACGAGCTGCTCACCACCACCCGCAGCGTGCGCAAGCGCCTCGACCTCACCCGTCCCGTCTCCATGGACCTGGTGCGCGAGTGCCTGGAGGTCGCGCTCCAGGCGCCCACCGGCGGCAACCGGCAGGGCTGGCACTGGATCGTGGTGACCGACCCCGAGCTGCGCGGGACGATCGGCGACTACTACGCCCGCTCGCTGCGGACCTACTTCGAGTCCGGCGCCGCCGCCGGTTCGCAGTTCCAGGACGACCCGGCCAGGGCGGCGACGCAGCAGCGCGTGTCCGAGAGCGCCGCCTACCTGGGCGAGCACATGGGCGACGTGCCGGTGCTGGTGATCGGCTGCATCACGCTGCCGGGCGGCGGCCTGCCGCAGGGCAATCAGGCGGGTCTGTGGGGGTCGCTGCTCCCCGCCGCCTGGAGCTACATGCTCGCCGCCCGGGCCCGCGGGCTCGGCACGGCCTGGACGACGCTGCACCTGGCGTACGAGAGCGAGATCGCCGAGCTGCTCGGCATCCCGGACGACGTCCGCCAGGGCGTGCTCATCCCGACCGCCCACTACCTCGGTGAGACGTTCGGGCCCGCGGGGCGGCAGCCGCTCGACGAGGTGCTGCACGTCGATCGCTGGTAGGCGCGCGGCCCAGAGAGGACGGCGCCTCCTCACACGTGATGAAATGTCCGCAGAAATCGGGGATTCGGAAAATAGGATCACGGATCTAGCCACCGACCGAGGAGCCGACAGTGCCCGAGAGCGAGCAGGAGCGCGCGCCCCGCGGGATCGACACGACCAAGCCCAGTGTCTCCCGCGTCTACGACTACATGCTCGGCGGCAAGGACAACTACGAGATAGACCGTCAGGTGGCCGCGGCCGCGCTGAAGATCGCTCCTGACGCGCGCGAGGCGGCCAGGGCGAACCGGGAGTTCCTGCGGCGCACGGTCCACCACCTGGCGGCCGAGGCGGGGATCCGCCAGTTCCTGGACATCGGCTCGGGCCTGCCCACCCAGGGCAACGTGCACGAGATCGCCCAGGCGGTCGCCCCGCAGTCGAGGGTCGTGTACGTCGACCACGACCCGATCGTGCTCGTGCACGGCCGGGCCCTGCTCGCCGTGGACGCCAGCACCACGATCGTCGAGGCCGACGCCCGCGAGCCGGAGAAGATCCTCGAGGACCCGAAGACGCGCTCCCTGATCGACTTCGACCAGCCGGTCGGGCTGCTGATGTTCGGGATCCTGCACCACCTGGCCGACGACGAGGACCCGGCCGGCGTCGCGGCCGCCCTGCTCCGGCCGCTCGCCTCGGGCAGCCACATGGTGATCTCGCACTTCCATAACCCGGGCGAGGCGCGTCCCGAGGTGTCGGAGCAGGCGTACGAGGCGGAGAGGATCTTCAACGAGCACCTCGGCACCGGCCGGTGGCGCACCCGGAAGGAGATCCTCTCCTACTTCGACGGCCTCGAACTGCTGGAGCCCGGCCTGGTGCCGCTGCCCGAGTGGCGCCCGGGCAGTGACGACCGCGCCACGCCGGGCATCACGTACCACACCTTCGTCGGGGGCGTGGCACGCAAACCCTAGCCGGGCAGCTTGCCGGCGGCGACCACGTCGCGGTACCAGTGGGCGCTGTCCTTCCAGACGCGCTCCAGCGTGCCGGGCTCCACGCGGACGATGCCGAACCGCTTGGAGTACCCGTGCGCCCACTCGAAGTTGTCCATGAGCGACCACACGAAGTATCCGCGCACGTCCGCCCCGGCCGAGATCGCCTCGGCCACGGCGGTCAGGTGCCGGTGGAGGTAGTCGACGCGCCGCTCGTCGTGGACCCGCCCGTTGGGCGTCACGACGTCGGCGAACGCGGCGCCGTTCTCGGTGATCATCGTGGGCATGGCGGGGTAGTCACGGTGCAGCCGCAGCAGCAGCTCGGTCAGGCCGGTCTCGTCGATGTTCCACCCCATCTCGGTGTACGGGCCCGGCTGCTGGACGAACTCGACGTTCTCGCACGCGATCCACGGCGAGGCGGCCCCGTCCTGGTGCCCGTCGGCGGTCGACCGGTCGGAGGAACCGTCCCACCGGCGCACGAGCGTGGGGTTGTAGTAGTTGACCCCCAGCACGTCCAGCGGCTGGCACGCGGCGGCCTCGTCGCCGTCGCGCACGAACGACCAGTCGGTCACCGACGCGGTGTCGGCGATGAGGTCGCGCGGGTAGGCGCCCTCCAGCATGGGGCCGAGGAAGGCCCGGTTGGCCAGCGCGTCCACCTGCCGCACGGCGTCGGCGTCGGCCTCGGACACGCCGCGAACGTGGTGCAGGTTGAGCGTGACCGACATCTGCGCGGCCGGGTCGACGACCGCGCGCAGCGCCTGGACGGCCAGGCCGTGGCCGAGGTTGAGGTGGTGCACTGCGGCCAGCGCGGCGGCGGGCTCGGTCCTGCCGGGGGCGTGCACGCCGGAGGCGTAGCCCAGGTAGGCCGAGCACCACGGCTCGTTCAGGGTGATCCAGGTGCGCACGCGGTCGCCGATCGTCTCGCCCATGAGGGCCGCGTACTCGGCGAAGCGGTAGGCGGTGTCGCGGGTGACCCAGCCGCCCGCGTCCTCCAGCTCCTGCGGCAGGTCCCAGTGGTAGAGGGTGGCGACGGGGGCGATCCCGCGGGTCAGCAGCCCGTCCACCAGCCGCTCGTAGAAGTCCAGCCCCGGCCGGTTGGCCGTGCCGTTCGGGCGGACGCGCGGCCAGGAGATCGAGAACCGGTACGCGCCCACGCCCAGGGCGGAGAGGATGTCCAGATCCTCCTCCAGCCGGTGGTAGTGGTCACAGGCCACGTCGCCGGTGTCGCCACCCGCCACCAGACCCGGGGTGTGGGAGAAGGTGTCCCAGATCGACGGGCCGCGGCCGTCCTCGTTCCAGGCGCCCTCCACCTGGTAGGCGGCGGTGGCGGTGCCCCACACGAAGTTCTCGGGGAATGTGGGCATGCTGCTCCTTAAAGGTCCTTACAGGGTGATCTCAATGTCGTCGCCCTGGGTGGTCTCCGTCGCCTGGCGTTCTCCGAAGAGCCGCAGGCTCCAGCTCTTGGGCGCGCCCGCCACGCGCCGGGCCCGGACGCGGTCGCCCGTGCGCGACACCTCGAAGACGGCGGCTGCGCCCCCGTCGGTGGGCACGTCGGTGGGCACGTCGGGGGCAGGCACGGTGACGGTGCGGCGGGCGCCGTCGGGGAGGCGGTAGGCGTTCAGGGTGACCCCGTCGGCGTAGTCGTAGTCGGGCCGGTCCTCGCGGGCGCCCGTCGGCACCACGGCACCCGGCCGCACCAGCAGCGGCAGGCTATCGAATCCGTGCCGCTCGGTACGCCACCCGGGTCCGCTCACGCTCTCCCCGCCGAGCAGCGGCGTCCAGTCGCCTTCCGGGACGTAGTACGAAATTTCACCATCCGCCGACATGACGGGCGCCACCAGCAGGTCGGGCCCGAGCATGTACTGCGCGTCCAGATAGTCGCAGCCCCGGTCCTCGGGGAACTCCAGCCGCATGGCCCGCATCATCGGCAGCCCGTCGGTGACCGCCTCGACCGCGGCGCCGTACAGGTACGGCATGAGCCGCGCCTTCAGCCGCGTGAACGACCGCAGCACGTCCACCGACTCCTCGTCGAACAGCCACGGCACCCGGTACGAGCCGCTCCCGTGCAACCGGCTGTGCGACGACAGCAGCCCGAAGGCCACCCACCGCTTGAACACGGCCGGATCGGGCCGCCCCTCGAAACCGCCGATGTCGTGGCTCCAGAACCCGAACCCGGCCAGCCCCAGGGACAGCCCGCCCCGCAGCGACTCGGCCATCGCCTCGAACGTCGACTCGCAGTCGCCGCCCCAGTGCACCGGCAGCCGCTGCCCGCCCACCGTGGCCGAGCGGGCGAACAGCACGGGCGCGCCCCGCTCGGCCAGCACCTCGTGCACGGCCCGGTTGTAGAGCAGCGTGTAGTAGTTGTGCATGCGTTCGGGATCGGAGCCGTCGGCGTAGACCACGTCGGTGGGGATGCGTTCGCCGAAGTCGGTCTTGAACGCGTCCACCCCCATGTCGAGCAGCCCGCGCAGCTTGCCCGCGTACCACTGCCTGGCGGCCGGGGAGGTGAAGTCCACCAGCGCCCGGCCCGCCTGCCAGTGGTCGTCCTGCCAGACGGTCCCGTCGGGCCGGCGCAGCAGGTGACCCGCCTCGGCCCCCTCGTCGAACAGCCGCGACGCCTGCCCGATGTACGGGTTGATCCACAGGCAGACCCGCAGCCCCCGCTTCTTGAGCCGCCGGATCATGCCCTCGGGGTCGGGGAACACCTCCGGGTCCCACTCGAAGTCGCACCACCGGTACGGCCGCATCCAGAAGCAGTCGAAGTGGAACACGCTCAGCGGCAGGTCCCGCTCGGCCATCCCGTCCACGAACGACGTCACCGTCGCCTCGTCGTAGTCGGTGGTGAACGACGTGGACAGCCACAGCCCGAACGACCAGGCGGGCGGCAGCGCGGGACGGCCGGTCAGCGCGGTGTAGCGGCGCAGGATGTCCTTCGGCGTGGGTCCGTGGATGACGAGGTACTCGAGGTCGTGGCCCTCGACGCTGAACTGCACCTGCGACACCGACTCCGAGCCGACCTCGAACGACACGCGCCCGGGATGGTTGACGAACACGCCGTAGCCGCGGTTGGTGAGGTAGAAGGGGATGTTCTTGTAGGCGAGGTCGCTGCTGGTGCCGCCGTCCTCGTTCCAGATGTCGACGGACTGCCCGTTGCGCACGAAGGCGCCGAACCGCTCGCCCAGCCCGTACACGAGCTCCCCGGCGCCGAGGCGGAGCTGGTCGACCATGAAGTGACGGTCGTCGGCGTCACGCATGGCGGCGAGGCTCCTGCCGCCGCTGCGGGTCAGCTCGCGCCCGTCCGCGCTGAAGGTCATCTCCCACGGCGCGTCCCTGCGCACCCGCACGGTGAGCGCGCCGCTGGTCAGGCTCGCCTGCTCGCCGTCCACGGCGATGTCCACGTCCGGGGCGTCGTCGCGTACCTCGAAGGCGGGGGCGGCGGGGACGGATCCGGCGAAGTGCACCGTGCGTACGCGGATCACGTCCGGCATCGGGGACGACAGGTCCACCCGCAGCACCGGGCCGTCGAGCGTGTGGCCCCGGCGGGTGATGGGCCTGGCCGGGGCCAGGATCCGCAGCGAGCCGGCGGCCGCGGTCACGTCGTGGGCCTGCGCGGCGTAGTGGGCCCGCACCCCGGGACGCAGCCGCCAGTAGCCGTCCTTGAACTTCATGCCTCTCCTCGGACGAGGGCCGCGACGGCCTGCGGTGCCAGCGTGATCCGGCCGGCCACGGCCGATCCGGTCAGCAGGTCCGTCGCCGCGTGGGGGAGCGGCACGCGTACCGCGTCCGCGCCGTGGTTGAGCAGGAACAGGACGTCGCCGCGGCGCACCGCCTCGACACCGCGCGGCAGCTCCGGCAGCACGCCGCGCACGCCCGCGTCGGCCAGCACGCGCTCGGCCAGCTCGCCGAGCGCGTCCGGCTCGGGCATCGTGGCCACGTACCAGGCCACACCCTCCCCGGCGCGGTGCCGCAGCACCGCGGGGCCGCCCCCGGTGAACTCGGCCACCGTCTCGGCGCCCTCCGGTTCGATCAGCTCGGTCCAGGTGTGCGCGGCGAACTCCGCCCCGTCCGCCCACCGGCAGCGCACGGGTCCTTCCACGGGCTGCCACTCCTCGCCGGACGCGCCGAGCACCTCGCGCAGCGGCGCGGGAAACCGTCCGGTACGCACGTGCGCCCGCTCGTCCACGACGCCCGAGAACGGGCCCACGACCAGGACCCCGCCGCCGCGCACGTAGGCGGTCATCGCCGCGGCGTCCGCGTCGCCGAGCAGGAAGAGGTTCGGGACCACGACCAGGGCGTAACCGTCGAGCCCGGCGGACGGCGGCACCAGGTCCACGCTCACCCCGCGCTCCCAGAACGGCAGGTAGTAGGAGAAGAGCTGGTCGGTCGCGGTGAGCCGGTCACTCGGCCGGCCGCGCTCCTCCAGCGCCCACCAGCTCGGCCAGTCGAACACCATCGCCACCCGCGCTGGCACCGGCTGCCCGGCCACCTCGCGCAGCCCGCGCAGCTCCCGGCCGTGCGCGCGCACCTCGGCGTGCAGGCGGGTGTCCGCGCCCGCGTGCGGGACCATCGCGGAGTGGAAGCGCTCGGCGCCGAACCGGGAGGCCCGCCACTGGAAGTAGCACAGCCCGTCCGCGCCCCGGGCGACCGCCTGCAGCGACTCCAGCCTGAGCCGGCCGGGCGGCTTGAGCGGATTGTGCGGGCGCCAGTTGACCGCGCTCGTGGACTGCTCCATCAGCAGCCACGGCCTGCCCTTCGCGAGGCCGCGCATGAGGTCATGGGTGAGCGCGGTGCGGGCGGGCGCGAGCGGGTCGGCCGGGTCGGGGTAGTGGTCGTTGGAGACGATGTCCTCCTCCTGCGCCCACGACCAGTAGTCGACCGGTTTGAACAGGCCCATGAAGTTGGTGGTGACCGGGACGTCCGGGGTCCGCGCGCGGAGGACGTCGCGCTCGGCCCGGAAGTGGGCGAGCAGGGCGTCGGAGCAGAAGCGCCAGAAGTCCAGCTGCTGTGACGGGTTGACGATGTAGGGGGCGCGGCGGGGGGTGACGATCTCGGCCCACTCGCTGTAGCGCTGGCTCCAGAACGTGGTGCCCCAGGCCTCGTTGAGCGTGTCCAGGTCGCCGTAGCGCTCCTTCAGCCAGGCGCGGAACGCCCTGGCGGAATCGTCGCAGTGGCAGACCTGGCCGTACTCGTTGCCCACGTGCCACAGGGCCAGGGCCGGGTGGTCCGCGTACCGCTCGGCCAGGTCCTCGACCAGGGCCAGCGCGCGCTCCCGGTAGACGGGGGACGACGGGCAGAACTGGTTGCGCGAGCCGTACCAGAGGCGGTGCCCCGACTCGTCCACCGGCAGCGTCTCCGGCCACCGGTGCCCCAGCCACGGAGGCGGGGAGGCGGTCGGGGTGGCCAGGTCCACCCCGATCCCGGCCGCGCCGAGCAGGTCGAGCACCCGGTCCAGCCAGGCGAAGTCCCGCTTGCCCGGCTCGGGCTCGATCCGCGCCCAGCTGAAGACGCCGACCGTGACGAGGTTGACCCCGGCGGCCCGCATCAGCTCGGCGTCCTCCTCCCACACGTGCTCCGGCCACTGCTCGGGGTTGTAGTCGCCGCCGAACAGCAGGCCACGTCCGGCGGTGAGCGTGTGCATGCCCAATGTCACTGTCTGTCCTTTTGCGTGTTCATGGCCTCACTCCGTGAGGCGGGCTCGGTCGCCCTCGATGCCGTCGCGGCGGGGCGGAGCTGTCGCCGATCACCAGGCGGCAGGGCAGCAGCCGGTGCCGGGGCGGGCCGTCGTCCTCCAGCCGGTCGATGAGCATGCGCGCGCCGAGCCCGCCCAGCTCCGCGCTCGGCGGCTCCAGCGTGGTGAGCCGGGGATGGAACATCTCGGCGACGGCCGCCGACGACAGCGCCAGCAGCAACGTCAGGTCCTCGGGGATCCGCCACCCGCGCGCCGCCACGCCCGCGATCACACCGGCCGCCGCGTGGTCGTCCATGACCGCCAGCGCCGTCACGTCCGGATGCGCCGCGACCAGCCGGTCGAACGCCTGCCTGCCCTCCTCGGCCGAACCGGGCCGGAAGTCGTCCACGTAGCCGATCCCGGCCGCGCGGGCGGCCTCGGCGAACTCCGCCCCGGCCCGGATCGCGGGACCGTACTCTGCCGCGTACGCGTCGGCGGCGAGGTTGAAGAAGGCCAGCTTGCGATGCCCGAGCCCGGCCACGTGCGCGACGGCCTGCCTGGCCGTGGCCGCGAAGTCGATGTCGGCGTGGTCGATCGAGCTTGGGTCGCGGGTCCGCCCGATCATGCTGAACGGGATCCCGGCCTCCATGAGGAACTCCGTGCGCTCGTCGTCGAGCCCGACCTCCATCAGCAGCACGCCGTCCACCAGCCCCAGGCCGGTGAGGTGGCGCAGCTCCTCGACCGGGTCGGCGTGCTCGGGGGAGAGCAGCAGATGGTAGCCCAGCTCACGGGCCGCCTCGGCGGCGCCGGTGGCGAACTGCATCTCGGTCACCCCGAAGCCGCTGCGTGGGGCGGGGTAGAGCAGGGCGAGGATGTGGGTGCGCTTGCTCTGCAGGCCGCGGGCCAGCAGGCTCGGGCGGTATCCGAGGTCGGCCGCGGCCCGCTTGATGCGCCGCCGAGTGTCCGCCGCCACCGGACGGGTGCCGTTGAGCGCGGCGGACACGGTGCTGACCGCCACCCCCGCCCGCTCGGCCACGTCACGTATCGAAGACATCCACCTGCCGATTCCCTGGATCGAAACGTTTCGCACAAAACCTAGGCTCCGCTTTGCGGGGCTGTCAATGGGGTGAAATCGGGCGTCCTAAACCCTGCTCTTCGTGCGGAGCGATGTCTACGGCGGGGGGCTCGGGTCGATGGTGACCGGACAAGAGGTTGATCAAGCTCAGTCCCAGCCGAGTTCCTCGTAGAAGGCGTCGCGGGCGCGCCCGAACGAGGCGCGGTCCAGCACGGCCCCCCGATGGGGGCCCTCCGTGACGGGCTCGTCGTGCATCCGGGCGGGCAGCTCGTCCGGACCGCCGCCCTCGCGGGCCGCGTACGCGCGCATCGCGTCGAGCCGCGCCTGACCGGCCGCCAGCAGGTCGTCCAGGGTGAACGCGTCCCCGAGGACGGCGCTGACCAGGGCGGTCAGATGGTCGAGGGTCAGCGGGCGGGTGGGGGAGGAGGCGAAGACGCACAGGTTCAGCGCGTCGAGGCCGCTCCACAGCCGCAGCAGCCGGGCGGTGCGCCGCCCCCGCTCGGCGTCGAGCTCGGCCACCGGGGCGGGCTCGGCCCCGATCCGCGCGGCCTCGCCGAAGCTGTAGGCCAGCCCGGCGACGGGGTCGAAGTCGAGGTCGTGCTCCAGCGCGTCGTAGCGCGGCCCGCCCGGGGCGATCGCGTAGCCGAGGCCGATGCCCGGCTGGACGCGGGGGTCGAAGCAGGGCAGCTCGGCGCCCTTGACGGTCATCGCGTACGGGGCTGCGCCGGGACCGAGCGTGGCGGCCGCCCGCGCCGCGCCCTCGGCGAGCAGGTCGCCCATGGCGCCGCTGCGCGTCGCGACGTCCCCGATGAGCCCCGGCAGCGCCGCCGCGTCGCCGAACGCGGGCCCGCCGGGCAGCAGCCCGCGCTCGGCGCACTCCATGGCGAACGCCAGCGTCCCTCCGAGGGAGACCTGGTCGAGGCCGAGGTCGTTGCAGAGGGCGTTCGCGCCGAGCACGGCGTCGAGGTCGTCGATCCCGAGGTTCCACCCCAGCGACAGGAACGCCTCCTGCCCGAGCCCGCCCGTCCGCCGCTCCCCGGCGCCCGGAGGCGCGTACACCTTGAGACAGTCGTTCGGGCAGCCGGGGCAGGCGCCGGTGGTCGCCACCGCCCGGCCCTCGTAGTCCCGCGCCTCGGGAACCCGCAGGCCGGACGCGCCGGGCACCGAGAAGTTCCGCACCGAGGCGTACCCCGGGGCGGGTGGCTCCCCGACCCAACCGGCGAACCCCGGCAGCCCCGCCTGGAGCGCTGCGAGCGGGTTCGTGGTCAGCGACTCCCGGTAGTAGGCGGCGATCCTGGTGACCGCCTCGGGATCGGCCACCTCGGCGGGCGTGTCGCCCACGCACACGATCGCCTTGAGGTTCTTGGCCCCGAAGACGGCGCCGAGCCCGTACCGCCCGGCGGCGTAGGCATGGTCGGTGACCACGCTCGCGTACCGGACGAGGTTCTCCCCGGCGGGCCCGATGGCCGCGACGTGCGCGGTCTGGCCGTGCCTGGCCCGCAGCGCGTCCGTGGTGGCGGCCGTGCCCAGCCCCCGCAGCTCCTCGGCGGGGTGACAGGTGACCTCGCCGCCCTGGACGAGCAGGTAGGACAGCCGCTCGGCCCGCCCCACGACAGCCAGCGCCCTGGCGCCCGCCCCGCGCAGCCCCGCCGCGAACGGCCCGAGCGCGTGCGTCTCACCGGCCACCCCGGTCAGCGGGGACTTCGCCAGGAACACCGCCTTGGCCAGCCCGGGCGCCGCCGTCCCGCCCAGCGTCCCGGCCGCCACGTAGAGGAGGGTCCGCGGGTCGTACGGATCGAGCCCAGCGGGCGTGCGCTCGGCCATCAGCCGCAGCCCGAGAATCGACCCGCCGAAATGCCCCCGCTCGGCCGAGCGATGCTCCTTCGCCACGCTTCCGCTGGTCAGATCCACAATGAACGGCACGCCCAAGCCTCCTGGACTCGATAAGGGGATCAGGAGCGGACGACATCACATATCACCTTGCGGGCGCAAGTTTTTGCCGCAACGTAAACCGCCACTGCCTGCCGGTCCATCTCCGCCGGACCAGGGATTTGCTGCCATGGATGACATGGCGCTCACTCGGTCGCTGACCCGCCGCGACATGGCCCGGCTCCTCGGGGCGGCCGTGGCCGTCGCCGCCGCACCCGCACCGCGAACCGCCCGCCGCGCGGACGTCGCACCCGCACTGGGGCCCGACCGCCGCGCGGACGTCGACGCCCTGCTCCGGCAGCTGACGCTGGAGGAGAAGATCTCGCTGCTGCACGGCGCCCGGGACCCGGCCTCCAAGGGCCAGGCGGGCTACCTGCCCGGCGTGCCCCGCCTCGGCATCCCCGAGGTGCGCCTGGCCGACGGGCCCGCCGGGGTGCGGGTCACGGCGAGCGCCACCGCCCTGCCCGCCCCGGTCGCGCTCGCCGCGACGTTCGCCCCCGACCTCGCCAGGCGGTTCGGCGCGGTCATCGGCCGGGAGGGCCGGGCGCTGGGCATGGACGTGCTGCTGTCGCCCATGACCAACATCGTGCGGGTGCCGCAGGCGGGCAGGAACTTCGAGACGCTCGGCGAGGACCCGCTGCTGGCCGCCGCGATGGTCGCGGGCGAGGTGCGCGGCATCCAGGGCGAGGGCCTCATCGCCACGGCCAAGCACTACGCCGCCAACAACTTCGAGCATGCCCGCCAGAGCGTCGACGCCCAGGTGGACGAGCGGACCCTGCGCGAGATCTACCTGCCGGCCTTCGAGGCCGCCGTGGCGGCGGGGGTCGGCTCGGTCATGGCCGCCTACAACCGGGTCAACGGCGTGTACGCCGCCGAGAACGCGCACCTGCTGACCGAGATCCTGCGCGACGAATGGCGTTTCGCCGGCTGGGTGATGTCCGACTGGTCCGCCACGCACAGCGGCGTGCCCGCCGTCACCGCCGGGCTGGACATGGAGATGCCGTCCGGCGTCAACTTCGCCGGCCTGGCCGCCGCCGTCACCTCGGGGAAGCTGGCCGGGTCCGCGGTGGACACCGCGGTCCGCCGCGTCCTCGTCCAGCTCGACCGGTTCGGCCTGCTCGGCGGCGCCAGGCCGCGACCGGCCCTCGACCCGCGGGCGGGCGCCAGGACTGCGCGGGAGATCGCGCTGGCGGGCGCGGTGCTGCTGCGCAACGAGCGCGACCTGCTGCCGCTGGACCGCGCCGACCTGGCCGGCCTCGCCGTCATCGGCCCCACCGCGGCCCATCCGCTGGCGGGCGGCGGCGGCAGCGCCCGGGTGATCCCCGCCCACGCCGAGAGCCCGCTGGACGCCCTGCGCCGTCAGGCCGGGCCAGGCGGCCGCATCAGCTGGGCGACCGGGGTGGACCTGGAGGGCGTCCCGGTGCCGGCCTCCGCCCTTTCCCTGCGGCGCACCCCGCGGGACGGCACGCCGCAGGGCAGCACACCCCAGGGCGGCACCTCGCAGGGCGGCACCTCGCAGGCCGCCGCCCAGATCGACCACACCGGCGCGAACGCCCTGCCCCCCGGCACGTCGTGGACGTGGACGGGCACGCTGACCGCGCCCGAGACCGGCGACTACGACCTGCGCATCCAGGGCGCGGGCGGCGTGCCCGCGTTCAACGGCTCGATCTCGCTGACCGTCGGCGGCGTCAGGACCGGCTCGGTCGGCGCCCTCATCGGCGGTAACAGCAGCCTCATCGCGACCTCCGGCGGCCTGACCAACGCCGGCGGCGTCGTCCACCTGGAGTCCGGCCGGCCCACGCCGATCACCATCACGGCGACCGGCGCGCCCGGCACGCCGCTGCAGGTCAGGCTGGCCTGGATCACCCCGAGGCGCCGCCAGGAGGCGCTGCGGGAGGCCGCCGCCCTGGCCGCGGGGGCGCGGACGGCGCTCGTGTTCGCCTTCAACGAGGGCACCGAGGGTGCCGACCGGGCGAGCCTCGCCCTCGCGAAGGGCCAGGATGCGGTCATCGAGGCCGTGGCCGCCGCCAACGCCCGCACCGCCGTGGTGCTCAACACCGGCGACCCGGTGCTCATGCCCTGGCTGGAGCGCGTGCCGTCGGTCCTGCAGATGTGGTATCCGGGCCAGGAGGGCGCGGACGCCACCGCCACGCTCCTGCTCGGCGGCGCCGACCCGGGCGGCAAGCTGCCGGTGACCTTCCCCCGGCGGGCCGAGGACGCGCCCACCGCGCCGGCCGAGCGCTACCCGGGCGAGGGCGGCGTCGCCGTCTACGGCGAGGGCGTCTTCGTCGGCTACCGGCACTACGACGCCAACCACGTCGAGCCGCTCTTCCCGTTCGGGCACGGCCTGTCCTACACCCGCTTCGCGTACGGCGGCCTGTCGGTGCGGGCCGCCGGCGGCGGGCTGAGCGTGTCCTTCACCGTCACGAACACCGGCCGCCGGGAGGGCACCGAGGTGGCGCAGGTCTACCTCGGTCCGCCGCCGCGTCCGCCGGTCCCGATGCCGCCGCGGGCGCTGGCCGGGTTCGCCCGGGTGCGGCTGCGGCCGGGCGAGCGGCGCCGCCTCACCGTGACGGTGTCCCGGCGCGCGCTGCAGTACTGGTCGGACGGCCGATGGGTGCTCGCGGGCGGCCGCCGTACGGTCCACGTCGGGTCCTCCTCCAGGGACCTGCGCCTGCGGCAGGAGGTGGCCGTCCGATGATGCGCGGAGGGGGCGCTCTGCGAGATCATTGAGACCCCCCGGGACTCGCGAAGGGTTGACTCCGTGACGAGAGTTTCGCTGATCGTGCCGTGCTACAACGCGAGCAGGACCCTGCGTCTGTGCCTGGAGTCCGTGCTGTCCCAGACCCGGCTGCCCGACGAGATCGTCGTGGTGGACGACGCCAGCGACGACGGCTCTCCGGCCATCGCCGAGGAGCTCGGCTGCCGCGTCGTACGGCTGCCCGCCAACCGCGGCGTCTCGGCGGCCAGGAACGCCGGGGTGGAGAGCACCACCGGCGACGTGATCTTCTTCCTCGACAGCGACGTGGCGTTGGGGCCGGACGCGGTCGCCAACGCCGTGCGGCTGCTGGAGGACGATCCCGGTCTCGGCTGTGTGCACGGCGTCTACGACACCGAGCCGCTCATCGACGACGGCCCCGTCGAGCGCTACCGCCTCCTCCACCAGGTCCACTGGCGGCGCAGGCATCTCGGCGAGGTCAACAGCGTCGTGTTCGCGCTGGCCGCGATCCGCCGCGCGGTGTGGCTGGAGGCGGGCCGGCTCGACGAGGGCCTGCGTGACAGCGAGGACGTCGAGTACAGCAGCCGCCTGGCCGTGCGCACGCGGATCCTGCTGAGCGACGCCGTGATGGGCCGCCACGACGAGGGCCACCGGTTCCTGCCGGTCCTCGCCGAGCAGTGGCGGCGCGCCCTGCCGCTGATCCCGCTCGCGCTGGCCACGGCCAGGCGCGGCGCCGCCAAGCCGGAGAACGCCAACAGCCGGGCCGGCATCCTCGCCTGCGCGCTCGCACTGGCCTGCCTGCCGCTGGCGCTGCTGCATCCGGCGCTGCTCCTGGTGCCGGTGGCGCTGGTCGGGTGGTTCGTGGTGGCGGACCCCGAGCTGCTGCGATTCGTGCACCGGCAGCGCGGGGCGGCCTTCACGGCCTTCTTCATGGCCGTCCACCTGGCGGTCCACGTGGTGCTCGTCACGGGCCTGGCGGTGGGCTCCCTGCGCGTGCTCAGGAGAGCCCCCGCCTGACGGCGCGGGTCACTCGGCGTCGCGCGCCGGAACGTCCGCGACGACGGCCCTGATCCACGACGCCACCACCCGTCCGAGCAGCGAACGAGGCGCCAGGGCGCCGGCCGTGCCCTGTCCGGCGGAGATGAGCGTCACCGTCCGGGTGACCTGTCCCGCGACCAGGCAGGTCGTGGTCGCGGCGCCGAGGACGACCCACAGGTCGTATCCCTGGGGGAGCAACATGAGCACGAATGTCACGTACGTCACCAGTACGCCCACGAAAACGACCACCCAGGCAGCGCGCTGCTCCCTGAGGGGGCGGCCACCGGACGGCTGCGCGGCCCGGCGAGGGGCACGCCCGCGGCTCCTGGCGGAAGGTGCGGTCGACGTCGCCATGAGCGACCTCCTTGATCCTTGTCGACTCCAGGTGGGAGCGCCGAATGCGGAACGGCCGCTTTCAAGGCGCCGGCTTACGACGAACCTCGTGTGACAACGCCTGGGCAAACAGGGATGTGAGAGTTCCTCGTGGACAGCAGCATGACATGACCGGTCGCGCTCCGTGGGGGCCGGAATGGCGTTCGCGGGGAGAAATGACGGAGAGGTCTCCCGTTTGCCCGGGAGACCTCTCCGTTTTCAGCTGGTCCCGGCGCCCCTCCTGGAGTCAGCAGACAGTCGCGCCGGAATCATGGAGGAAAAGAATTGCCCCTCATATCGAGGGCCAACCCTCCTCCGCTTGCGGCCAAAAGTCCTGGCCGCAAGCTCGAACACGATGATTGTACATGTGCCCGTCAGGCGGCAAATCTCCTGCTCCAGGGCCTTAGGACAATGCGGACTAATCTCCTCAAAGAGTGTGAAACGGAAATCGGGCTCCCCGGTCCGCTCGCCACAACTCCGGGGCGCCGCAGGAAAATGCCTACTGTCATCCGGCTGGAATTATTTGAATATCCGACTGGCCGCAGCGATTTCTTTCTGGAATATGCGGCGACTTTCGCGCGGATCCGGCTGCGAAGTGCGCAGGTAAAACTTCACCACGAACAAACGCGGGCGTGTCGCGCAGGGCATCATCACTCTCCGCATTCCATCGATGACCTAACGTTATCGAAATGGCGCTGAATTCACCGCGCGCCCGTCTTCGCGGCCTGCTGATACACCTCCGCCGTCTCGGCGGCGGCGCGGGACCAGCTGAGGCTCTCCCTGACGAACCGCTCGCCCCGCTCGGCCAACCCGCGGCGGAGCGTGGCGTCGGTCATGACCGCGATCACGCCCCGCGCGATGTCGCCGGGCTCGCCCGCCCGCACCACGTACGCGGCGGGCGCGTCCGGGTCGGGGCCGAGGAAGAGCCGAGAGAAGCCGTCACCCAGGATCGCCGCCCGCCCCATCGCCATCGCCTCGGTCGCCACCAGCCCGAACGGCTCGAACAGCGACGGGAACACGCACGCGTCGGCCAGCTCGTAGTGCTCCAGCAGCTCCTGCCCCTGAACGAACCTGCCGGAGGCCAGCACCCGCCCCCGCAACCCGGTCGAGGCGACGATCCGCTCCACACCCGCCACGTCGCCCTCGCCGACGATCAGCAGCCGCAGCCCCGGCACCGCGTCCACCACCGTCCGCATCGCCTCGAGGAGCTGGTAGACGCCCTTCTGCCGCTCGATCCTGCCCACGAACAGCAGGACGGGATCCCCTTCCGGCAGCCCCAGCCTCTCGCGCAGGGCCCGCGCCCCGGCACTCAGCGTGTCCCGTCCGTACGACGGGAGCACCCCCTCGAACGTCCCGCCCAGCGGCACGACGTCGATGGGCGTCCGGTCCCAGCCCGCGGCCCTCAGCTGGTCGCCCACCTCCGGCGTGGCCACCACCACGCGGCGGGAGATCCTGGCCAGCCGGCGCTCCAGTGCGGCGAACACGTTGAGCGGGTCGGTGATACTGCGCTGCGGCGCGACGCC
This sequence comes from Nonomuraea helvata, assembly GCF_039535785.1. Lineage (NCBI taxonomy): Bacteria > Bacillati > Actinomycetota > Actinomycetes > Streptosporangiales > Streptosporangiaceae > Nonomuraea > Nonomuraea helvata. The sequence goes on from NZ_BAAAXV010000008.1 coordinate 880,576, forward strand.
GTACTCCGTGGTGTGCACGTGGAAGACCACCGGCAGCCGCAGCACGTAGTGGCAGAGCAGACCCGACAGGAAGTTCGTGGAGTCGTGCACGGCCACCAGGTCGGGCCGCTCGCGGCGGCGGCACAGCCGCAGGAAGTAACGCCAGTTGCTGACCACGACCTGCAACGCGAGCAGCAGGAACTCCGCGCGCCTGGTGCGGTTGAGCCGCTTGCCGCTGACGAAGGCCGTCCGCGGCCGGTACACGCGGATGCCGCCGACACTCTCGTCCACCGGCTGCCGGCCGTCGTTCGGCGTGTACACCGTCAGCTCGTGCTCGCGGGCCAGGTACGGCGTGATCAGCTCGACGTACCTGCCCAGGCCGGCGGTGATGTTCGGCGGGAACTGGTTGACGACGTAGGCGATTCTCATGTCGGGCTCCGGTAGACACGGGCGGCCGCGGCCGCCACGACGGCCAGCAGGACGAGGTTGGCCAGCGCGAACCCCGCGAGCCCGCCGGCCAGGCCCTGCCAGCGGATGCAGGCGGCCAGCGCGGCCAGCGCGGGCGGCGTCCCGGCCGCCAGACAGCCGATGAGCACCTTCGCCCCGCGCACCCCGTCCATGGACAGGGCGACGGAGTACAGGTTGAACGCCGTGTGCGCGCCGATGCCCAGCGCCGACAGCGCCATCAGGCCGAGCGAGTACGGGTAGTCGCCGCTCATCAGCAGGAAGAACACCGTGCTCGCGGCGAACGAGACCACCGCGGTGACCCCGGCCACGGCCGGGACCAGCCGGGCGATCCGCCGCATCAGCAGCGGCTTGTCCGAGGTGGCCATCGCGGGCAGCAGCACCAGCCCGATCCCGTCGGTGAACACCACGCCGAGCAGCCGCTTCGGGAAGCCGTTGTAGACCGAGTACACGCCGACGTCCGCCGGGCCCGCCCAGTGGTTCAGGAAGATCGCGTCGATGCCGAACAGCACGCCGGTGAGCGCGGCGATGACCGTCACGTACATGCCGTGCCGGTACAGCGACCGCGCCAGCCGGGCCGACCACAGACGCGGCCGCACCCGCACCGCCGCCAGCGCCGCCAGGGCGAACGCCACGTTCGTGGCGATCAGCGCCACCAGGTACGGCTCCGCCTCCCTGACGCCCAGCACCAGCAGGCAGAACGAGGCCGCGGCCAGGTAGGCGACCGCGATGGTCAGCTTGAGCCCCGCCACGAACGCGAACCTCTTCAGCCCGCGCAGGAAGCTCTCGGTGAGCTGGTTCACCGTCATCGACGCCGCGAGCGCCAGGCCGAAGCCGAGCGTGCGGGCGTCCACGTTCAGCGCCGCCGTCAGCAGCGGCGCCGCCACCATGCCCAGCACGGCCAGCCCTGCGGTCACCGCGAGCGTGGCGAGCAGCGCCGTGGCGACCAGCTCGGGCCGCCGCTCCGGATCCGCCCTGGGCAGCTCCTGCAGCATCACGTAGTGCAGGCTCGTCAGCATGCCGACGGTGACGATCAGCGCGATCGACAGCACCACCGTGAACTGGCCGAACGCGCTCGCCCCCGCCCCCCGGGCGATGACCAGCGTGGTCGCCGCCGCCGTGCCGCTGGCCACCGTGCTCACCAGCGTCGGCCCGGCCACCTGCCGCAGGTCCGCCGCGCGGGTCTTCAGGACCTGCACCGCTGGTACGCCTGCCGGGCGAACGCCAGGTCGTCCGCGGTGTTGATGCCGCGCGCCTCGTCCGGGTCGGCCACCGGCACCACGGTCACCGGCAGGCCCCCAATCCGCGACAGGTGCGGCAGGAAGGGCAGGAAGTTCACCTCGCCGGTGGCCGCGCCCTGCGCCGCCTCCGCCGCGTACCGCTCCCATGCCGCCCGCAGCCCCTCGGTGGCAAGGCAGAACACCCCGACGTCGCTGAGCCCGCCCGGGCGGCACTCGTCGCCCTCGCGGGACTGCCGCACACGTACGAGCTCGCCGCCGGACAGCTCGTACTCCACGTACGGCTCGGCCATCGGCACCAGCGGCAGGGTCAGCCCCTTGCCCGGGTGGGCGGCGACGACCTCGCGCACGGTGTCGGGGGACAGGTTCGCCTGGTCGCCCCAGACCACCAGGATCGTCTCGTACGCCGCCCAGTGCCCCGCGGCCCCGAAGATCGCGTCCCCCATGCCGGTCGGCCGCTCCTGCACGCTCACCGACACCGTGCCCGCGCCGATCTCCGCGGCCGCGAGCTCGCGGAACGGGCCCGCGCCGTCGGGGGAGACGACGACGTGGACGTGCTCGGTCCACGGCCGCAGCCGCCGCAGCAGCAGGTGCCACACGGTGACACCCTCAGCCACCTCGATCATGATCTTCGGGATGCCCTGGCCCAGCCTGGTGCCACGCCCTGCGGCCGGTATCACCGCACAAATACTCACGTCATCTCCAACAGGGACACGATGTCGTCCAGCCCGCGCACCGCGACCGCGCCGGGGGCGGGCTCGGCGGTGTGAACGTGCAGCGTCGCCAGCCCGGCGCCGACGGCGGAGGCCACCCCGTGCGGGGAGTCCTCCAGCACGACGGCCTCGGCGGGATCGACGTGCCAGCGGCGGCAGGCCAGGCGGTAGAACTCGGGGTCCGGCTTGCTCACCGGCACGTCGTCGGCGGTGAGCACGTCACGGAAGCACGCCCCCAGCGCCGAGCCCGTCAGCACCCGCTCCACCGACCCGCGGCTGCCACTGGTGACCAGGTACGCCACCCGCCCGCCGCCGGTCAGCCGGTCGAGCAGCCGGCGCGCCCCGGGGAACGGCCGGACCCGGCCCTGCTCGACGAACCGCCGGTAGAGCTCCTGCTTGCGCCGCGCCAGCCGCCCGGCCACCTCGCGGTCCCCGGTCAGCAGCGCGGCCACCTCGGCGGTGCTCGCGCCCGCGTGGTCGGCGTACCGGAAGGACGGGAGGGCGGCCGGGACGACCTCGGCGATGGCCTGCCTGAAGGCGGCCTCGTGCGCGGGGAACGAGTCCACGAGCGTCCCGTCGAGATCGCACAACCACACCCGCCGCCCGGCGACCACCCCCGCCAGCACCGCCGTGGCGGCGGGAGCGGAACCCGTGGGGCCGGTCATCCGGCCCGTGCCAGGGGGATCTCGCCGAGCACGGCCTGGAGCGCGTCGGCGGTGCGCGGGCCGCTGTGCGTGCCGGGACGGTCGGCGTCCTCCAGGTCCACGCTGATCCAGCGCGCCCCCGCCCAGCACCCCCGGTCGACGACCGCGCGCGGCACCGCGGGCCCGCCGGAGGCGCCGTGATGGCCGAGGACGTGCGTGATCGTCCGCCGCTCGTTGCCCGGGTCGCCCAGGTACGCCAGCGTGCGATCCACCAGATCGGTCGCCGTCAGCCCCTGGATGTCGTGGTCGCCCCCGATGTTGACCACGAACACCCTGGCCGCGGCCCGGCTCTCCGCGATCGCCTCGGCCACCCCCGGCGTCAGGTAGCTGGGCAGCAGCGACGAGTGCGGCGTGCCGGGGCCGTACACGATGAGGTCGGCGTCCCGGAGCGCCTCCAGCGCCTCCGGGCCGGGTGAGACGCGGGCCGCGCGCCGGGCGAGCAGCTCGCGCACCCGCTCCGGGGGCCGCCCCGCCAGCTCGGCGCGTGCGGCGGCCGTCAGCGGCTCCCGCAGCAGGAACAGCCCCGTGATGGCCGCCGCGTCCTGCGGCGCGACGATGTCCGCCTCGTCGGCCAGCAGCCGCCCGTCCTCCTTGAGCGCGACCAGGAACGCGTTCTCGCCGGCCGTCACGTTGAGCAGCCTCGCCGGAGAGCCGAACGTCTGCGCGCACGTCCGTACCGCCGCGTTGAAGTCCTCGCTCAGCCGCAGGTACGCCCCGGCGAACACGAGGTTGCCGAGTGCGCAGTCGGCCAGGTCGAGCCCGTCCGGCTCGGCGCGGAGCCGCCCGGCGAAGACCCGCAGCTCGCGCGTGATCCGGTAGTCCAGCGGCCCGTCGATCAGCCGCCCCAGGTCCGCGGCCGTGGTGCCCGGCGCGAGCCGGCGTTCGAGCAGCTCCCGGCGGGGATCGCCGCGGTCGAGGTGGAGCAGGAGGTTCTTGCGGAAGTCGGACGGGCCGAGCATGCCCGGCAGGTAGCGGCGCAGCGCGCCGGTGGACAGCCCGTTGTCGTACCCGTTGATCAGCAGGGACAGCTCCAGCCCCGGCCGGCGCAGCAGGGCGCGGGCGATCCCGGCCGCGCCCCGCCCGCCGCTGAACATGGAGACCCTCACCGGACCTCCTCGTCGAGCACCGGGACGCGGAGCACACCGCGGCGCAGCAGCCAGTGGCGCAGCCCGAGGTAGCCCACGAACAGGGCCCGGTCGCGCGCTCCCCGCCAGAACCGCCAGCCCCGGCGGCCGCCGCCCCGTGCGCGATGCTCGATCGGCAGCTCCACCCAGGCGTGTCCCAGCTCGGAGACGCGGGCCGTGATCTCGGTCGAGCAGTTCATCCCGGCCGACTCCAGCGGCAGCGCGCGGAACAGCGGCCCGTACACCACCTTGAAGATCGAGTTGAAGTCGCGGTAGTGGGTGCGCTGCAGCAGGTTGCTGACCGCGCCGCTGGCCGCCGACCCCCACCGGTACGGCAGGCTGTCGGCCTTCCTGATCCGGGCGCCCGAGAACGCGAGCCCCGCACCCGCCTGGATGCGCCCGATGAACCGGTCCAGGTTGGCGATCGGGAACTGCCCGTCGGAGTCCAGCAGCACGACCCAGTCCATCCGGGTACGCGCGATCGCGGCGGCGATGGCGGCCCCCGCGCCGCGGTTACGCCCGAACGTGACGATGACGAGCCCCGGGCAGTCCTCTCGCAGCTCCTCCAGGATCTTCCCGGTCGCGTCGCCGCTGCCGTCGTCACAGACGACGATCTCCCAAGCGCCGATCGCCGGGTGGCGCTCCAGGTACTGCCGCCATTCCGTCACCGCGGCCGCGATGTTCTCCGCCTCGTTGTACGCGGGCGCCGCCACCGAGATGTCGATCAGGGGCGGCGCGGCAGGCGCGTTCGGCAATGGTCACCTCCTCCGAGTGGCGTCCGCGCCGGCTCCCGTCAGGCGCGCGATCCAGCGGTCAAGGGGAAGCAGGTTGATCCCCACGATGAAGGGGACATGGGCGAGCGCGAACCAGATCGCCGCGCCGAACGGGATCGGCCCGCCGGTGAACAGGTTGATGTGCGGGGCGTCGATGAGCTTGGGGATCTTCACCGGGTTGACCACCTGCCACATCACGTCCAGGAAACCCGAGAACACGATGAGCACCCCGGTGGCCATGATCTTCAGGCAGCGGCCGGGGGAGCCGCCGCCGATCCGGTACGCGGCGGCGACCGTGAGCACGATCCCCGGATACAGCAGCAGGTACAGGTGGGTGTAGAAGCTGTCGCCGTGCGCCCGCGCGCCGTCCCCGTAATAGAACCAGCTGATCCTCGGGATCAGGTAGCCGGTGAAGAAGACGAACGGGACGTACAGCAGCCAGCTCAGGCGCGGCGACACCCACGGGAAGAACGCGATCGCGCAGCACAGGAAGGCGAAGGCGACCAGCTTGGCCACCAGCTGCCAGGCGGCGTCGATCTCGCGGGCGTGCGGGGTGGCCAGCCAGACGAAGGCGAAGCCGGCCGCGCCGACGGCCAGGGCGATCCACCAGATGTGCGCGGCCCATGGGCGGCGGGTTTCGAGCAGGGGGTCGGGATGGTTCACAGCCGGTCCTCGTGGAGGGGCGTCATGAGGGAAAGCGCTCGCGGGAGCGCTCCCAAACGCAGTATGGCACCTGTCCCCATGGTGGCGATCTAAATAGCAAATATCGGACGTGCCGGAATTGTCTGGCCCATTGACTAACCGTAGTGTGGCGACAAAAGACCAGCTCAACCATGTTATTTCAAGATATGTGAAAATCTGGAACGTTTTAGTGACGAAGCGGTAGGAAGCGGTCTGCCTGGGATGTCAAGACCCCTGACCGGCACGCCTGCGTCGGCTTGCGGAGGTGCCTTAATTGAACAAGCGGTCCAACGACCGGAAATATCAGCAGCTCAGGCGGCTGCCGAGCGACTGGGAGCGCTCCCGCGAGCCTGCGCATTCCAGGCCCGAAACACAGGTTTCGGGATCGCCGGAATCACCGTCCGGACGGCTCAGCTCGGGCCGAGGCTCCAGACGCGGAGCGCGCGGTCGTCGCCCGTGCCGGCGAGCACGGGGCGGCCGTCCTGCTTCGCCGGCGCCAGCGTGCGGATCGCCCCGCCGCGCCCGGGGCCGAGCACGCCGATGATGTCGCCGTCGCGGAGGTTCCAGACGCGGACGATGACGTCGCCGTTCCAGGGAGCGTGGGCGACGGCGGCGAAGGGCACGTCTCCTGTCTGCCCCGCGACGAGGGCCGCGGCGCCCCGGTCGTCCGGGCTCTGATCGCTGAACGTCCACTTCTTCCTGCGCTTGCCCGTCGCCAGGTCGTACACGCGCAGGGTCGCGTCCAGGTGAGTCGACACGAGCACGGCCTTGCCGTCGATCTCGCCGCAGGCCAGCCGCTCGATCCCGCCGATCTCCCCGGTGCGGAACGAGTGCGTCATCTTCCCGTCCGACAGCCGCCACACCCGGACGCGTTCGCCGCCGTCGCCCGTGACGAGCACGTCGTCCTTGCCCATCCGCCCGAAGGCCAGCCCTCTGACGCCCTGGAAATGGTCGTTGATCGTCGAGCCGATCTGCTTTCCGGTGGAGATGTCCCAGAGCCGTACGACGCTGTGGAGGTCCTTCATGCCGTCGTACTTCTGCGACACGGCCACCGCCGCGCCCGCCGTGACGGTGACGGCGATGACGGGGTCGCTCACCTTGCGCGAGGCGAGGCTCTCGCCCGCCAGGCTCCACAGCCGCATCCGGCCGTCGAGATGCCCGGAGGCCGCCACCGGCGTACTGCCGACGCTGCCGGTGGCCACCCACGTCGTCGAGCCCCCGCCGTCCCCGAGCCTGGTGGGCGCCTGGCCGAGGTCCCAGGCGGACACCGCCCCCTTGGCCGTCCCGCACACGACGGTGCCCCCGGCGGCGGCCAGCACCGTGGGGGCGCCGTCCGCCGCCGGGAGGGGTACGGACTCCGCGAGCTGCGTGCCGAAAGGCTGCGCGGACGCGGCAGGAGTGGGCGACGCGGCGGTGGGGGTCGGGCTTCCGCCGGTCGGCTGGGTCGTACTCCGGCCGATCGGGGGAGGGAGGTCGTCCCGCGGCCGGAGAAGGGTGAAGGCGGACACCCCGAGAGCGGCCGCGGCGGCCGCGGCTCCGCCGATCACCGCCCGCCGGCTGACCGGCCGTCCCTGCCCGGGGGCCGTGTCCGCATCGGCCACCGACCCGTTCCCGGCAGGGAATCCCGTACGGACGGACAGCGGCGGCCGTCCCTCCGGAGTGGGCGCGGAACCTGAAAAGGGCCTCGCACCATGCGGAGGCGGAGGCCCGGCGTGCGCCCTCCCAACGGGCGGTTGCACCGTTCCCACGGGCGGCGAACCCGACGGCCCCGCCCCGGTCGCTCCTGCGGATGGCGGGCCGGACGAAGACGCTCCTCCTGCGGATGGCGGGCCGGGCACCGGCGCCGCACCCGGCGGAGCGGACGGTGCCGGTCGGGACGAGTCGTCGGGCGGGGCGCCCGTGACGGGGTGGGCCGCGACAGGGTGGGCCGCGCCGGGGCCCGGGAGGACGCCGGCGCCCGGCCCCGCCTGCCGGATGAGCCGCTGCAGCAGCTCAGCCGGGCCCGGCCGACCGGCGGCATCCTTGGACAGGCAGATCTCGATGGTTCCCAGCAGGTGCGGCGGCACCCCCGTAAGGTCCGGGAGGCCGCTCAGCACGCTGTTCACCACGGCCGCCACCGTGTCCCCCGCGAAGGGCGTGCGCCCCGTGGCGGCGAACACCATCGTCCCCGCCCAGCTGAACACGTCCGAGGCGGGCCCCACCCGCTCGCCCCTGAACTGCTCGGGCGACATGTACGCCGGCGTCCCCACAGGCGCGGACGTGCCGGTCGTGGCGTCGAGCGCCTTGGCGATCCCGAAGTCGATGACGATCGGCCCGTCCGGACCCATCAGCACGTTCCCCGGCTTGAAGTCCCGGTGCACGATCCCGGCCTGGTGGATGGCCACCAGCGCGGTCAGCGTGGAGATCGCCAACCGGTCCAGCGCCCCGCCCACCCGTCGCCCGAACGTCCGGACCACGGCCTGCAGCGTGTCGCCCGGCACGTACTCGCTGACGATGTACGGCCGGTCGTCCACCGTCCCGACGTCCAGGATCGCGGCCGTGCAGAACGCGGCCACCCGCCGCGCCGCCTCCACCTCCCGCAGGAAGCCCTTGGTGGCGTCGTCGTCATGGCTGAGGTGCCCGTGCAGCACCTTGATCGCCACCTCGCGGTCACCGACGCCTCGGTAGACGACCCCTTGGCCGCCGGAGCCGAGCACGCCGACGAGCCGGTACGAGCCGATCCGCTCGGGATCGCCCGGCCGGAGCGGGCGCAGGTCCGGCATCCCGCTCCTTCCACGGATCACATCGGGCGATCACACAATAAGACCCGTACGTCCGGTTTTACGACAGCTTCTCGAAGAAGAATTCATGCTTCAAGAACGACGTGTCGTATTCGTGCCCGGGATACGGCGGGATGAGCTGAGACGCCTGGAACAGCCGCCACCCGTCCCGCAACGCCTCCACCCCCGTCTCGTACGGTGGCTCGTCCCCGTCGCCCGTCGTCGGGTCGGTCCGCCCGGTGCCGTCGTAGCGCGACCAGCCCACCACGGGAGCGTCGAGCGCGGAGGTGGCCAGATAGAGAACGAGCACCTGCTGCTTCATGCGACCCTCCCGGGACGGTTGTTCACACGCGTGTTCCAGTACTCGACATCGAACGAGGGATCGCCCGTCATGGCCCGCCACAACCGCACCCGGTTGTGCGCCTCCAGCCGCCCGGTCGCGTGCTCGTACCACGGGAAACGCCGATCCAGCTCGGCCGACACGGCAGGGTCCTCCAGGTCGGAGACGTCCCAGAGCCGCACCTGCGGCACGGTCGGGTTGAAGCGGATTTTGAACATGTAGCGCCGCACGTCGCTGTCGTTGCGCCGCCCGCCGTGCCAGATGCCGTGGTGGAGCAGCATCACGGTCCCGGCCGGGCAGGTCAGCCGGGTCTGGCCGCGCAGGTTCTGGTAGCGGCCGGTGTCGCTCTCGTTGGTCCGGCGCAGGTGGCTGCCCGGCACCACCAGCGTGCCGCCCATGTCCGCGCTCACCTCGCGCGGGTAGTACATGAGCTGCACGTCGAAGGCGTCCATGCGGGTGTCGATGATGGCGTCGGCGTGCAGCGGCTGCGCGTGGCCCTCGCGCGGCTCGCGTACGTGCACGGCGTGGTGGTCGACGGTCGGGTCGGGGCCGACGAGCGAGTGCAGGGCGCCCGCGACGGCGGGCAGCTCGATCAGTCTCCGGGCGAACGACCCGTCGGGGAAGGCCTTGGCGACCGGGGTTCCGTAGGGCGAGCGGGGGATGCCCGCCTCGAGCACGTCGATCGCCTGGTCGTTGAGCTCGTCCGGGACGACCCCGTCGAGCCGCAGGTAACCGGCGGCCACGAATCCGGCGACCTGTACGGACGTCAGCAAAGTGGTTCGCATGCCTCGAAGTTAGAACCGGACATCAGCCCTGTCGTAGGTTGTAATCATCAACTACTGGTTCATTTTCCCTCGCTGGTGTAGACAGGGCGTTGTGCGGCAGGTGGAGATCGCGCTCTCCGAGCCACCCGCGGTGGCCGGGGCGGGGGTGGGCGTGCACGGTGTGGTCCGCACCCGCGACGTGTTCCGGCTGCCCGACCTCTGGCAGCTCCACCTGTACAAGTACGCCGCCGAACTGGTGGTCGAGGGCACCACGCACGCGATCAAGCCCGGCCATGTGAGCCTGATCCCGCCGGGCGCGGAGGTGCACTACCACTACCGGGGCAGGTCCGAGCACCTGTACGCGCACTTCAGGCTGTCCGGTGCGGACGAGCGGCGGGTCGTCGCGGTCATGCGGGACGCCGGTGACCAGGCGCCGCTCATCGCCGCCTCGCTGCGGCAGGTCATCGCGGCCGTCCCCGACACCAGGGCGCGGGCCTCGGCGGAGGTGTGGACGGTGCTGTGGCGGGTGGCGAACCTGCCCGTGGCCGGCAGCGCGCACGCCGTCGTGGCGGCCGCCATGGAGCACATCGACGCGGACCTCGCCGCGCCCCTGACCGTCCCCGGCATCGCCCGCGCCGCCGGGGTGTCGCACAACCACCTCACCCGGCTGTTCCGCGCCCAGACGGGACTGACCGTGGTGGCCTACATCCGCCGCAGGAGGATGTCCCGCGCGCTGCACCTGCTGCGCGACTCGACCCTCGCGATCCCCGCGATAGCGGCCGCGGTGGGGATCCCGGATCTGCAGGCGTTCAACAAGGTGTGCCGCCGCGAGCTGGGCGCCTCACCCCGGTCCCTGCGCGCGGGCGGCTCCTGACCTCGCGCCCGGCCCGCCCGGAACCCTCCGCAGGCCGGATGGCCCGGCCGACGCGAGGTACCCGAGTGACGCCCGTGACGTGAGAGCAGGCCCCCGGACCGGGTAGGTTGGCCGACCATGGAGGAACGCCAGCACCACCAGCCCCGACCCGCCCGCACGACCCGCGCCGTGGGCGCGGTGGCACTCGCGGCCCTCCTCGGCGCGGCCGCCTGCGGCGCACCGGCCCACTCCTCGGGAGCGGCCCGGGAGCCCTTGGCGGCCTCGACCCCGCCCGTGTCCACGGCACCGTCCACGGCACCGTCCACGACCACACCGGGCGGTCAGCAGGCGAGTGAGACGCTCCCCGCCCCCGACGAGCCGATCCCGCAGGACGCCGCCCGCCTGGCCGCCGCGCTGAAGCGGAACAGCGCCACGCTCGACGCCGCCATCGACGCCTGGCCCAAGACCGGCAAGCCGCCTCGCGACGTCGAGCTCCTGGCCCTGCACGAGCAGCGCCTCTACCGCTACGCCGCCCGCCACTCCAAGCTCGCCTCCCAGGCCTTCGCCCGCCTCCCGGCCGCGCTGGCCGCCGAGGCCAAGGACAACACGGCCGCCATCCGCGAACTGCTCGCCCTGGCCCACCCGGTCAAGCCGTCGGCCACGTTCAAGGTCCAGGCTCCCCGGCCCGCCGCCGAGCTGCTCGGCTACTTCAAGAAGGCCGAGCGCCGGTTCGGGGTGGAATGGGAGGTGCTGGCGGCGGTGATGTTCGCGGAGACGAAGTTCGGCCGGGTGCGGTCCAACAGCTATGTCGGCGCCCAGGGCCCCATGCAGTTCATGCCAGGGACCTGGAAGGCGTACGGCATGGGCGGCGACGTGCGGGATCCGCGCGACGCCGTCATGGGCGCCGCCAACTACCTGCGCGCGTCGGGCGCCCCGCGCGACTACCAGCGGGCGCTGCACGCGTACAACCCGTCCCAGGCGTATGTGAACGCGATCCTCCTGCACGCCCGCCAGATGAAGCGGGACCCGCGCAACTACTACGCGTACTACAACTGGCAGGTGTTCGTGATCACCACGGCCGGCGAGCGCCGACTCACCGGCCCGTGACCCGCCCGGGGCGCTACGACAGCGCGCGGGCGGCGTGGATCAGCGGCACGTGGCTGAACGCCTGCGGGAAGTTGCCGACCAGGCGGCCGTAGCGCGGGTCGTACTCCTCGGCCAGCAGCCCCACGTCGTTGCGCAGCGCCAGCAGCCGCTCGAACAGGTCCTTGGCCTCCTCCTTGCGGCCCTGCATCGCCATCACCTCCACCAGCCAGAAACTGCACGCGAGGAAGGCGCCCTCCCCGCCCGTCAGGCCGTCCACGTCGTTGTCGGCCGCCAGGGGGTAGCGCAGCACGAACCCGTCCGACATGAGCTCCTTCTCGATGGCCGCGACGGTCCCCACCATCCGGGGGTCGTCGACCGGCAGGAACCCGACGACGGGCAGCATCAGCAGCGCCGCGTCCAGCTCGGACGACCCGTACGACTGGGTGAAGGTGTTGCGCCGCGCGTCGAACCCCTTCGTGCAGATCTCGTCGTGAATGGTGTCCCTCAGCCTTCGCCACTGCTCCACCGGCCCGGTCCGCCCGAACCGCTCGACGTATTTGACCGCCCGGTCCAGCGCCGCCCAGCACATCACCTTGGAGTGCACGAAGTGCCGGCGCGGCCCGCGCACCTCCCACAGCCCCTCGTCGGGCTCGTCCCAGTGCTCGGCCACGTAGTCGAGGAGCTGCCGCTGGATGGTCCACGCCCGGTCGTCGGCGGACAGGCCGCGGGTGCGCGAGACGTAGAGGCAGTTCATCACCTCCCCGTACACGTCGAGCTGGAGCTGCTTGACCGCCTCGTTGCCGATCCGCACCGGCCGGGAGTCCTCGTAGCCGTCGAGCCAGTCCAGGCGGAGCTCGGGCAGGCGGCGCTCGCCCGCGACGCCGTACATGATCTGCAGGTCCTGGGGCCGCCCGGCGATGGCCCGCAGCAGCCACGAGCGCCAGTCCGCGGCCTCCTCCAGGTAGCCGGAGCTGATCAATGCGTCGAGTGTCATGGTGGCGTCCCGCAGCCAGCAGAACCGGTAGTCCCAGTTGCGCACCCCGCCGAGGTCCTCGGGCAGGGACGTGGTGGGCGCGGCGACGATGCCGCCGGTCGGGGCGTAGGTGAGGCCCTTCAGCGTGATCAGCGACCGGACCACGGCCTCGCGGTACGGCCCCTCGTACGTGCATCGGCCCACCCACTCCGACCACATGGCCTCGGTCTCGGCGAGCTGGGTGTCGGCGTCGATCTGCGGTGGCATCGGATCGTGCGACGGGTGCCACGTGAAGACGAACGACAGCCGCTCGCCCTCCTTCACCGTGAAGGTGGCCCGGTGCGCGTAGTCGCCGCCCTTCAGCGGCACGGGGGAGTGCAGCCACACCGAGTCGGGCCCGCCGATGGCCTGCAGGTGGCCGTTGCTGCGGCGCACCCACGGCACGATCCTGCCGTAGTCGAAGCGGACCCTGAGCTGCGTGGAGACCTCCACGCTCCCGGAGACGCCCTCGACGATGCGCACGACGTCGGGGTTGCGGTCGCGGGGCGGCATGAAGTCGATCACTCGGACCGTGCCGGTGGGGGTGTCCCACTCGCTCTCCAGGATGAGCGTGTCGGGACGGTAACGGCGCCGTGTGGCGGGGCGGCGGCCTGTGGGCCCGAGCCACCAGTGCCCGTTGCGCTCGCTGCCGAGCAGCGCCGAGAAGCACGACGGCGAGTCGAACCGGGGCAGGCAGAGCCAGTCGATGGATCCGTCTCTGCCGACCAGCGCCGCGGACTGCATGTCTCCGATCAGGGCGTAATCCTCGATCCGCATGCCTTGACGTTACTCGCGCATGGGGTGATCCCGTGACCGGGTCCGATCATGTCGCGTCATGTCCGCCCCGGCCACGGGGTCACGTCAAGGGGAACCAGCGGGTGAACAGCTGGGTCAGCGGGCCGATGGCCAGCGCGAACACCAGGGTCCCCACGCCCACGGTGCCGCCGAGCAGCCACCCGGCGGCCAGGACGGTGACCTCGATGAGGAAGCGCGCCAGCCGCACCGACAGGCCGAGCCGCACCAGCCCGGTCATGACGCCGTCACGCGGGCCCGGCCCCATCCCGGCGCCGATGTACAGCACCGTGGCCAGGGCGATGGAGACCACGCCGAGCGCCACGTACAGGCCCTGCAGGGCCAGGTGCGACGGCGTGGGCAGCAGGAAGATCGCGGCGTCCGCGAACAGGCCCAGGAAGAGGACGTTGCTGATGGTCCCCAGCCCGGGCCGCTGCTTCAGCGGGATCCACAGCAGCATCACCAGCGCGCCGATCCCGATGATGACGGTCCCGATGGACAGCCCGGACCGGATGCCCAGGCCCTGGTGGAACACGTCCCACGGGTCGTTCCCCAGCCCGGACTCCACCTGGAGGCCGATGCCGGCGCCGTACAGCGCGAGCCCGCCGTACAACCGGACGAGACGGGCGGGGAGGGAACTGATCCTGGGGACGGTCGTGTCGCTCATAGTGGCCCCACAGTGGCATCCACCTGACTTGCCAAAACAGGGCCAATCCTGAAAAGTGGCCTCATATGAGGCATCTGTCCGCTGCTCAGGTGGCCCGGCTCGTCCAGATCGACCCGGCGGCGCGGCCGTACTACCGCGCGCTCGCCGACGGCGTGCGCGCCCGCATCATGGACGGCCAGATCCCGGTACGCGTGCGCATGCCCGCGGAACGCCACCTGGCCGAGACCCTCAAGGTCAGCCGCACCACCGTCACCTCGGCCTACGACCTGCTGCGCGAGCGCGGCTACCTGGAGAGCCGCCAGGGCTCGGGCAGCTGGACGGCCCTGCCCGACCCGGCCACCACGGTGGACAACCCGTGGCTCGGCACCGACGGCGACGGCCTCATCGAGATCCAGAGCGCCGCCCCACCCGCGCCGACGGTCCTGCGGGAGGTGATGCTGGAGGCGGTGGAGGACGTCCCCCGGTACGGCATGGGCAACGGCTACGACCCGAGGGGCCTGCCGGTACTCAGGGAACGCATCGCCGCCCGCTACACCGCCAGGGGGCTGGCCACCAGGCCGGAGCAGATCCTCGTCACGACCGGCTCCCAGCACGCCATCCAGCTCGTGATCGGCCTGCTCGTCGGCGCGGGCGACCCGGTGCTCGTGGAGTCGCCGACGTACCCGCACGCCATCGACGTGGCCCGGCAGCGCGGCGCCAGGATCGTCCCCGTGGGCATCTCGCACGAGGGCTGGCAGGCCGACCTGGTCTCCGGGGCCATGCGCCAGTCGGGGGCGCGGCTGGCGTACCTCATGCCCGACTTCCAGAACCCGACGGGCGCCCTCATGGACGACGCCACCCGCGCCGCCGTCGTGGGCGCGGCCCGGCGCGCCGGCACGGTGCTGCTCGTGGACGAGACGTGGATGGAGCTGGCGCTGGACGAGGTGCCGCGCACGTCGCCGACGGCGGCCTTCGACACCGACAGCCGCGTGATCAGCGTCGGCTCGGCCTCCAAGCTGTGGTGGGGCGGGCTGCGCATCGGCTGGGTGCGCACCACGGCGGCCCTCGCGCGCCGGCTGGCCATGTTCCGCGCCGCCGTGGACATCGCCAGCCCGGTGCTGGAGCAGCTCGTGGTGGCGCGGCTGTTCGACCGGCTGGAGGAGACCCGCGCCGAGCGCCGCCGCACCCTGCGCGCCTCACGCGACGCGCTGGTCTCGGGCCTGCGCGAGCAGCTGCCGGAGTGGACGTTCACGGTGCCGCGCGGCGGAGGCACCCTGTGGGTGCGCCTGGACGGCCACGGCGCCACCCCGCTCGTGGAGGCGGCGGCCCATCACGGGGTACGGCTCGCGCCCGGCCCGTGGTTCGGCCTGGAGGGCACGCTGGAGAACTACCTCCGGCTGCCCTACACCCAGCCGCCCCAGGTGCTGGCCGACGTGGTCACCCGCATCCGCACCGCCCGCGACCACGGCCCCACCGGCGTCCCGCGCCCGTCGGAGGCGCTCATCGCGATGGTGTGAGGGGGTAGACCTCGACCTTCGCGCCATGGCCGCGCGTCATTCGCCGGTGCCCCTGGCCAGAGGGGCGCGCCACTTGCGGCGCATCGCCCCGAGCCGCAGCCCGAACGCGAGCACCGCCGCCGCCAGGGTGGCGGGCCACCCGTGCAGCCCGTACGACGACAGCGCCGCCATCACTCCCGCCCCCAGCAGAGCGGGCACCGCGTAGAACTGCCGGTCGTAGAGGAGGGTCGGGATCTCCCCGACCAGCATGTCGCGCAGCATTCCGCCGCCCACGCCCGTCACCGTCCCGAGCAGGGCGGCGTGCAGCGGGCTGAGGCCGTACTCCAGGGCCTTCTGCGTCCCCACGGCGCTGAACAGGCCCAGCCCCGCCGCGTCCAGCACGAGGATGACCGGCATCCCCCGGGCCACGTGCGGGTGCCAGAAGAAGACGATCGCCGTCGCCACCACCGGCACCAGCACGTACCCGAGGCTCTGGAAGGCGGCGGGACGGACGTTGAGTATCAGGTCGCGGACGATGCCGCCGCCCAGGGCGGTCATCTCGGCCAGCACCGCCATCCCGACCACGTCGAGCCGCTTGCGCACCCCCATGAGCGCACCTGTCAGGGCGAAGACGAAGATGCCGACAAGATCGAGAAGCTCAGTCACATCGGCAATCTTTATCGCATCGCGGGTTCGTGGTGCTCGGCCATCATCGCGCGCAGCTGCCGCGTGAACATGAACAGCGCCAGCCCCGCCACGACCGCCATCGAGGCCAGCACCAGGTAGTACGCCGGATCCGACAGCACGCGGCCGAGCCGTCCCGTCTGCCCGCCGATCGCGTCGCCGACCGAGAACGCGATGAACCAGACCCCGAGCATCTGGCTCTTGAACGCCTCAGGCGCCAGCTTCGTCGTCACCGACAGCCCGACCGGGCTCAGCGACAGCTCGCCGAACACCTGGATCAGGTAGACGAGCACCAGCCACCACACCGACACGCGGCCGTTGCCGGCCAGCGCGGCCGCGACGGCCATGACCACGAAGCTCACCCCGATCATGACCAGCGCGAACGCGAACTTCTGCGGGGTGCTCACCCGCGTCCCGAGCCGCACCCACAGCGCCGCGAACACCGGCACGAAGATTATGATGAACAGCGGGTTGAACGCCTGCGTGGTGGCCGGTGTGATCCCGATGCCGAACAGGGTCAGATCGGTGTGGTCCCTGGCGAAGAAGAGCAGCTTGCTCGGCGCCAGGTCGTAGATCATCCAGAAGATGGACGCGGCCGCGAACAGCCAGATGTACGCCTTCATCCGGATGCGTTCGTCCTCGGTGAGGTCATGGCTGCCGAGCATGATGTAGGCGAAGTACCCCACGGTCACGAGCACGATGACCACGGTGATCGCCACGGTGAGCCGGTCGATCGTGAGCGTGCCGGTCGCCGCCCAGGCGGCCAGGGCGATCGCCGGCGCCCCCACGCCGAGCGCCACCAGGCGGCCGAGCTTGCCGTGCTCCACGTGGGCCGGTGGCTCGCCGATGGCTCGCAGGCCGCGGCCGCCCCGTACGTACTGGACGAGGCCGAGCGCCATCCCGACGGCGGCGGCGCTGAAGGCCAGGTGCCACCGGTCGCCGTCGGCCAGCCAGCCGACCACGATGGGCGCGAAGAAGGCGCCCAGGTTGATGCTGAGGTAGAAGAGCGAGAAGCCGGCGTCCCTGCGCCCGTCGTCCTCCGCCGGGTAGAGCCTGCCGACCATGACGGACATGTTCGGCTTGAGCAGGCCGGTGCCGCTGATGATCAGCAGCAGGCCGAGCCAGATGAAGAGCGGCGAGGTCACGGGCACGGCCATGCTGACGTGCCCCAGCAGGATGAGACACCCGCCCAGGAACACCGACCTGCGCGCCCCCAGGATCCGGTCCGCGATCCATCCGCCGGGCAGCGCGACCAGGTAGATGAGCGCCCCGTAGACGCCCACGACGGCCTGCGCGGTCTCGTCCGGCAGGCCGAGGCCCTGCTGGGCCGGCGAGGCCGCCATGAACGTGGCGAGGATCGCCCGCAGCCCGTACCAGCTGAACCGCTCCCACATTTCGGTGCCGAACAGCGTGGCCAGGGCCCGTGGATGCCCAAAGAACGTTTTTTCCTGTTTTGGCCGCATTCGCCCCCCTAGTACGAATTTGGTGTGATTACTGTACGTGATGGACGCAGGTATTGCTCCGCGAGCTCTTGCCGCTCCGGGACAGCTGTGGTGCGATGCAGGCCACTCACGCAAGTGAACACTGACTGGAGGCGGGTGCCATGGCCGAAGTCCTCGAAGTCCGGGCCGAGATCGAGCGCGAGATCGCCGGCCGTACCGTCTGCGGGCAGCTCAGGCACGCCGCCGAGCGTTACCCGGACGCGCCCGCGTACTCCGATCCTGACGGGGACGGCTGGGCCACGCTGACCTACGGGCAGGCGCGCCTGCGGGTCCTGGAGATCGCCGCGGGGTTCGCCGCACTGGGGCTGCAGCCGGGCGAGTCGGTGGCGCTGATGATGGTCAACCGGAGCGAGCACGTGCTCGCCGACCTGGGCGCGGTGCACGCGGGCGGGGTGGGCTGCACGGTCTACTCGACGTTCGCGCCCGAGCAGATCGCGTTCGTGGCCGGGGACGTGGGCGCCAGGTACGCCGTGCTGGGCGGCCCCGCCGAGCTGGCCCGCTGGCAGCCGGTGCTGGACCGCCTCGACGGCCTCCGCAAGATCATCATGCTGGAGGGGGCGCCCGCCGGCGAGCGGTTCATGGCCTGGCAGGACTTCCTGGAGCTGGGCCGCGCCCGGCTGGCCGTGGACCCGAACGAGGTCGAGGCCCGCTGGCGCGCGGTCACCTCCGACGACGTGGTCACCGTCCTCTACACCTCCGGCACGACCGGCATGCCCAAGGGCGTGCCCCTCACCCACGCGAACGTCTTCTACGAGGTCGCCGCCACCGACCGCATCGCCGAGCTGCCCCTCCTGGGCACCCAGGTCTCCTATCTCACGTACGCGCACATCGCCGAGCGGATCCTCAGCCTGTACGTGCCCCTGGTCAAGGCCTCCCACGTGCACTTCTGCACCGACCTGGCCAACCTGGGCGCCACGCTGGGCCAGGTCAGGCCGATGATGTTCTTCGGGGTGCCGCGGGTGTGGGAGAAGATGGCGGCCCGCCTGCTCGCCGTGCTCGCCACCCAGCCGGAGGAGCAGCAGGCCGCCGTACGCCGGGCCATGGCGGCGGGCGCCGCGTACGTGGAGGCGGGTCAGTACGGCCGGACGATCACCCCCGAGATCCAGGCCGCCTACGACCAGGCCGACGCCTCGCTGCTGTCGGTCATCCGCGGCATGATCGGCTTCGACCGCGCCCAGTGGACCGCCACCGGCGCCGCGCCGCTGCCCGCGGAGGTGCAGCACTTCTTCGCCGGGCTCGGGCTCAAGGTCATCGACGTGTACGGCATGACGGAGACGACCGGCGCGTTCACCGGCAACAGCCCCTCCTGCTACCGCCTGGGCACGGTCGGCAGGGCCGAGCCGGGAGTCGAGGTCCGCATCGCCGAGGACGGCGAGATCCTCGCCCGCAGCCCGCTCAACACCCGCGGCTACCTCAACCGCCCCGAGGCCACCGCCGAGCTCGTCGACGCCGACGGCTGGCTGCACACCGGCGACATCGGCACGGTCGACGAGGACGGCTTCTACCGGGTGATCGACCGCAAGAAGGAGCTGATCATCACCTCCGGCGGCGAGAACATCTCCCCGGCCGAGATCGAGAACCACCTCAAGGAGCACATGCTCATCGGCCAGGCTCTCGCGTACGGCGACAACCGGCCGCACCCGGTGGCCGTGCTGACGCTGGACGGGGAGGTGGCACCGGGCTGGGCGCAGGCGCGCGGCATCGCCTTCACCTCGCTCGCGGAGCTGGCCGAGCACCCGGAGGTGCTCAAGGAGGTGGAGGCCGCGGTCGAGGCCGCCAACGCCAAGCTGGCCAGGGTGCAGCAGGTCAAGAAG